>DATHSN010000310.1:0-5001 GCA_035464115.1 Acidimicrobiales bacterium | reverse complement strand
AACCCCCGCCGACAGGTCACCGCGGAGCCTGTGGCGGCTCGGGACGGGGGCGGCGCACCGCCCGCACGGGGAGATCGGCCAGGGGGACGCCGGTCTCGGCGTCGACGAGCACCGGCTGGATGCGCCGGCCCGTCCCCTCCTCCTCGAGCACCACGGGGGGATCGTCGAGGCCGCCCCAGCGGTCGCCCCACTGCATCAGCGCGAGCAGCACGGGCCGCAGGTCTCGCCCCTTGGCGGTGAGGTGGTACGTGGCTCGGTCGGCTCGCTCGGGGTCGGGGCGACGCTCGAGCACCCCCCGGTCCACCAACAGGTCGAGGCGGCTCGACAGCGTGGCCCGGGGGATGCCGAGCGCCCGCTGGAACGCCTCGAACCGCACCGTGCCGAAGAACGCCTCGCGCACGACGAGCATCGTCCACGGGTCGCCCACGACGTCGACCGCGCGGGCCACCGAGCAGTGGGTGTCGGCGTGGCTGACGCGTCGCATCCGAGCCCTCCTAGTGGCCGGCCGCGGGGGCGGGCGCCACCGCGCCGGCGCGGCGCGCCCGGGGGGTGATCGGCAGCGACAGCAGCGAGGTGGCGAGCCCACCGACGATGAGGAGCACCCAGACCCGGTCGAACGCGGCCAGCGCTTCGTCGAGCGAGACGACCCCGCTGACGAACCCGATGACCAGGGCCACGCCGAACGTCTGGCCGAGCTGGCGGACCGCCTGGTTCACCGAGGAGCCGACCCCGAACCGGTGGGGCGGCAGCGACTGGGCGGCGACGCTCGACAGCTGCGGCAGGCAGCACACCACGCCGAGCCCGGTGAACAGCATCGAGGGCAGGTAGTCGCCGACGTAGTCGGGCGTGGCGTCGAGGAGCAGCCACCGCCACAGGCCACCGATGGCGAACAGCACCCCACCGGTGAGCAGCAGCGGTCGCTGGCCGATGCGGGCGGCGAGCTGTCCCACCGGCCGGGCGAGCACGACGACCAGCGCGGGCCCGGGCGTGATCGCCAGGCCCGCCTTCAGGGTCGACCAGCCCCAGACCTCGGTGAGGAACAGCACCGAGGACAAGAACATGGCCGAGAACGCCACGCCGAACGCGATCGTGGCCGCGTTGGCCCAGCGGAAGTCGACCGAGGCGAACAGCGAGAGGTCGAGCACCGGGGCGGCGCTGCGCTGCTGGTGGGCGACGAACGCCGCCAGCAGCAGAGCACCACCCACCAGGGCGGCGACGGTGCGGGCGTCGGTCCACCCCCACGTCTCGGACTGCACCACGCCGAGGCTGATCAGCGCGGCCGGCGCCATGATGAGCAGGACCCCGAGCGGCGTGCCGACCCGATCGTCCGTGAGCTCGGTCGACTCGGCGAACACCCGGCGGCCGGCGACCCACGTGGCCACGCCGATGGGCAGGTTGATCACGAACACCCACCGCCACCCACCCAGCTCGACGATGGCGGCACCGAGGGTCGGTCCGACGGCGCCGGCGAACGCCCCGGCTGCGCCCCACACCGCCACCGCCACGGGCAGGCGCTCGCGGGGCACGGCCGCCAACACGAGCGCCAGCGAGCCGGGGATCAGCAGCGAGCCGCCCGCAGCCTGGGCGGCCCGGGCGACGATGAGCAGCGGCACGTTCGGGGCGAGCGCGCACACCACCGAGGCCACGGTGAAGGTGACGAGACCGAGGAGGAACGTGCGCTTGCGACCCAACCGGTCGACGAGGCGGCCGGCGGGCACCAGCAACGCCGCGAACACGATCGTGTAGGCGTTGAGGACCCACGACAGGCTGGTCGGGGCCACGTCGGAGAAGTCGGCGACGAGATCGGGGAACGCCACGAACAGCACCGTGGTGTCGAGGAACACGGCGAGCACGGCCAGGCTCGACAGGCCCACCACCAGGCCGGGTCGGGGTGCCACCGTCGTCGGCTCGTCCACCTGCGCTCCTCCCCCGCCGACGCCCCCGCGCCGTTCAATGATCGAACTCTAGGGCGCCCGGCGACCGGAGGCCAACCCGTCACTGTCACTGGCCCCCTCTACGCTCGACCCACTCGGGCGACGCGGCTCCACCGGCCGGCCCGCCCCCCGCCGTCCGCCCCCGTCCGGGAGCCACCCATGTCCACCACCGCCTCCGACACCGTCCTGCGCCGCATCCGGGCCCTGCTCGACCAGGCCGAGCGCACCCCCTTCCCCTCCGAGGCCGAGACCTTCGCCGCCAAGGCCGCCGAGCTGATGGCCCGCCACCGGGTCGACGAGGCCGCCGTGTCAGGACCTCGCCCCGAGGACCGACGCATCGTCGAGGCCGACGTCGAGCTGGGCCGGGGCCAGTACGTCCGGGCCCGGCTGGCCCTGCTCGGCGTGGTCGCCGACGCCCTCGACTGCCGGCTGCTCACCTCGGTGCGCGCCGACGGACGCCGCGGCCACCTCGTCGGCCACGCCTCCGACGTGGAGCGCGTCGAGCTGCTCTACACGTCGCTCCTGGTCCAGGCCACCCGGGCCGCCGCCGCCGAGGCGGTGCCCCGCGGCCACACCGGCGTCGAGTTCCGGCGGAGCTTCCTGTTCGGGTTCGCCCACCGCGTCGGTGAGCGCCTCACCGAGCACATGGCCTCGGCCGTGCGCGACGCCCCCGAGCCCGCCGCGGGCACCTCCTCGGTGGCGCTGGTCCTCGCCGATCGCCGCGCCGCGGCCGACGACTTCATCGCGTCGCGCTACGGGCGCGTCGGGCGCCTCGACCCCGCCGCCGCGCTCAGCGCCACCGCCGCCGACCGGGGCCGGGTCGCCGGCGAGCGGGCCGACCTCCACACCGGCCGAGGGGTGCCGTCGGGCCCCCACGGCGCGCTCGGCTCGTGACCGGCGCCGTCGACCGCCACCGCCAGCGCTGCTACGACGCCGAGACCGCGGCGCTCGGCGGCACCCTCGTCGACGAGCGCTGGCCCTGGGCCGACCTGGTGGCGTTGCTCGACCGGGTGGTCGCCCACCCCTGGTGGATCGGGTTCGGCGTGGCGCCCCCGCACCTGCGACCCGGTCGGTCCGACTCCCGCCGCTCGTGGTCCGACGGGACCTCGCTCGTGCTCGCCCCCGCCGGGTGCACCCCGCTCACCCTCGCCCACGAGCTGGCGCACCACCTCCGGCGCCCCACCGCCACCGAGGCGGCCCACGGGCCCACGTTCCGCGCCGCCGAGGTGCGCACCGTCGCCCTCGTCGGCGGCACCACCGCCGGCGCGCTGCTCGAAGCCGAGCTGCACCGGTGGCGGATCCCACCAGCCCCGTGGGTCGACCCCGAACCGCCGAGCGGGGTCGGCCTCGCCGAGCTGGTCCGCCTCGAGCGGCTGCGCGCCACCACCCGCGCGCCGACCGCAGGCCCGCCGTCCGAGCGGATCGACGGCGCCATCCCGCTCGGCAGCGCCCCGCCCCGCGCGGGGTGATCCGGGTTTCGGGGCCGCCCGAGCCGGGCAGTCCCCCACCATGACCCGCTACCGCTGCCCGGAGTTCGCCGTCACCGGCATCGAGCTGCAGATCATCGAAGAGGAAGCGCAGCGCGAAGAAGCGCTCCGCCAGGGCTGGCCCCGAGAGGCCCGCGCCCACGACGCCGAGATCCGGCGGCTCTGGAACGAGCTCGCCGAGGTCACGAGCGAGCTGGTCGACGCCTCACCCCACGTCGCGGCCTGACCCGCTTCAGCTCCCCGCCACCGGCACCGCCACGGAGGCGTCGCGAACGGGATCGCCGTAGAGCGTGGTCCGCTGGCGCAGCCGTCGCCCCAAGGGCTCGACGATGTCGGCGAAGTCGTCGGGGGTGAGATGCTGGCCGTGCTCGGCCCCGGCCGCCCGCGAGATGTTCTCGTCGATGAGGGTGCCGCCCAGATCGTCGCATCCCGAGCGCAGCATCTGGCGCACGCCCTCGACCCCGATCTTCACCCAGCTGGCCTGCACGTGGTCGATCAGGCCCCGGTAGGCGATGCGGGCCACCGCGTGCATCAGCAGCACCTCGCGGAACGTGGGGCCCCGGCGGGCCTTGCGCTGCAGGTAGATCGGTGACGCCATGTGCACGAACGGCAGGCCGACGAACTCGGTGAACCCACCGGTCTGAGCCTGCAGGTCGCGCGTGACGAGCAGGTGGCGGGCCCAGCTCTCCACGCCCTCCACCGCGCCGAACATGATGGTGACGTTGGACCGCAGGCCCACCTCGTGGGCGGTGCGGTGGGCGAACAGCCACTCGTCGGTGGTGATCTTGTCGGGGCACAGGATCTCGCGGACCGGGTCGTCGAGGATCTCGGCCGCGGTGCCCGGCAACGACCGCAACCCCACGTCCATGAGCCGTCGCAGGTAGTCGGCCAGGGGCTCCCCGAGCCGGCGGGCCCCCTCGGTGACCTCGAGCGCGGTGAACCCGTGCACGTGGATCCCGGGCGCCGCCTCGGTGACCGCCCGGCACAGGTCGACGTAGTAGTCGCCGTCGAAGTCGGGGTGGATGCCGCCCTGCAGGCACACCTCGGTGGCGCCGCGCTCGACCCCCTCGACGACGCGGCGCTGCACCTCGTCGACGGTGAGCAGATAGGGCGTGCCCCGCAGGTTCAACGACAGCGGACCCTTCGAGAACCCGCAGAACCGGCACTTGAACGTGCAGACGTTGGTGTAGTTGATGTTGCGGTTGGCCACGTAGGTGACGTCATCGCCCACCGTGTCGCGCCGCAGCTGGTCGGCCACCTCGCCGACCGCGAGCACCTCGGGGCCGCGGGCCCCGAACAAGGTCACGATCTCGTCGAAGCCGACCTGCTGGCCGGCGACCACGCCCTCGAGCACCTCGGCCACCCGGCCCCGCACCGCGGGCCGCGCCACCGTGTCGCCGAACGCGGGCAGGATCGCCGGCGCCGACACGGGCGCCCCCGAGTACCAGGCGGTGGAGCGGTCGCCGATGACCACCACGTCGGCGCCATTGCCCGCCTTGGCCGCCTCCATGGTGCGCTCGGGCAGGTGGGCGCCGGGATCGTCACGACCGAGCCCCTCGGCGTCGGCGCGGTCCATGACC
>DATHSN010000309.1:0-6700 GCA_035464115.1 Acidimicrobiales bacterium | reverse complement strand
GCCCGGGTACCGGTCGCTCAACGACATCGCGCCCGCCGACTGAGCGTCCGCCGACCCCCGTTCGATGGTTGGTCGGCACGAGCAGCTGGTCCGATCCGGCCGCTCAGTGGCGGTCGGCGTCGTCGGTGTCGGCGAGGGCCCGTCGCAGGGCTTCGAGCTCGTCGACCACGCCGCCGAGGTCGGATCCCAAACGCGAGAGGTCGGCGTCGGCGCCCGCCACCGCCCCGACCTCGATGGCCCGGGTGACGGCCTCGGTGAGCCGCGCTTCGAGCAGATCGAGTCGGGCGCGGGTCTCGGCCACGAGGCGGTCGAGGCGGTCGACCGTGGCGAGCTGCGACTCGAGCGCGGCGCGCGTGGCCCGGCCGGGGTCGACGGCCTCGCCGAACGGATCGGCGCTGGGGAGCAGCCCGCTGACCGGGTCGTCACCGGCGGGGTCAGGATCGGCGGGGTCAGACGCGACGAGGGCCGGGTCGGTGGTCGTCGGGCCGGTGGGGTCGGACTGGTCGGTCGGGGTGGCGCCCGGGGTCAGCTCCCCGGCCGCGGTGTCGCCCGGGCCCAGCTCGGCGAGGCGCCTGCGCAGCTTGGCGGCGTCGACGCGCTTGCGGGCGTCGGCGACGGCCTGGGCCCGCTTGGCCACCTCCCAGGTCTCGCGCACCCCGTCGTCGACCGTGGCGCGCAGCTCGGCGAGGCGCTCGCGCAGCGGGCCCGACGGCACGGCCCGCACGGCCTCGTCGAACCGGTTGCGGGCCTGCAGCGCCCCCCGCACGTGGTGGCGCCACGGCTCGCCCACCGCGAACGGGTCGATGCGCTCGCGCAGCAGCGGCCGGCCTGTGCGTCGGCGGGCCTGCCACAGCACCGCGCCGGCGCCCGCCGCGCCTCCCGCCGGGGTGAGCACGACCAGGCCCGCCAGCCCCGCGTCGGCCACCAACGCCACGACCGCCCCGACCGCGGCGCCGCCCAGCGCCACCGGCGACAGCGAGGCCCGGGCGACGGCCGGGAGGCGGGGCCGGTCGGGGAGCGAGGACGTCATCTCCCCAGTATCGCCGCCGTCGGAGCCGACGCGACCGCCGTGGTCGGCCTCGGCGGTCCGGCGGTACCCTCGGGCCGTGACCGACGCCTCCGTCCCCCTCCCCGAGCTCGGCCGCCGGGTCCGCGCCGCCTCCCGCGAGCTGGCCACCGCGTCGACGGCCACCAAGGACGCCGCCCTGCTCGCCGCCGCCGACCTGCTGGTCGCCCGGGCCGACGAGCTGCTGGCCGCCAACGCCATCGACGTGGCCCGCGCCGAGGCGGCCGGGGCCACCGCCACCGTCATCGACCGGCTGCGCCTCACCACCGCCAAGATCGACGGCATGGCCTCGGGGCTGCGCCAGGTGGCGGCCCTGCCCGACCCGGTGGGCGAGGTGCTCGACGGGTGGGTCCGCCCCAACGGCCTGCGCATCAGCCGGGTGCGGGTCCCACTCGGCGTCGTCGCCATCATCTACGAGAACCGTCCCAACGTCACGAGCGACGCCGCCGGCCTCTGCCTCAAGTCGGGCAACGCCGCGTTCCTGCGCGGCTCGTCGGGCGCCATCGACTCGAACCGGGCCATCGCCGCGGTGCTGCGCGAGGCGGTGGCCAAGGCCGGGCTGCCCGCCGACTCGGTGGTGCTCGTCGACGACACCAGCCGCGAGGCCGCCGTCGAGTTCATGCGCCTGCGCGACGCCATCGACTGCCTGATCCCCCGGGGCGGCCCGTCGCTCATCGCGTCGATCCTCGAGCACGCCACCGTCCCCTACGTCATCGACGGCGACGGCAACTGCCACGTGGTCGTCGACGCCTCGGCCGACCTCGACATGGCCCGCGACATCGTGGTCAACGCCAAGACCCAGCGCCCGTCGGTGTGCAACGCAGCCGAGTCGCTGGTGGTCCACGCCGCGGTGGCCGACCGGTTCCTGCCCGACGTCGCCGCCGCGCTCGAGGGCGTGGAGCTGGTGGGCGACGAGCGGGCTCGGGCCCTCGTGCCCACCATGGGCGAGGCCACCGAGGCCGACTGGGGCACCGAGTTCCTCGACCTGAAGCTGGCGGTGCGCGTCGTCGACTCGCTCGACGAGGCCATCGACCACGTCCGCACCTACGGCTCGGGGCACTCCGAGGCCATCATCACCACCGACCTGCGGGCCGCCGACCGCTTCGTCGCCGAGGTCGACGCCGCGGCCGTGGTGGTCAACGCGTCCACCCGCTTCGTCGACGGCGAGGAGTTCGGGTTCGGCGCCGAGATCGGCATCTCGACCCAGAAGCTCCACGCCCGCGGCCCCATGGGCCTGCGCGAGCTCACCACCGCCAAGTACGTGGTGCGGGGCGAGGGCCAGACCCGCGGCTGACCTCTGTCCCGGCCGCCTCTCTGTTCTGGAGATGGCCCCCATCGGATTGAAGGGACCCCGGAGCGCGCCGCTAGGGTCGCCCGCATGGATCACCGCTTCGACTCCGTGGCCACCGTCCGCGACGGGCTGCGCAGCACCAACTACCTCGCCGATGAGGGCATCGCCGGTGTCGTCTACCTCGCCGACCGGCTGGCCAAGCCCATCTTGGTGGAGGGCCCGGCCGGCACCGGCAAGACCCAGCTGGCGAAGAGCACGGCCGAGATGCTGGGGGCGCGGCTGATCCGCCTGCAGTGCTACGAGGGGCTCGACGAGTCCAAGGCGCTCTACGAGTGGAACTACAAGAAGCAGCTGCTGCGCATCCAGGCCGAGCGCAACG
This sequence comes from Acidimicrobiales bacterium, assembly GCA_035464115.1. Lineage (GTDB taxonomy): Bacteria > Actinomycetota > Acidimicrobiia > Acidimicrobiales > SKKL01 > DATHSN01. The sequence continues at coordinate 3,964 of DATHSN010000309.1, read as the reverse complement.
CCGACGGCACCTGGAGCGACCTCGAAGAGGACATCTTCTCCGACGACTTCCTCCTCACCCGCCCGCTGCTCGAGGCGATCCGCTCGCCCGATCCGGTGGTGCTGCTCATCGACGAGGTCGACCGCGTCGAGATCGAGACCGAGGCGCTCCTGCTCGAGGTGCTGTCCGACTACCAGGTGTCGATCCCCGAGCTGGGCACGGTCACCGCCAGCCAGATCCCCATGGTGTTCCTCACCTCGAACAACACCCGCGAGCTCTCCGAGGCGCTCAAGCGGCGGTGCCTGTTCCTGCACATCGACTACCCCGACATGGAGCGCGAGAAGGAGATCGTGCTCACCAAGGTGCCGGGGATCACCGACAGCCTCGCCGACCAGGTCGCCCGCATCGTGCGCTCGATCCGCCAGCTCGAGCTGAAGAAGGCGCCGTCGGTGTCCGAGACGCTCGACTGGGCCAACACGCTGATGCTGTTGAACATCGCGCAGATCACCGAGACCGACGCCACCGAGACCATCAACATCCTGCTCAAGTACCGCAGCGACATCGAGAAGGCCATCAAGGAGTTCTCGTCGAACACCGCGACGTTCCAGCCGCAGGCCTGACCACCACTTCGGGGGACCGGTGACCGACACGTCCATCTCACCCATGCTCGAGCTGCTCTCGGGCTTCATCGGCGAGCTGCGCGCGGCCGGGATCCCGGTGAGCCTCAGCGAGAACATCGACGCGATGGAGGCGGTGCGCCACATCCCGCTCGAGGACCGCGAGGCCCTCAAGTACGCGCTGGCCGCCACCCTCGTGAAGAACGACAGCCACTGGCGGGCGTTCGAGACGGTGTTCGAGGTCTACTTCTCGCTGCGGGGCCGCGAGTACCGCCTGAACGACGACGACGCCGCCGACGGCGCGGGCGACGCCGGCGAGCTCGACCCCATGGAGCAGCCGGGGGGCCAGCCCGGCGCCGGCGCGGGTCAGGACATGACCCCCGAAGAGCTCGCCGAGATGCTCTACCAGGCGCTCATGCGGGGCGACGAGGCGCTCATGCGGGCCATCGCCCGCCAGTCGGTGCGCCGGTTCGCGGGCATGGAGCCGGGGCGGCCGGTGGGCGGGACGTACTACCTGTACCGCACGTTGCGGAACCTCGACCTCGACGGGGTGCTCGACCGGCTCATGGAGCAGGCCCGGGGCCAGGCGCCCGACGGGCTCACGCCGCTCGAGGAGCGCCTCGAGCGCGACGAGTTCGAGGCCCGGATCGACCGCCTCAAGAAAGAGGTCGAAGCCGAGATCCGCCGGCGGCTCGTGGCCGACCGGGGTGTCGAGGCCATGGCCAAGACGCTGCGCAAGCCGCTGCCCGAAGACGTCGACTTCATGCACGCGAGCCGCGAGGAGATGGCCAACCTCCGCAAGGCCATCTACCCGCTCACCCGCAAGCTGGCGGTCCGCCTCGCCCGCAAGCGGCGCCACGGCCGCAAGGGCCCGCTCGACTTCCGCAGCACGGTGCGGCACTCGCTCAGCTACGGCGGCGTCCCCGCCGAGCCCAAGTTCAAGTACCCCCGCCCGTCGAAGCCCGAGATCTTCGTCATCGCCGACATCTCGGGGTCGGTGGCGGCCTTCGCCCGCTTCACGCTGCACCTCGTCTACGCCATCAGCGGCCAGTTCTCCAAGGTGCGAGCGTTCGTGTTCATCGACGGGCTCGACGAGGTCACCACGTACTTCGAGGGCGTCGAGGACATCTCCCAGGCGGTGCACCGGGTGAACACCGAGGCCGACGTGGTGTGGGTCGACGGCCACTCCGATTACGGCCACGCGTTCGAGGTGTTCTGGGAGCGCTACGGCAAGGACATCGGGCCGAAGACCTCGGTGATGATCCTCGGCGACGCCCGGAACAACTACCACGCCTCCCAGGCGTGGATCATCGCCGAGATCGAGAAGCGGGCCCGCAACGTGTTCTGGCTCAACCCCGAGCCCCGCTCCTACTGGGACACCGGCGACTCCATCGTCGGCGAGTACGGGGCGCACTGCGACGGCGTGTTCGAGGTCCGCAACCTCCGTCAGCTCGAGGGGTTCGTCGAGAACCTGGCCTGAACCGGCTCGGCGCGCATCCAACGTCGGTGCGCGCGGCGAAGAGGAGTCGATGAGTGCCCTGTCCCTCACCTCGGTCGAGCCCCGGTCGCGCGCCGCGAACCCGTTCGGCGCGCCCCGGTACACTCGCCCGGTGTCCGCGGTGACCGACGACGACACCTTGGACGTGGCGTTCGCCCGTGGCGACGACGAAGCCCTCCGCGGGGCGTTCGACCGCTACGGGGCCCTCGTCCACTCCCTGTGCCGCCGCGCCGTGGTGCCCCAGATCGACGCCGACGACCTCACCCAACAGGTGTTCATCGCCGCGTGGCGCAGCCGCGACCGCTTCGACCCCACCAAGGGCACCCTGGGGGCGTGGCTCACCGGCATCGCCAAGCACAAGGTCCTCGACGCGCAGCGCGCCGCCGGACGCCGGCGTGAGGACGCCGCCGGCGACGGCGGCCCGGTCCCGGCGGCGGGGGCCGAGCACGTCGACCACCTGGCCGAACGCCTCCTCGTCGCCGATGCCCTCGCCCAGCTGCCGCTCGAGCGGCGGACCGTGCTCGAGCACGCCTTCTTCGCCGAGCTCACCCATCCCGAGATCGCCGCCCGGCTCGACCTGCCACTCGGCACCGTCAAGAGCCACATCCGCCGGGGCCTCGCCACCCTGCGCTCCCACCTGGAGACCGCCCATGTCTGATCCCGACGCTCGCTTCCGCCGCGTCGTCGGCGACGACGCCCGGCTCGATCCCGTCGAGACCGAGGCGCTGCGCCGCGTCGTCGACCTGGTCGCCGATCTCGACGACGACGATCTCCGGCCCGCTCCGCCCCCCGAGTCGCTGTGGGCGGGCATCGCCGCCGCGGTGGCCGACGACGCCCGCCCCGAGGTCGTCGGTTCGGCCCCGGATGGCGCCGACAGGCGCGACATCCCCGGCCCAGCCGACGCAGGACCCGAGCCCGGGTCCGGGTCCGTCGCGTCCCCGCCGCCCGTGCCCGGTCCGCCCGTGGTCGACCTGGCGGCCCGCCGCGGCGCCCGGCGGCGCCCGGTGGCGTGGCTGGCGGCTGCCGCCGCGGTGGTCGTGCTCGGCGGGGTCATCGGCGTGGTGGCGCTCGACCGGGGCGAGTCGGTCACGGTGGTGGCGAGCGCCGAGCTCGAGGTGCTCGAGCCCGAGATGGCGGCCCCCGGCACGGCCCGCCTCGTCGAGGTCGACGGCGGGCTGGCGCTCGACCTCGAGGTCGGCGAGCTCGGACCGGTCGACGGCTTCTTCGAGGTGTGGCTGCTCACCCCCGAGGTCGACGGTCTGGTCTCGCTCGGCCCGGTGCGGTCCGACGGGCGCTACGTGGTCCCCGACGGGCTCGACACCGACCGCTTCTCGGTGGTCGACGTGTCGATCGAGCCCGCCGACGGCGACCCGACGCACTCCGGGCGCTCGGTCCTGCGCGGTCCGCTCGGCGCCTGAGGGCTCACCGGCCCGGCTGGCCCGCCAGCGGCGGGCGGGTCAGCTCTGGCGGAGCAGCTCGGACAAGCGGAAGGCGAGATCGAGCGACTGGCGGCCGTTGAGCCGGGGGTCGCACACGGTCTCGTAGCGACGGTCGAGGTGCTCGTCGAGCACCTCGGTGGACCCGCCGAGGCACTCGGTGACCTCGTCGCCGGTGAGCTCGATGTGCACGCCGCCCGGCCAGGTGCCCACCTGCTCGTGGGCCCGGAAGAAGCCGGCGATCTCTGCCAGCACGGCGTCGAAGTGGCGGGTCTTGCGGCCACTCGGTGCGGTGAAGGTGTTGCCGTGCATCGGGTCGCAGGCCCAGGCCACGGGGTGTCCCGCCTCCTGCACCGCCCGCAGCAGGGGCGGCAGCGCCGTCTCGACCGTGTCGGCCCCCATGCGGCTGATGAGGGTGAGCCGGCCCGGGATCT
>DATHSN010000308.1:0-29869 GCA_035464115.1 Acidimicrobiales bacterium | reverse complement strand
TATCGGCTCCGCACCCGCCAGGGCGTCGGTGCGGGCGTCCAGGTCGTCGACAGAGGCCATCGCCGGGGCACCGGCGCCGGCCGACATCCCGTCGCCCTGCGGCCCGCCCGCCGGAGTCTCGTCCGCGAACCGCTCACCAGGCGCCGGCCGGGCGCCCGGCGTGCCGTCACCGAAGCGGACGTCGCCCGGGCCGGCCCCGGGGATCGTCATCGTCGAGTACGCGCCGACCGCTCCCTGCGCCTCGGCCAGGGCCCCGGTCAGGTCACCGCGCTCGACGCACTCGATGGCCCGAACCGTCATCGCGTCGGCGTCGGCCAGGCGATGGGCCAGCTCGGGATCGACCGCACCGGCTGCCGCGGCGCCCAGGTGCCCGACCGCGGCCCACAGCGCCGCACCCGCCTCGGCCCCGGCCGCCGGATCGTCGACCGCCCGGTCGGCTGCGTCGAGCGCCGCCGACCAGTGGCCGCCGGTGAGGTCGTCGAGCGCGCCGTCCATCGGCGCCGCGTCGGACCCGGCCGGGACCCCGTCGCCGTCACCATCACCGTCGGACGAGCCCCCGACCAGTCCGGTCGCCTGCCGCCACACCGACGCCACCAGCTCACCCAGGTCGAGTCCAGCCCCGCCGACGGCGGCGTCGGGTGGCGCGGCCTCCGGTGGGTCGCCGCCGTCGGGTCCGCGGCCCGGGACCGCTCGCTGGACCGTGCTCGTCAGCCAGGACATGACCATCTCCTCCGTCGTCGGACCGACCGGCCATGCACTGGCGGCACCGGCCGAACCCCGGGCTCCGCCTCACTCTATGTGACGTCCGTCACCAGTGCCCGGGCCCGTCGGCGAGGCGCCGGGACGCGTCGTCGAGATCGGACTCGGCGACCAGCGACCCCGCCGAGTGGGCGAGGAACGCCCGCTGCGCGTCGGTGAGGGGCGTGACCGCCACCTCGATCGCGCCCCACGGGTCGTCGCCGTCGTCGTCGGCCTGGAACCCGGCCTCGTCGAGCCAGCGCAGCAGGTCGTCGTCGAGCCGGCTCACCGGGTGCCCTCCGCCGCGACGGGCCCGTCGGCCTGGGCCATGAGCACCGCCAGCTCGGTGCGGGACCGGATCCGCAGCTTGCGGTAGATGGACTGCAGGTGGGCGTCGACCGTCTTGACGCTGACGTAGAGCGACGCCGCCGCCTCCTTGTTCGACAGCCCCGACCCGACGGTGCGGGCCACCCGCAGCTCGGCCGCGGTGAGCGCGTCGAGGGGACGGGACCCGCCGGCTCGGGCCCGCTCCGACTCGACCCGGCGGCGGCTGGCGTCGACCCCGTCGGGTGACAGCTCGGCAGCCCGGGCCCACCAGCGGGCCGCGGTCGCGGTGTCACCCCGGGACTCGGCGGCGCGGGCGACCCGCTCGAGGTCGGCGGCGATCGTCTCGTCCGGGCCGAGCGCCCCGGCGTCGAGGTGGGCGGCCCGGCGCTCGGCGTCGCCGGGCGCGTCGCACGCCGCGGCCAGGGCCCGGTGGGCGGCCCGGCGCGACGGGGCGGCGAGCAGGTGGTAGGCGGCGGCGCGGCGCAGCGGGTGGTCGAAGCGGACCCGCCCGTCGGTGACCTCGATCACCCCGGCCTCCTCGGCGGCTTCGAGCGCGTCGATCCGGTCGCCGAGGGTGACGAGGGCCAGGCCGACGACCCGCACCTCGCCGGTCGGTTCGGCCGCGGCGACGCACAGCGCCCGGCGGGTCGCGGCGTCGAGCGCCCGCAGGGGCGCGCCGAACACCTCGCCGATCGAGGCGCCGGGCTCGGGCAGCGAGGGCAGCGGCGCGGTGCCGTCGCGCTCGGCGGGCGCCAGCCGTCCGGCCAGCTCGACCGCGGCGAGCGGGTTGCCGCCGGTGAGTCGGTGGATCTCGGCGACCACGCCCGGCGCCACCGGCGCCCGGGCGGTGAGCAGCTCGCCGAGCTCGCGCACCGACAGCCCCTCGAGCTCGACGGTGGGGAGCCCCAGGTCGTCGACCCGGCACCGAACGCGACGGGCCCCGACGAGCACGCCGACCCCCAGGTGGCGGAGCCGGTGGGCGGCGAAGCCCAGGGCGTCGAGGCTGTCGGGGTCGGCCAGGTGGGCGTCGTCGACCACGACCAGCAGCGGCGCCGCACCGGCCAGCACCTCGACCAGCCGGGGGCCGAGCCCGGCACCGGTCCGAGCGTCGGCCCGACCCGGGTCGGGCCCCGCGCCGCCGGGGGCCAGCGCCGCGGCGAGCCTCCCGCCGGTGTCGTGGGCCGCCAGCTCGTGGAGCGCGGCGCACGACACGTCGTGCTCGGCGACCCGGCCCCGGGCCCGCCACAACGCCACCTCCGCGGCGGACGCGGCATCGGCGACCTCGGCGAGCACGGTCGACACCCCCGTGCCCGGCTCGCCCCGCACGACGAGCGCGCCGCCGACGCCGTCGACGAGTCGCGCCACCAGCCCGGTCGCTCGGCGGCGGACGTCGTCGCGGCCCACGACCTCGGAGTGGTCGGTGTCGGCGACGGCCATCGCCGACCACCCTCAACGCCGCCCGTGAGCCAGCCGTGAGCCGACCTCACGCGGGGCGAGGGGTGAAGGCCAGCTCGCGCTCGCCGCCGTGGCTGTAGTCGACGAGGACCTCGGCCCCGGCGGCGATGGCGGCGGTGGCGACCAGCCACAGCTCGCAGGCCTCGCGGTCGGACTCCCAGCGGGCGTTGGCCGGCACCCCGTGGTTCACCACGCTGATCAGCCCGAGCCCGACGGCCAGGCCCCCGTCCCAGCCCCAGGCGTAGCGGCGCACGATGGTGGCGAGCGCTGCGTCGCGCTGGGCCTCGGGGATCAGCAGGATCGGGGCCACCTCGAGCACCTCGCCGGCGTGGCGGTCGCGGGTGGCGAACACCCCCCGACCGGCGCCGGGAGAGACGCGGACGGCCAGGCCGTCACGGCGGGAGCGGTCCTCCATGGCGGCGACGCTACGGACACCGGATCGGGCGGGGAATCGGGCATCTTCCCGATGTGTCCGACGCCACCCGGTTCGTACCGTCGCCCCATCGACCCCACCCCGAGGAGCGAACGATGGCCGACGACATGACCAAGCCCGTCTTCAAGTGGGCTCGTGAGCGCGAACCCGGCGCCGACGGCCCCCAGCTGCGCGACGCGCTCGACGACGTCATCGCCGCCGACCAGCGCGACCCCGCCGGCCTCGACGCCGTGAAGCTCGCCCCCGGCGGGGACCAGGTCACCGTCCCCGGCGTCGCGTTCGAGGACTCGACCGAGCTGCTGCGCCAGCGCTTCGGCGACGACGGCGCCGAGCAGTGGACCAAGGTCCTCGCCGACCAGACCCCCGAGACCGCCACCAAGTGGATCGAGATCATCAAGGTGAACCCCACCGACACCGTCGTCGCCAGCTACGGCGAGCTGGGGCTGCGCACCCGGGACCTGCCCGAGGTCCTCGACGGGCTCGAGTCCGCCACCTGCGACCGCCTGGCCGGCCTCGTCGCCGCCCGCCAGGCCGGCGCCGACCCCGCCGACCTGCGCGCCGAGATGATCGACGCCGTGCGCGCCGGCGAGCTCCAGCCCCAGTCGGGCAGCCTGGTCGAGGGCCGAATGCAGCGCTGGCAGGAGCGCCAGGCCGAGCAGGCCGCCAGCGACCTCGACACGGCCCCGACCGACACGCCGACCAGCGACGTCACCCCGCCCCGGCTGGGCGACAGCGACATCCGCAACCCCTGGCCCGACCCGGATCCGGAGCCGCCCACCGTCACCCCGCCGCCGTCCGACGCCGACGGGGTCTGGGACCCGACCCCGGGCGAGGACGACGACCGCGACCTCACCCGCCCACCCGTGCTGCGCCAGACCGACGGCGGCGACGCCGCCGCATCGACCACCAACCCCGTCGACGGGTTCGCGACCTTCGGCCACGGCACCACCGGCCTGGTGCGTGAGCCCACCGACGCGTTCGCGAGCTACGGCGAGGGCACCACCGGCCTGGTGCGAGAGTCCACCGACGCGTTCGCGAGCTACGGCGAGGGCACCACCAGCGTCTTCTCGGCGCCCGACGACCCCGCCGCCGGCGTGCCCGGCCTCGAGCCGCCCGGGGCCCTCGCCTCGCTGGCCGGGAGCGTGACCGCCGACGAGCCCGACATCGCCCTGCCGACCGACGACGGCCTGATCGGCGACGAGCTGGGGTGACGCCCAGCGGCGGCCCGGCGAGCCGCCACGGATGACCCACCGGGACACCACCCTGCCGATCGCCAGGTCGGCCAGGGTGGTGTCCCGGCGCGTCCGGGACACCTCGCACCCGTGCCGGCATCCGACCCGGACGCCGGGGCGCTCCCGGACCCCACCTCCACGCGGTCACCGGAGGACGGCGGGACCGGGGACCGAATCGGGGATCCTCCCGATGTGGCGGGCGACGTCTCCTTCGTACGGTCACGGCCACGATCGACGACCGACCCGAGGAGCCTCCGATGGCCACGCCCCACCTGTTCCCCAGCCCCTCACTGCCCGGGCCCACGCCCTTCACCTTCACCACCCCCGACGGGTGGGTCGCCACGCCGAGCCGGCTGGCCCTGGTGTCGGTGCGCCCCGAGGCCGACGAGCCCGGCACCGAGCTGTTGGTCAACTGGAGCCGGGTGCCGCTCCAGCACGACCTCACCGTCGTCGCCGCCCGCTCGGTGCGCTTCCTCCGCCAGATCGACCCCGAGCCCCGCATCGCCATCTCCCGCATCGGAGCGCTCGGCGGGATGCCGGCGTTCATCCGCATCGCCGAGGTCACGCCCCGCGACGCCGAGCACGACATGTCGCACCTGCACGTGGCGTTCTTCGGGCCGTTCGAGGGCCAGCCCGAGCTGATCGAGCTGTTCGAGCTGGTGGGCATCGCCCGCACCACCCACCCCGAGCGGGTCCGCGACTTCAACGCCATCGTCGAGTCGTTCCGCTTCGTGTCGTTCGACACGCCGACGCAGCCGGCCGCCGAGGCCGCCGGCACCCGGGGGTGACCACGTGATCTCCGCGACCACCCAGCGCCGCCTCCTCACCGGCGACAGCCCCACCGTCACGACCACGACCGAGCGCGACCCGTCGCTGCTCGACCGGGGTGACGATCTGACCGACCTCGCGGCCATCCGCAGCGGCGAGTCCACCCCGATCGGCGGGAGCGGCCGGACGGCGATCGACCACGAGATGGACGACCGCGACGGCCTGCTCGACACGATCACCGCCGCCGACGAGCAGCGGGCGGCGGCGCGCCAGGAGTCCCGCGACAGCGAGCCGGCGGCCGGCGCCGGCACCGGCGCCTGGTCCGCCGCCGCACCGGGCCGACCGGGAGGGGCCGGCGCCGACACCGTCGAGTACCCGGTCCCGACCGGTGCCACGTGGACCGAGCCCGGTCCGCCACCGAAGGAGTACGAGATCTTCCAGCTCGAGGACGGCAGCGTCGCCGCCCTCGACGACGACGGCGACGTGGTGCGGGTGCTGGTGGACCCGCCCTACACCGGCGACTACCCCCGACCGATCGGCCAGCTCTGGGATTCCAGCACCGGCCAACCCCGTGACGCCTACGCCACCGAGAACGGGTCGGTGGTGTTCCTCGACGAGGACGGCGACGTCGATCGCTTCTACCACGACTCCCGCACGACCGTGACCCGCCCCGAGATCGATCACGAGACGGGCGAGTTCACCTGGGAGACCTACGAGCAGCGTCCCAACGAGCAGTACGGCTGGGATCTCTACGACATGGAGAGCGGCGAGCTCGTCGAGACCGGCTCCCCCGGCATCCCCATGTACCACCCGCTCTACGGCGACATCATCGTCAGCAGCCCGCTGGGCCACAGCGAGACCTACATCGTCGACGCCGAGACCGGCGAGATCCTCGACGTGTGGCCGCCGGCCGGGCCCGAGCCGACGTGGGAGTTCCTGTTCTTCTCGGGCGGCAACGGCACCGGGTTCACCGCCGACTTCGGGTTCGTCGAGGGCAACGTCACGATCAACGAGGACGGCTTCTCGGCGTCGGCGGGCGTGGACCTCGGCTTCTTCGAGGCCGAGGGGTCGATGTACGTCGGCAAGGACGGGTTCGGCGTCGAGGCCTCGTTCGAGCTCGACGGGGTCGCCTCGGGCTCGATGGGGCTGAACATCGGCGACGACGGCTGGGACTTCGCGGCCTCGGCCAGCGTCGCCATCCCCGGCGTGGGCCGGGTCGAGGGGTCGACCTCGTTCGGCTCCGACGACGGCAAGGCCTTCTTCGACCTCGACGCCAGCGCCCAGCTCCAGCTCGGCAAGTTCCAGGTCGGCGGCGAGCTGGCGGTGGCGTTCCAGGAGACCGACGACGGGTTGGTGTTCGACGCCGCGGTCGCGGCCCGGGTCGGTGCGTTCGGCGCGTACGTGGAGGGTGGGTTCTCGGTGAACTACACCGAGGACGCCGACGGTGCGAGCGCCTCGATGGGGATGCGGGCCGCCGCCGGCCACGACGCCCTCGGCGAGGTCGGGGTGAGCACGTCGTGGGGCCTCGACGTCGGCAACGACGGCACCCTCTCCGGCCGGTTCGGCGTCGGCGCCGACGCCCACAGCGACCGCTGGGGCAGCGTCGAAGCCGGCGTGGAGTGGAGCCAGTCGGTCGATGCCGACGGCGAGTGGTCGAGCGACACCCGCACCTGGGCCGAGTCGAGCCCGCCCGGCGACGACACCGACGAGGTCGACCACGGCTCCTTCACCGAGCGGTTCGGACCGCTCGGCTCGGGCGAACCGGACGACGGCGACGGCGACCAGGGGCCCGATCCGTCGGGCCCCCTCGGCCCCGGCCGCGACACCGAGCTCACCGCCCGCCAGGCCCGCCGACTCGCGGAGCGCGCGGAGAAGGAGGGATCGGCCCCGGCCGAGCGGGCCGAGCCACCCGAGGGCCTCGACCTCGGACCGAAGCTGCCCGGCGAGGCCGGCGTGGCGCCGGGGACGATGGGTGGGCTGATCGCCGACCCCCTGGTCGACGACGTCACCTCGCTCCCCACCCGCCCGGCGTTCGACGAGCGGGTGTCCCTGCGCCTCGATCCCGCCGACGGGGCCGACGGCGAGGTGGCCGACCTGCGCGGCGACCCACCCGAGCCGGCGGACGACGCGACCGACGCCGACGACAGCCCCGCCGGGCTCGTCGGTGAGCGGGCGGACCTCCTCGGCGCCCACCTCGGCGCCGAGCGGAGCCCCGGCCTGGTGAGCGCCGATCCCGTCGGCGACCTCGGGAGCGGCGATCCCGTCGCGGGCGTCGCCGGCCTCGACGTGTCGGTCGACCCGGTCGGCACGAGCCCGGGCCCCGGCGACCGGGTCCCGCCGCCCGACGACGGTCCCCTCGACGACGGCCTCCTGAACAGCTGACCGTCGCCGCCCCGGCCGGACGACACCGCTCCGGCGACCCGGCCGGGGCGGCCGGGGCGGCGCGGCCGAGCGCGTGGGCGGCGTCGCGGGAACCCTCGCCGTCTCGCCCGCCCGCCACACCCCGTGATAGACGGTGGCGATGATGCCGAGGTCGGGGACGGCAGCGGTGGGGACGGCACGATGACCAGCGGCGACTTCGGGGTCTTCGCCGGGGTCCTCGCGGTGGCGGCCATCGTCGGACTCGTGGCGACGCGGCTGCGCCAGCCGCTCATCGTGTCGTTCATCGCGGTGGGCATCGCCGTCGGGCCGGTCGGGTTGGGCTGGGTCGAGGGCGGCGAGGGCATCGAGCTGCTCGCCAAGCTCGGGATCGCCGTGCTGCTGTTCCTCGTCGGGCTCAAGCTCGACCTGCACCTGGTGCGCGAGACCGGCCCGGTCGCGCTCGCCACCGGCCTCGGGCAGGTGACGTTCACCTCGCTGGTGGGCTTCGGCATCGCCCGGCTGCTCGGGATGGACACCACGACGGCCCTCTACGTCGCGGTCGCGCTCACCTTCTCGTCGACGATCATCATCGTCAAGCTGTTGTCGGACAAGCGCGAGCTCGACGAGCTGCACGGCCGGATCGCGGTCGGGTTCCTCATCGTGCAGGACATCGTCGTCGTGCTGGTGATGATCACCCTGAGCGCCTTCGGCCGCGACGGCGACGACCAGCTCACGGTCGAGATCGCCCGGGTCGTCGGCAGCGGCCTCGGTCTCCTGGCCGCCATCGCCCTCGCCACCCGCTACGTCCTGCCCCGGGTGCTCCCCGCGATCGCCCGCAGCTCCGAGCTGCTCGTGCTGTTCGCGGTGGCGTGGGCCGTGGGCCTGGCCGCGGTGAGCGACTGGCTGGGCTTCAGCACCGAGGTCGGCGCGTTCCTCGCCGGAGTGTCGTTGGCGTCGACGCCGTTCCGGGAGGCGGTCGGCGCCCGCCTGGTCAGCCTGCGCGACTTCCTGTTGCTGTTCTTCTTCCTCGAGCTGGGCGCCGGGCTCGAGTTCACCGACGCCGCCGCCCAGCTGTTCGACGCGGTCGTGCTCTCGGTGTTCGTGCTCGTGGGCAACCCGCTCATCGTCATGGTGATCATGGGCGCCATGGGCTACCGGGCCCGCACCTCGTTCCTCGCCGGGCTCACCGTCGCGCAGATCAGCGAGTTCTCGCTCATCCTCGTGGCCCTCGGCCTGAGCCTCGGGCACATCGACAACTCCACCGTGAGCCTGGTGACGGTGGTGGGGCTCATCACCATCGGCATCTCCACGTACATGATCCTGTCGTCGAAGCAGCTGTTCGTCCGCCTCGAACCGGTGCTGCGGCACTTCGAGCGGGCCGTGACGCGCGACGACGTGCGGCCCGCCCCCGAGCCCGTCGACGTGATCCTGTTCGGCCTGGGGCGGTTCGGGGCCACCGTGGCCCGCACCTTCGTCGACAGCGGCCACCGCATCCTGGCCGTCGACCTCGACCCGCAGGCCACCGCCACCTGGAGCGGCTCGGGCATCGAGACCGTGTTCGGCGACGCCGACGACCTCGACCTGGTGGAGACGCTCCCCCTCCACCGGTGCCCGCTGGTGGTGAGCACCCTCCCCGACGCCGACGCCAACGTGGCGCTCTACCAGCACCTGCGGGCCAACGACTACGCCGGCCGCATCGGGCTCATCGCCCGGAAGAGCCGCGACGCCGAGCGCTACCGGGCGATCGGCGCCGAGCTGGTGCTCGAGCCGTTCGGGGTGGCGGCCCACGAGCTGGTGGAGATCGTGGATCGGGCCCGCGCCGCCGACGGGGCGCAGCGTGCGGTCCCCGACTCCTGACACACTGACCCCACCGATCACACCAGGAGGCGACGTGGACGTTCGGGTGCGAGAGCAGGTCCTGCCGGGGATCGGCCACCGCTACGAGGTGATCCTCGAACGCCACCAGCGCGTCGTCGTGGTCGTGCAGCGCGACGGTCGCCGCGAGCTCACCATCGGCCACGGCGCCGACGACACCAAGGCCACCACCACGCTCTCCCAGGACGAGGCCGTGGCCGTCGCCGCCATCCTCACCGGGGCCCGCTTCTCGATCGACACGAGCGCCGACGACCAGATCGACGCCGACGAGGTCGACGTCGAGACCGTCACCGTCGGGCGCCGCTCCCCCGCGGTGGGCCGCCTCGTCGGCGACCTCACGTTCCCGCCGGGCAGCGAGGCCGCCATCTTGGCGGTGATCCGCGACGAGACCCCCGAGCTGATCGAGGACGAGGAGCGCGAGCCGGTCCGGGCGGGCGACCGCCTCGTGGTGGCGGCACGCCGGGAGCGCCTCGCCGACACCATCCGCCACCTCACCGGCTGAGCGACCGGGAGGGCCGAAGGTCCCGTCCGGTCGGCCCGGGGTCCCCGGGACGGCTCGGGGCTGCGGGCATAGTCTGACGAGTGGCCTCGTGGGAGGTCGCGGAGTGCCGGGAAGCCTGGTCGGCGAACCACCCCGAACCGGAGGTCGCGCCCGTGGTCGGTACCACCGCACCCGACACCCCCTCGAGCGGCTCGACCGTCGACGCGACCCCGGCGTGGCACGCGCTCGAGGCCGCCGAGGTGCTCGACCGGCTGGCGACGACTCCCCGGGGCCTCCGTGCCGAGGAGGTCGCCGTCCGGCTCGAGCGCTACGGGCCGAACCAGCTCCGCGAGGAGCCACCGCCGCACCCGCTGGTGGTGCTGGCCCGCCAGTTCCGCAGCCCGCTCATCTACATCCTCGTGCTCGCCGCCGTGGTGACGATCGTGCTCGAGAAGTACCTCGACGCCATCGTCATCGCCGCCGTGCTGGCGCTCAACGCCACCATCGGGTTCATCCAGGAGCGCAAGGCCGAAGGGGCCGTGCGCGCCCTCCTCCAGCTCGTGGTCCCCCAGGCCCACGCGCTGCGCGACGGGCAGGAGCGGGTGATCGACAGCCGCGAGCTCGTCCCGGGCGACGTCGTCACCCTCGAGCCCGGCGCGAGCGTCCCCGCCGACCTGCGGTTGCTCGCCACCACCGGGCTGCAGATCGACGAGTCGATGCTCACCGGCGAGTCGTTGCCGGTGACCAAGCGCGAGGCCACGGTCCCCGTCGACACCGCGATGAGCGATCGCGACGACATGGCCTTCACCGGCACGGTCGTGGCGCGGGGGCGCGGGCGGGGCGTGGTGGTGGCCACCGGCGACCACACCGAGCTCGGCGCCATCGCCGACCTCATCCACACCGGCCCGGTCCTGCGCACCCCGTTGCAGCAACGCATGGATCGCTTCGCCAAGATCATCGGCGTGGTGGTGGGGTTGGCCTCGGCGGTCGCGTTCGGGTCGGGGGTGGCGCTGGGCGGCGACACCGGCGACATGTTCCTCACCGCGGTGGCCCTCGCCGTGGCCGCCATCCCCGAGGGCCTGCCGGTGGCGTTCACCGTCACCCTCGCGCTCGGGGTGCACAGGATGGCCGGTCGCCGCGCCATCGTGCGCCGCCTGCCGGCGGTCGAGACCCTCGGGTCGACCACCGTCATCGGATCCGACAAGACCGGCACGCTCACCGAGAACCGCATGACCGTCCAGTCGATCTGGGCCGGCGGTCACCGCTGGGACCTCGACGAGGGGGCCGGGTTCGTCACCGCCACCGGGCCGCTGGCGGCCGCCGCCGATCCGGTGCTCGACGCGGCGGTGGTCACCGGGGTGCTCGCCAACGAGGCCCACGTCGAGCACGACGACCACCACGCCAGCGAGATCACCGGCGACCCCACCGAGGTGGCCCTGCTCGTGGCCGCCGAGCGCGTCGGCGTCGACCTGGTGCGGGCCCGCGCCGAGCGCTCCATCGTGGCCGAGGTGCCGTTCGAGCCCGAGCTGCGCTACTCGGCGTCGCTGCGCGACGGCCCCGAGGGCCGCACCCTGCACGTGAAGGGCGCACCCGAGCGCGTCGTCGATCTGTGCGACCGGATGCTCACCGTCGACGGCGAGGTGCCCGTCGACCCCGACGCCGTGCTCGTCGCGGCCCATGCCCTGGCCGCCGACGGCCTGCGGGTGCTGGCCATGGCCGCCCGCCCCGCCCCCGACCTCGATCACCTCGACGACGAGCCGAGCGGCCTGGTGCTGCTCGGCCTGCAGGGGATGCTCGACCCGCCCCGCGAGGGGGTCGCCGAGGCGGTGGCCGAGGTCGGCCGGGCCGGCATCCGCGTCGTCATGATCACCGGCGACCACGCGGTGACGGCCCGCGCCATCGCCACCCGGCTGGGCATCACCGCCGAGGACGGAGCGGTGCTCACCGGCAGCGAGATGGCCGAGCTGGACGACGACGCGCTCGACGCGCTGGTCGACGACGTCTCGGTGTACGCCCGCGTCGCGCCCGAGGACAAGCTGCGCATCGTCCTCGCGCTGCAGCGGCGGGGTGAGGTCGTGGCCGTCACCGGCGACGGCGTGAACGACGCGCCGGCCCTGCGCGCCGCGTCGATCGGCGTGGCCATGGGCGACAGCGGCACCGACGTGGCGCGTGAGGCCGCCGACATGGTCCTCGCCGACGACAACTTCGTGACCATCGCGGCCGCCGTCGAGGAGGGACGGATCACCTTCGACAACGTCCGCAAGGTGACGTTCTTCCTGGTGTCGACCGGCGCCGCCGCCATCATCGCCATCATCGCCAGCGTCTGGCTCCAGTGGCCGTTGCTCATGCTCCCGGCCCAGCTGCTGTGGCTGAACCTGGTCACCAACGGCATCCAGGACGTCGCCCTCGCCTTCGAGCCCGGCGAGCGCGGCGTGCTGCGGCGCAAGCCGCGCCGCACCAGCGAGGGCGTGCTCGACCGGACCCTGTGGGAGCGCGCCGGCCTCGCCGGCGCGGTGATGGCCGTCGGGACGCTCGTCATGTTCCGCTGGGAGCTCGACCGCACCGACTCCCTGCAGGCCGCCCAGACCGTGGCGCTCACCACCCTGGTCATCGCCATGGCCTTCCACGCCGGCAGCTCGCGGTCGCGCGACGAGTCGCTGTTCCGGCTCGATCCGCGCACCAACCCGCTGCTGTCGATCGCCACCGCATCGGCGGTGACCCTCCACGTCGCGGCCCTCTACCTGCCGCCCACCCAGTACGTGCTGCGGGTCGAGCCGATCGAGGCGGCGGCGTGGTGGCGGATGGTGCTCGCCGCGTCGGCCAGCCTCGCCGTCGTGGAGCTCGACAAGTGGGTCCGCCGCCGGGTGCGCGCCCGGGCCGACCGGACCGGACCAGCGCAGGATCGAGGTCAGCCGCTCCAGGGTCCCCCGAGGGCGGCCACGCCCTCGGCGGGCCGCGACACGATGAGCCCGTCGACGCCCCGCTCGACCAGCTCCTGGTAGAACGCGGCGTTCTCCTGGGTGGAGGTGTCGTCCATCCACGCCCAGATCGCGAACCCGTCGGCCCGGGCCCGCTCGACGGTCTCGGCGGTGAGCACCTCGATGCCGTCGAAGACCGGCGGCGCCTGGAACACCAGATCGGACGGGGCCAGGCCCGACGGGTCGCCGAGGTACCAGGCGAACAGGGCGTCGGTGCCGGGGCTGGTCGCCACCCCGGGCGCCGCGGCCCGGAGCTCGGTGAGCACCGCGTCGGAGAACGACACCACGATCACCGACTCGGCGCGACCCAGCTCGTCGATCTCGGCGGCCAGGGTGCGGGCCGCGGCGAACGCCCGCTCGAGGTCGTCGGCGTCGTCGTCGCCCTGCTGGACCTTGATCTCCACGTCGAGGACGTGGTCGGGGAACGCCTCGGCCACCGCCCGGAACGTCTCGATCCGGAAGTCGTCGGGCCCGTAGCCGGGCGGCGGGGGCCGGTCGCCGGTGCGGACGCCCCGCAGCTGGTAGTCGGCGTCGGGCCGACCCTGGTCGGACCACGTGCCGGGCACGAACCAGTGGGCGTTGTCGAGCGCCGCCAGCTCTGCGTAGGTGAGGTCGCGCACCCGCCCCGACGCCTCGGTGGTGCGGTCGACCGTGTCGTCGTGGTGCACGACGAGCACGTCGTCGGCGGTGAGCATCACGTCCATCTCGAGCACGTCGACCCCGGCCAACGCCGCTTCG
Organism: Acidimicrobiales bacterium; assembly: GCA_035464115.1. Lineage (GTDB taxonomy): Bacteria > Actinomycetota > Acidimicrobiia > Acidimicrobiales > SKKL01 > DATHSN01. Next base: position 16,483 of record DATHSN010000308.1, on the reverse strand, counting down.
GTGAAGGCGTACATGGTGGAGTGCGGCCCGTCGATGTCGCCCCCGGCGTGGGCCGCGACCACCGGTCGGTCGAGGGCGAGCAACCCGGCCACCGTCGACGCCTCGGGCGCCACCACCGCGTCGATCGCCCGCGCCTCGGGCTCGGAGTCATCGTCCGCCGACCCCGAGGCCTCGGCGTCGTCCTCCCCCGCGGCCGGCTCCTCGTCGGCGGCGTCGTCGCCCGGGTCGGCCGGGGCCGCCACCGTGGTCGGCGGCGATGCCGCGGCATCGGGCTCGTCGCCCCCGCAGGCAGCCAGCACGACGAGCAGTGGGACGGCGAGGGCGATCAGTCGGCGCACCGGCCGACCGTACCCGGCCCCCACCGGCCCGGCGGCCCGCCCGCCGACGGTGCCGATCAGCCGGGCAGGTCGAGCAGCAGGGCGAGGGTCTCGCGGATCTGTCGGGTCGGTTCGGGGCCCACGTTGCCGATCGTGGCCCGCACCCGCCCCGACGCCACCGACCGCACGTGCTGGCACTGGGCCACGGAGCGGGCCCGCAGACCGGTGTGGCCGTCGGGCTCGACCACCACCTCGGACTCGTGCACCCGGATCGTCGACGTGAGGGGCACGACGTGGATCACCGAGGGACCGCGGTCGAGGATCCGCTGGGCGGTCACCACCACCGCCGGGCGGGCGAACCCGGCCTCACGCCCCTCGGGGACGCCCAGGTCGAGCTCGACGACGTCACCCGAGCTCAGCATCGAGCCAGGCGGTCTCGTCGTCGCGGAGCTCGCTGGTGAGGTCGGCACCCATGCGGTCCTGGCGGAGGGCACGCACGGCCAGGGTGACGGTGTGGCCGACCGTGGTCCCGAGCGCATCGGCCAGCCGCTTGAGCTCGTCGTGCGTGGGCCGGTCGATCCTCACGCTCGTGGTCTGCATGCATTTCAGCATACAGACGGGGACACCGCCCCGGCTACCTGCGGACGACGGCGCGGGCGGCCTCGACGGCGGGCACCGGCCCGGGGTCGACGCCCTCGCGGGCGGCGAGCTCGAGGGCGACCACGTCGCCGATGAGCACCAGGTCGAGGAGCTGGGCGAGGGGCCCGTCGCCGGCGGCGTCGACCCGCACGATGTCGGCCACCACCTCGAGGGTGAGCTCGTCGACGATGGCGAACTGCTCGCTGACCGAGGGGTGCTCGTGGTCGTGGCGCAGGTCGATCTGGGTGAAGACCTGGCGGGTGACGTCGCCGTGCTGACCCCACCCGGCGATCTCGTTGTGGACCAGCTCGGGCACGGTGTTGCAGAACGCCGGGATCTTGGCGCTCACGTTGAGCTGCTGCTTCCAGCGCAGCGCCGCCACCGCGCCGAGCGGGCCGCCGCCGTAGATCACCGGGATGGTGCGGTCGATGGCCCGGGCGATCTCGCGGGCCGGGCTGGCCGCCGACGCCAGCTGGTCGCGCCGCACCACCAGCTGGTCGACCGCCTCGCTGATCCACTCGCGCGCCCCGGGGTAGAAGCCGAGCTGCTCGAGGGCGAGCAGGGGGATGACCGCCAGCGGCAGGAACGCGGTGCGGGGGTGGGTGTCGGACGGCAGGTGCACCACCGCGCTCCCCCACGAGCCGGCCACCTCGGCCAGGCGCCCGTCGGGCCGGGTGACGGCCAACAGGTGGGCGCCGGCCTCGACCGCGGCGGAGGCGGCCTCGACGGTGTCCTCGGTGGTGCCGGTGGACGACAGGGCGATGACGAAGGTCTCGGGTCCGACGAACGACGGCAGCTCGTGGCCGCGGTCGACGATGACGGGCACCGCCATGAACGGCCCGGCCACCGCCGCGATCAGCTCGCCGGCGAGGGCGCTGTCGCCGGCGCCGAGCAGCACGACCTGGGCGATGGCGTCGTGGCCCGGCAACCCGTCGACGAGCGAGGCGGAGTCGGCGACGGCCGCCACCCGCTCGGGGGTGCCGAGCACCTCCTCGAACAGCCCGAGGGTGTCGAGTCGCTGGCCGTTGGCGGTGGAGGTCACGGCGCGCTCAGGCCTCGAACGTGGGGCTGATGCCGTCGGCCTCGGCCTTGGCCATCAGCCGCTCGTGCTCGGCGTCGTCGACCGTGGTGGCCTCGTCGACGAGCATGATGGGGATGCCGTCGCGCACGTCGTAGCGCCGCTGCAGGCGCGGGTTGTAGAGCGCGTCCTCGTCGGCGAAGTAGAGCAGCGGCCCCTTGTCGTCGGGGCAGGCGAGGATCTCGAGCAGCTGGGGGTCGAGCGACATGGGCCTCAGGCTTCCGTGAGGAGGGAACGGACCTCGGCGACGCGGGCGTCGCGGTCCTCTGTGCTAGCAGCCTCCAGGTTGAGGCGCAGCAGCGGCTCGGTGTTGGAGGGCCGCAGGTTGAACCACCAGCTGCCGCCGTCGACGGTGAGCCCGTCGACGCGGTCCTGGGGCAGGTCGGCGTAGGCGGCGGCCACCCGGTCGATGACCGCAGCGGGATCGGCGTCGACCCGGGTGTTGATCTCACCCGACGCCGCGTAGCGGTCGAGCGGGGCGAGCAGCTCGGACAGCGGCCGGTCGTCCTTGCTCAAGCGCTCGAGCACGATGAGGCTGGCGATGAGGCCCGAGGCGGCCCGGTAGTTGTCGCGGAAGTAGTAGTGCGCCGAGTGCTCGCCCCCGAAGGCGGCACCGGTCTCGGCCATGACCGCCTTGATGAACGAGTGCCCGACCCGGGTGCGGACCGGCTCCCCGCCGTGCTCGCGCACGACCTCGGGCACCGACTTCGAGCAGATGAGGTTGTGGATGATGGTGGCGCCCGGGTCCTTCTCGAGCACCCCGATGGCGATGAGCGCGGTGGTGAGCGACCCCGACACCGGCTCACCCCGCTCGTCGACGAGGAAGACGCGGTCGGCGTCGCCGTCGAAGGCCAGACCGACGTCGGCACCGGTCTCGACGACGCGGGCCCGCAGGTCGGCCAGGTTCTCGATCTGGATGGGGTCGGCGGGGTGGTTCGGGAACGTGCCGTCGAGCTCGGGGTACATGATCTCGAGGTCGAACGGCAGGCCGTCGAACGCCCGGGGGACCACGAGGCCGCCCATGCCGTTGGCGGTGTCGGCGACCACCTTGAGGGGCCGCAGCACGTCGAGGTCGACGAAGCTGTGGACGTGGGCGACGAAGTCGGCCATGACGTCGCGCTCGGTGCGGGTGCCGGGGGTGGCCGCGGGCGGGGCCGGCGGGCCGGCCGCCATGGCCTTGATGTCGGCCAGGCCGCTCTCCTCGCCGATGGGCGCGGCGCCGGCGTGGCAGAGCTTGATGCCGTTGTAGCCCGCCGGGTTGTGCGAGGCGGTGAACATGGCGGCGGGAGCGTCGAGCGCCCCGGCGGCGTAGTAGGCGAGGTCGGTGGAGGCCAGGCCGAGGTCGACCACGTCGAGGCCCTGCTCGACGACGCCGGCGGTGAACGCGGCGACCAGCTCGACGCCGGTGGGGCGCATGTCGCGGGCGACGAGGACCTGGGACCGGGCGAGGGGGCTCCCGGCGATGAAGCGGGCGAACGCCGAGCCGATGGCCCGGCACAGCTCGGCGTCGAGCTGGTCGGGGACGGTGCCGCGGATGTCGTACGCCTTGAACACCTGGTCGATCGCTGCCATGGACCCGACCCTAGTGTCCGGCTCCCGCGGGACCCGCGGCCGCCGGCGGGGGCAGCGATGCCGCGGCCCCGGGGCGGGGGTGGCCGCCGCGGCGGGTCCACCACCCGAGGCGGGCGACGTCGGCGGCCAGGCGGGTGGCGTCGCGGACGACGCGCACGGTGGAGCCGGGACCGTCGTCGACCCGGGCGGGGACCTCGAGCAGCGAGAGCTCGAGCCGCTCGGCGAGCACGAAGATCTCGACGTCGAAGCTGAAGCCGTCGAGGCGGAGCTCGGAGAACACCACGCGGGCGACGTCGGCGCGGAACGCCTTGAGCCCGCACTGGGTGTCGGGGTGGTGGCCCCGCAGGACCACCCGGGTGAGCAGGTTGACGGCCCGCCCGCCGACGCGGCGCACGAGGGGTTGGTCGTGGGTGGCCTCCGCGTCGGGGTGCCGGCGCGACCCGACGACGATGTCCCACCCCGCCTCGACCTGGTCGAGCAGGGCCCGGACCTGGTCGGGCGAGTACGACAGGTCGGCGTCGGTGAAGGCGATGGTGCGCCCCGTGGCCACCATCACCCCGGCGCGCACCGCGGCGCCCTTGCCCCGGTTGGGTCGCTGCTCGACCACCTGGTCGGCGCCGGCGGCGCGGGCGACGGCGGCGGTGTCGTCGGGCGAGCCGTCGTCGACCACCACGACCTCGAGCCCCCCGTCGAGCCCGCCGAGCTCGGCGCGCAGCCGGGCGATGGTGGCCCCGATGCTGTGGGCCTCGGCGTAGGCGGGCACGATCACCGAGAGGCGCACCGCGCCGGGGGCGGGTGGGCGCCGGGCCGGCCCCGAGGGCCGGCGCGCCGTCACGAGCGGTCCGCCACGAGGGTGGGGGCGTCGTCGCCGTCGACGGGGTCGGGGTCGGGGTCGGGTCCCTCGACGGTGCCCGGCCCGGGCTCGTCGACGACCGAGGTGGTCGGGTCGACCTGCACGGGGGCGGGCCAGGCGTGGCCGGCGAGCAGCGGCTCGGGGCGCCGGAAGATGCGCACCGTCGGGGCCCGGGCCAGCAGCACCAGCGCGACCAGCCCGGCCGCGGTGAGCCCGTAGCCGGCGAGCTCGACCGGGCTGCGGCCGTAGGTGAGCTCGACGCTGGTGTCGGTGGGGATCACCACCATGAAGTTGGGGCTGACCCGGTAGGGGCCCTCGGCGCCGCGGGCCTCCCAGTTGGGGAAGTGCGACACCTTCACCAGCACCGGCGTGCCCGGCTCGGACACCTGGAACGAGACGGCGTCGCGGCCCATCTCGACGTCGGAGACCGTGATCTCGGGCACCGGGCGGCGCTCGACGGTGGTGCCGGTGGTGACCCGTTGCCAGGCGTCGGGACCGTCGGAGGCCAACGGCACGTCCCAGCGGGCCGGCTCGTCGAACCACGAGATGGTGGCGGGGATCCACTCGTGGGGACCGTCGCCCACCCCGTCGAGCACCGCGGGCTCATGGGTGAGGGGCACCACCATCTCGACCTCGTCGACCTCGTAGATGACCCACGGACCCGAGCGGCCGATCTCGGTGAGGTCGGCGTGGCGGCTCGCCTCGGTGATGGCCCGCTCGGAGGTGGCCATGTAGTAGCGCACGCCGAGCAGCTGGAGCTGGTCGACCCCACGGGTGACGTCGAGGTCGCGGTAGGGCAGGTCGCGCTGGGCCCGCGACGGCGCCGCCGAGAGCGCCGACTGGTTCATGAAGTGGAACGGCGTGGTGGCCGACGACTCGAAGTAGAGGCCCTCCATCGACCCGATGCAGCCGTCGGTCCAGTGCGGCAGCAACATGAGCGCCATGGGGGTGCCGTAGCGATCGAGCTCGCGCTCGTACTCCCACATGGCCCGGCCGCAGCCCCGCTCCTCGCCGATGGCCTCCATGGTGAGCACCACGTCGCGGTACTCGGGGTAGGCGTCCTTGCCCTCGTAGCCCCGGTAGTTCCAGCGGGCCCAGCTGGTGATGAAGCTGGAGTCGGTGGTGGACAGCCCGAGCCACTGGTAGGTGCCGTCGGGGCGCAGGTCGCCGAACGGCAGCGACCGCAGCGGGAGGCCGATGACGACGAGGGTGGCGCCCAGCGCGGCCACCGCCGCCCCACCCCGGACGACCGGACGCCAGACGGGTCGCACCGACGCGGCGAGCACCCGGGCGGCCTCACCGACGCCGAACGCGCCGAGCAGGTAGGTGCACAGGTGCAGGAACGGCAGCAGGCGGGCGTTCCACAGCCGGCCCTGGGGGGCGAGCACGAAGGCGACGCCGGCGACGACGATCATCGCCGCGAGCCAGAGGCCCACCTTGTCGCGCCGGGCCGCGGCGACGACGAACCCGGCGGCGGCGAGCACCGCCGCCCAGCGGGTGTCGGCCGGGAACATCTGGGTGAGCCACCAGCCGACCTGCTCGGCGAACCCGGCGGCGGCGGGGGGCGTGAGCCGGGCCCAGCCCATGTCGTTGAGGAAGTCGCGCTGCCAGTAGAAGGGCAGCATCCACCACGCCACCAGCAGCCCGGCGACCGGCGCCGAGGTGGCGAGCCAGCGGAAGCGGGCCCGGTTGGGGCCGAACACCACGAACATGACCACCGTGCCGGCGATGGCGAAGAACACCGGGATGATGTGGCACAGCCCGGTGGCGGCCAGCAGCCCGGCGGCCCAGGCCCGGTGGCGGCCGGTGCGCAGCCCGTTGGCCACCACGCCGAGGTAGACGATGGCGAAGCTGAGCGAGATGGAGAAGGCGAACTCGCCGGCGAGGGTCGATGCGATGTTGCCGCCGTAGATGGTGAAGGTGCGGTCGAACAGGAACGGCACGATCGCCACCGCGAACAGCGCGGGGGTGGGGAACCGCAGCCCGGCGAGGCGGCCGAACGCCCACCCGGCGACCGGCATGGCGAGCACGCCCGCCACGGTGACCAGCTTGAAGGCGACGCCGTAGGGCATGACCGTGTCGAGGGCGACGATCGCCAGCATGGGCGGGACCATGTAGAAGTGCAGCGCGGGGAACCCGGCGTACCAGTCGGGGGTCCAGCCCGTGAGCCGCCACTGGGGGATCAGGTGGTCGCGCAGGTAGGCCGGCGCCCAGACGTGGGCACCCATGTCGCCACCGGCCGGCGTGGTGTCCGACACCAGCAGGCGGGGCTGGAGCTGCAGGAGGGTGAAGCCCACCGCGGCGACGACCACCCCGAGGGTGATCCAGCCCTCGACGCCACGGGGGACGAGCCGGCGGGCCGCGGCGCGCCAGCGGGGCGCGGGCGACGGGGCGGGCTCGGCGGCGGCCGGCGCGCCGGGCGCGGCGGGGGGCGTGGCGGAGGTCATGGCGGCGACCATGGTGGCACCTGGCGACGCCGTGACGACGTCACGAGCGTGCGGGACGCGACCCCGCACAGCCCTGTCGGGGTGGCGGGTCGGGCGGGTCGGTCAGGCGCGGTGACGGGCGCGCCGGCGACCGCCGACGACCGCCATCTCGGCGAGCACGGTGTCCATGGGCACCGGATCGCCGTCGGCGTCGCGCCAGGTGCGCGACTCGCAGGCCGAGCACGATCGCATGGTCAGGACCGCGTCGACACCAGCCACGCTGATCTCGATGACCGGGCCACCGCAGGTCTCACACGTCGTGTCCATGGCTCCTCCGTCTCACCTCGCCGGTTGGGTATCGGCGTCGCGAGGCGCGACCTGAGGGAAAACCTGCGATTCGACCACCGAGCGCGACCGGCCGGTCGGGCGACGGGGTGATCCACCACGGACAGCGAGATCGGCGGGCCGGCGTCAGGTCAGCAGCAGGACCGCGACGGTGACGCCGTTGAAGCCGACGTGGGCCCACACCGCGGGGCCGAGGCGGCCGTGGCGCACGGTGAGCCACCCGGCGACGACACCGAACAGCACCAGGGCCGGCAGCTGCAACAGCTGGAAGTGGATGCCGCCGAACACGACGGAGGTGACGGCCACCGCCAGCCACGGGTGCCCACCGCGCTTGACGATGGCCTGGTGGAACAGACCCCGGAAGAACAGCTCTTCGATGATCGGGGCACCGACCACCACCACCAGCACGAGCAGGATGACCCCGAGCGGGTCGGTGGCGCGGTCGGTGAGCTCGCGAGCCGCCTCGGACACGTCCTGCTCACCGAAGATCAAGAAGATGGGGACGTAGAGCAGCGGCACGGCGACGAACTGGGTGAGCACCCCGATGCCGAGACCGACGCCGATGTCGCGCCGCTCGAAGCGCCAGCCGTAGTCGCGGACGATGCCCTGACCCTTGCGGATGCTGGCGAACAGCGGCGCACCCAGGTAGCCGAGCCACAGCGGGATCTGCAGCACCGCGATGACGGTGAGCGGCAGGGTGTCGATGGCGTCGGCGTCGGTGTAGCCGAGCGCGATGAGCAGCGCCGCCCCGAACAGCACCGGCGCGACCTGGGCCACGGCGAGACCGCCGACGACATCGCCGAGACCCCACGTGCCGCGCGGGGCGAGGGGGGCGGCGGGTGGGGGCGGCGGCGGGGGTGCGCCGGGCGCACGCTCGGGCCAGGGGGCGGGGGGCTCGGCCACGGCCGCAGCGTATCGGCGGCCCGACCGGCGCGGACCTCCGGCCGTCAGCTGGCGCGGGCTCTGCTGCTCAGCTGGCGCGGGCGATGGGGAGGGTGGTGAGGACCCGACGGCGTCGGTCCTCGAGCCGCCAGCCGTTGGGCACCGACAACCGGTCGGCGTGACGGCTGCACAGGTCGTGGGTCATCGGGTGGTCCTCGGCGGCGAGGTCGTCGACCCAGACGGTGGCGCCCCGGTAGTCGTAGGCGAGGGTGGCGGAGGCGGGGTCCCCACAGGCGGGGCGGGCGCAACGGCGGGCCATGGCCGGGCACGCTATCGGCGACGTCGGGCCCACCCGCGGATGGCCGGCCCGGATGGCCGCCGCTCACCACCCGGGACCTCACCCGGTGGGCGCCCATCGGATCGCCGGCCGCGAGCCGTAGCATGGCGCCATGAGTCCGGAGGCCCCTCCCCCGCCGCCCCCGCCGCCGCCCCCGCCGCCGCCCCGTTCGCGGCGCACTCCCGGGCGCCCCGGTGGCCGCCCCGACCGCTCCTCGGGTGGCGAGGGCGGCGGTGGCCTGCCCAAGTGGTCGATCTGGGTGCTCGTCGCGGTGCTCGTCGGCCTGGTGCTCGTCCCGTCGCTGCTCGGCGAGGAGAGCGGCGAGTCGATCTCGTTCCAGGAGCTGCGCCAGCGCGCCGCGGCCGGCGACGTCGAGTCCATCGAGTACGACAACAACAACGGCAACATCACCGGTGAGTTCACCGAGGCCTTCGTCGAGTCGAACCCCGACATCGACGGCCCGTCGTTCTCCACCACCGGCCCCATCCCGCTGTCCGACGCCGACCGCGAGCTGTTCGACGAGAACACCGAGCTCACCTTCGACACGCCGCAGCCCAACTTCTTCCTGCAGCTCATCCCGTTCCTGCTGCCGATCTCCCTGCTCATCTTGTTCTTCTGGTGGATGAGCCGTCGCCAGGCCGGCCAGATGGGCGGGATCATGTCGGTGGGCAAGTCGAAGGCGAAGACCTACAGCACCGAGCGCCCGGGCACCACGTTCGACGACGTCGCCGGCTACGCCGGGGTGAAGCAGGAGATCACCGAGGTCGTCGACTTCTTGAAGACCCCGCAGAAGTTCGCCGAGATCGGCGCCCGCATCCCCAAGGGCGTGCTGCTGGTCGGCCCGCCGGGCACCGGCAAGACCCTCATCGCCCGCGCCGTGGCCGGCGAGGCCGGCGTGCCGTTCCTGTCGGTGTCGGGCTCGGACTTTATGGAGATGTTCGTCGGCGTCGGCGCCAGCCGGGTCCGCGACCTGTTCCAGTCGGCCAAGAAGATGGGACGGGCCATCATCTTCGTCGACGAGATCGACTCCATCGGCCGCAAACGCGGCGCCGGGCTGGGTGGCGGCCACGACGAGCGCGAGCAGACGCTCAACCAGATGCTCAACGAGATGGACGGCTTCGAGCCCACCGAGGGCATCGTGATGATGGCGGCCACCAACCGCCCCGACATCCTCGACCCCGCCCTGTTGCGCCCGGGCCGCTTCGACCGCCAGGTGGTCGTCCCGCTGCCCGGTCTCGAGGACCGCCAGCAGATCCTCGGCGTGCACACCAAGCACAAGCGCCTCGCCCCCGACGTCGACCTCGACCTCATCGCCCGGGGCACCCCCGGCATGAGCGGCGCCGACCTGGCCAACCTGGTGAACGAGGCTGCGCTGTTCGCGGTGCGCGCCGAGCGCGACTCGATCCACCGCGAGGACTTCGAGTCGGCCCGCGACCGGGTGCTCATGGGGCAGAAGCGCGAGAGCCTCGCCCTCTCCGACGAGGAGAAGGAGGCCATCGCCTACCACGAGGGCGGCCACGCGGTGTGCGCCGCGGTGCTCCCCAACGCCGACCCGGTGCACAAGGTGACGATCATCCCGTCGGGCATGGCCCTGGGCGTCACCCAGCAGCTGCCCGAGGCCGAGCGCCACCTCTACCGCCAGGACTACATCGAGGACTCGCTGGTGGTCCGCATGGGCGGGCGCATCGCCGAGGAGCTCGTCTACGGCGTGGTGTCCACCGGCGCCAACAACGACCTGGTGGGCGCCACCGAGCTGGCCCGCAAGATGGTCCGCGAGTGGGGCATGAGCCAGCGGGTCGGGCCCATGGCCTGGGGCTCGCAGGGGCAGGTGTTCCTCGGCGAGGACCTCATGCACTCGCGCGACTACTCCGACGACACCGCCCGGGTCATCGACGAGGAGGTCGAGCGGATCCTGCGCGAGCAGGAGCAGCGCTGCCGCGAGGTGCTCACCGAGCACCGCAGCGCCCTCGACCTGGTGGCGCGGGCCCTGCTCGAGCACGAGACGATCGACGGCAAGGAGGTCGACCGGCTCATCGCGGTGGGCCGTGGCGACCTCCCCCTGGAGGTGGCCGCGGTCGACGGCGCCGAGGTCCGCGACCTGTCGGGCCCCGTCGACGACGCCGCCGACACGCTGGCGCCGAGCGCCGTCGGGGTCGACGACACCGAGGGCTGAGCGGCTCGCCCCTACCCGGCCGGCGGCGCGGTCGGCCAGCCCGCCGGGTCGGTCGTCACCGGCACCGCCGGCCCGGCGCGTCGCACGGCGGGGACGAGCACGACGATCCCGACGGCGAGCAGCAGCGCGCCGACGACGCCGAGCACCGTGGCGATCGTGCCGAGGCGGTCGACCTGCACGCCGACCTCGATGTCGGCGATGACGTCGCGCCCGGCGTCGGCGTCCATCACCACGAGGGTCCACTCCCCCGCCTCGACCTCCCACTCGAGCTCGATCTCGCCGGTGCCCTCGACCGTGGTCGCCCACCCGTCCCACGTGGCGGGAGGTGCCGGCACCGCGTCGCCGGGCACCGTGCGGTAGGTGGCCTCGAACGGCGACGACGACACGTCGGTGACCACGGCGTGGGCCACGCCGTCGAGCTGGCCGTCGACCACCTCGGACCGACCGATGCCGAGGAACAGCGGCGAGCCGTCGTCGCCCTCGACCCGGACCCTCACCGTGGCGGCCGCCCAGTCGACGGGGCCGGGGTCGGCGCCCAGGTCGAGCTCCTCGGACACCAGCGCGTGGGTGGGCGTGGCGAAGCGGTGCGGACCGAACGTGAAGAAGCCGTCGTCGTCGGTGCCGAACGTCAGCGCCCCGGCGAGCACGACGGCGCCGGTGATCAGCCCTGCGCCCAGCAGCGCGAGCACCACGCCGAGGGTGATCCGGGCGACCCGTGCCGGTTCCATGGCGACCTCCGTGGCGGGACCTCGTCACCCCCAGCGTCGCTCACCGGGCGCCGGGTATCCAGGGGCGGACGGCCCGAGGCTCAGCTGCGGTCGGGCTGGTGCTCGTGGCCGTGGCCGGCGGCACCCTGCCCGTGGTCGCAGCCCTCGGGGGTGGACCCGGGCTCGCGGAGCTCGGCGACGGTGGCCCACAGGTCGGTGGCGGTGCACGGCCCGACGAAGCTGGCCCGCACCACGCCCTCGTGGTCGGCGATGACCACGATGGGCACCGCGTCGATGCGGTAGCGACGGTGCAGCGCCGGCGCGGCCCCGACCTCGACCTCCTGCACGGCGACGGCGTCGCTGTCGAGGTGGCGGGCCTTGTCCCAGGTGCCCTGGCAGGTGTGGCACGACGCCGAGGTGAACACCGCCACCAGCCACGGGGCCTCGGGCCGGTCGAAGTCGTCGCGATCGAGCTGGGCGGGCACCGTCCACTGGACCGAGGGGGCGGGAGCGTCGGGTCGGCGGCGCTGGAGCAGGGCGGCGAGCCCCACGGCGACGAGCGCGAGCACGACGGCGAGGACGAGCGTGGTCACCCCGCCAGTGTGCCGCACCGCGCCCGGCGACCCGACGCCGCGCCGGCCGGCGCGTCGCGGCTCAGAGGGCGGCGACGGGCTGGAGCGATGCAGCCGCGGGCACGGCCACGGCGTCGAAGCGGTCGGCCGGCGACGACGTGGTGCCGCGGACCGCGGCGGTGACGGGGCCGTCGGCCCGGATGACGAGCGCGGCGCCGGCGAGGTCGTCGATGTCGACGCGCGCCGCGAGGTCGATGTCGATCCGACCGGCCGCCGCCAGCTCGACGGTGTCGGGATCGAGGGCGCTGGTCCCGTCGGGCCCGAGGACCTCGAGGCGGGCGACGACGATGGTGTCCGACGACGGGTTGGTGAGCACGAGCCGGGCCCCGTCGAGCGAGGTGGGCAGCGCTGGCACCACCCACGTGTCGGCGACCACCGGGCTGGCGGCGGTGACCGCGAGCCCCCGGCCGTCGGCGTCGGGCGGCACGATGGTGACCCGCTCGACCACGATGCCCACCCCGTTGAGGGACCGCACGACGGCCTGGTAGCCGAGGTCGCGCCCGAGGGCGACGTCGGCCACGCGGGGTTCCTCGGGCAGGTCGAGCACGGCGACGTCGCCGGCGGCCACCGACAGCTCGAACGGCTCGATGCCGCCGAACTCGGCGGGGTCGTCGGGCCGCAGCTCGATGTCGATCTCGGCGGTGCGGTCGCCGGGGTTGAAGACCACCAGGCGCTCGACGCGCCCCTCGACCACGGTGCCGCCGGGCAGGCTCCACGCCTCGAGCGGGGTCGGCACGGCGAGGTCGACGGCGAGGCCCTGCCGCCCGACGGTGCCGTCGAGCACCTGGATCCGCTCGGCGACGACCCGTCCGGACCGGGCGACGATGGTGGCGGCGACCTGGTCGCGCCGGGTGACCTCGGCGCCGACGTCGGCCACGATGACGCTGCGGCCGGGCACCACCAGCCCCTCGAACGCCGACGGGACGCGGGCGCCCTCGCTGGTGGCGAACTCGAGGTCGAGCACCGCGTCGTCGGGGAACGGGTTGAACAGCGCCACCAGCTGGCGGGCGTCGCGCGAGGTGTCGCCCCACGCCAGGTACCAGGTGGACGAGGGTGACGAGGCGCACGGGCCGACGTCGGTGCCGGCCGCGCCCGAGAGCTCGTGGCCGACCGTGACCCCGCCGCCGTCGACCTCGACGAGGGCGGCGACGGCCGGGGCCTCGACCAGCTCGGCCAGCTCGAGGCGGGCGACCGAGCCGGCGGCCACGGCGACGTCGGCGACCACCGGGTCGTCCCGCCCGGCGAACGCGCTGACGGTGGCCTGCCGGTCGACGTCGGAGCTGTTGGCGAGGACCACGACGTGGTCGGCGGGACCGTCGGGGTCGGTGGACCCGGCGGCGCAGTACCAGGTGGCACCGAGGACGTCGTCGGGCGCGACCACCGGCAGGGCGCGGTCGAGCGGCGGTGGGCCGACCGCCGCGGTGGGCGCGTCGGCGGCGCGGTCGACCGCGAACGCGGCCACCAGCGCCCCGGCGAGGACCACGAGCACGAGCAGGCGGGGCACCCTCATCGGCGGAACCTCCGCGCTCGCGACCGGGCGCGGGGTGGGGCGCCGACCGGTCGGCGCAGCTCGCGCCGCTCGGCGCGGGTGACCCCGAGGACGACGATGACGAGCGCCCAGGCCGCGACCTGGCCGGCGGCGACGGCCCGGTCGACGGGCGGGGTGTGCAGCTCGAGGCGGGCGGGCCCGCCCTCGGGCACGGCGAACGCGTTGGCCCAGCCGAGGACCTCGCGCCGCGGCGCCCGACTACCGTCGACCTCGAGGCGCCACCGCGACGAGGGGCCGGCGGCGACGACCAGGTCGCCACCGCCGTCGAGCGTGCCCCGGGCGGGCGCCAGATCCTGCCCGTCGAGGGCGGGGTCGGCACCGTCGAGGGCGGTGCGCGACGCGGCGGCGAGACCGGCCGCCACCGAGTCGGCCGCGGGGAGGGCGTCGGCGGCCACCTCGGCGCGGGGCGGCACCCAGGCGGCGTTGCGGTAGACGACGAGCTCGGGGTTGACCTCGACCTCCTCGAGGTCGAGCTGCTCGGCCAGCGCCGAGAGCAGGCGGGGCGGGGCCGGGGCCGACGGGCCACCGAACGGGGCGGGGGCGAGCTGCTCGACGACCACGACGTAGCGCACGCCCATGGTGCCGAGGAGGCGCCCGAGGCGGCTGGTGCCGCCGTCGAGGGCGATGTCGAGGGCGGCGCCGACGGGGGCGTCGAGCGGCTCGGCGGCGGTGGGCCACAGGTCGGTGGCGGTGGGGAGCCCGGCCGAGGTGGCGTAGGCCATGTCGGCGGTGAGCGGCCAGCCGACGAGGGGCAACACGTCGGGCGCGCCGATCCAGAGGATCCGCGTGGGGTCGTCGCCCGACTCCTCGGGGATGAAGGCGAGCGGCCCGGTGACGTCGCCGCGGGGCATCTCCCACCGCCCACCGATCGACGCGCCGAGCACCGGGAGCAGGGCGAGGGTGAGGGCGCCACCGGCGACCAGGCCGGCGAGCTGGCGCCAGGTGAACCGGGCGCGGCGCACGTCGAGCTCGAAGGCGGCCACGCCGAGCCCGACCGCGAGGGCGATGCCCACCGCGGCCGGGGCGAGCAGCAGGTCGGTGCGGGGCAGCGCGATCGGCAACCAGCCCTGCCCGGCCGCGAACACCAGGCCCCAGATCGACAGGGCGAGGGTCCAGGCCCGCACCGCCCAGTCGAAGCGCCAGCCCCGCCCGACGAGGAGCACGTAGGTGGCGGCCACCAGCACCGCGGCGTTGAGCAGCGCCGAGCCGGTGGGGCCGGTGTCGAAGCGCACCAGGTCGCCCAGGGTGGGGGTCGGCGCGTCGGTGGTGCGCCCCCCGGTGAACGTCGACCAGGTGGCGCCGCCGCGGGCCAGCTCGATGGCCCACGGCAGGTGGAGGAGGACCGCCACGACGGCGGCGCCGATCGCCACCACCAGCGAGCGCAGCGTGCCCCGGAACCGGGCCACCAGCAGCGACCCGGGGAGGAACCCCACCCACACGACGAGCGGCAGGGCGGCGAGGAGCGGGTCGACGGCGGCGCCGAGGGCGATGAGCAGGCCGAGGGCGAGCACCTGGCGCCACAGCGGCGGCACCGTGGTGACCGGCCCGGCGGGATGGGTGTCGGGTCCGCCCGAGCCGGGGTCGACCCGGCCGAACGGGGCCGTGCCCGAGGCGCGCAGCACGCGGGCCACCACCCAGGGGGCGAGGGCGTAGAGGGTGAGGCCGCGGGCCGAGCCGGTGGCGATGGCGTCGTAGGCCAGCGGCACCGAGGCGTAGGCCACCAGCGTGACCGACGACGCCCGCGCCGAGCGCAGGGGGGCGGCGAGGCGCCACGCCCCGATGAGGCCCACGGGCAGCGCGCCGAGCACGAGCACGGTGCGGAGCAGACCGGTGGCCCCGCCGAGGAGGGCGCCACCGAGGGCGAGGAGCCCCGGCGCGGTGGGCGACCAGCCCGCCTCGCCCAGCCCGGAGTGGCGCCAGCCGTCGGACCACGCCGTGAACAGGCTGCCGACGTCGCCGAGGGGCGCCAGCTCGCCGATGGCGGGCAGCGGGCGGGTGAGCAGGTGGCGGGACCCGAACAGGAGCACGAGCACGACGAAGCCCCACGCCACCATGGCGTCGCGCCGACCGGGGCCCCGGAGCGCGTCGAGCATGCGCCGTCCGACGCCGGTGGCCTGACCGAGCGCGCCGTCGCCGCCGCCGATCTGGCCGCGGACGAACGCGGCGATGCGGGCCGAGCCGCGCACCTGGAGCCGCCGGATGTCGCCGTCGGGCACCCGCCGCACGGTGGCGAGCTGGCGCCGCCGGGCCCGGACCTGGCCGAGGCGGCGCAGGTTCCACGTCCACGACGACGCCACGTCGGCGGCCTGGCCGGGCCGCCCGGTGACGAGGGCGATGAGGATCTCGGCGAGGTGCACGAC
This sequence comes from Acidimicrobiales bacterium, assembly GCA_035464115.1. Taxonomy (GTDB): domain Bacteria; phylum Actinomycetota; class Acidimicrobiia; order Acidimicrobiales; family SKKL01; genus DATHSN01. Next base: position 613 of record DATHSN010000308.1, on the reverse strand, counting down.
CACGAGCTGGGGCAGCACCCGCAGCAGCGTGAACGGTCGACCGGTGACGAGCAGGGTGCGCAGGCGGTGGCGGAACTGCAGGCGGCGCCGGTCGTCGCGCAGGCGCCGGGTGCCGAGGGCCTCGAGGTGGGCGACCTGGGCGGCGGGCGCCACCAGGACGCGGGCCCCGGCGATCTGGGCGCGCCAGCACAGGTCGAGGTCGTCGCCGAACAGCGACGCGCCGGGGTCGAAGCCGCCGAGGGCGCGCAGCAGGTCGGCGCGCACCAGGGTGCAGGCGTCGGGCACGACGAACACGTCGCGCACCGAGTCGTGCTGCTCCTGGTCGAGCTCGCCGCGCTCGACGTAGGGCACGGGGAACCCGAACTTGTCGGCGCCCTCGCCGGCGGACAGCAGCGCCCGACGGTCGTCCCACCGGGTGATCTTGGGCCCGACGATGCCGGCGTTGGAGCGGAACGCCTCCTCGACGAGCAGTCGCACCGCGTCGGGCTCCAGCTCGACGTCGTCGTGGCAGAGCAGGGCGAACGACGTCGCGGTCGCCTCGTCGAGGACCGCGTTGACGGCCCGGCCGTAGCCGGGGTTGTCCTCCAGGCGGACGACGCGGGCGTCGGGCAGG
>DATHSN010000307.1:0-4626 GCA_035464115.1 Acidimicrobiales bacterium | reverse complement strand
GCACCCACGATGCGCCAGAACGCAGGCGGGACCGCCCCCCACCCGAACTGGCGAACCCACGGTGCGCCTGGCGCACCCACGATTCGCCAGTTCGCCGAGGGGGGCTACGAGGTGAGGCGGGCGATGAGCTCGGCGGCGGGCTCGACGAGGGGGCCCCGCACCGGGGCGACGGCGCGCAGGCGGGCCTTGCGCATGGAGCGCAGCGCCTCGGCGCGGGCCTCGGGGTCGACGACCTCGGTGTCGTCGTCGAGCCAGTCGCCGGTGAAGATCAGCCGTTCCTCCTCGAGCAGGAACGCCACCCGGGGCTCGGTCAGGCCGACGGCGTCGACCACGGTGAGCCGGAACTCGGTGCCGAGCAGGGTGCCCCCGATGGGGAGCTCGCCGTCGGCGTCGTCCGGCCCGATGCCGGGCACGGCGAGGATCTCGGCGCCGGTGCGGGCCCGGAGCCCGGCCGCGCCGCCGTCGGGCACGGCCCCGGTGGTGATGATCCACTTCACCCGGTCGCCACCGCAGCCGGCGATGGCGTCGAGGTGGGCGGCGATGTCGGCACCGGGATCGATGACGACGATCTCGTCGATGCCCACGAGGTAGGTGTTGGCGCCGGCGACGCCGGCCTCGTCGACCGCGATGCGTCGCACCAGCGGGCTCAGGGCACGGGCGACGCCCGGCACGATGGGAGGTGGGACCTCGGGCTCGGTGTCGGTCACGGGGAACCTCCGTCGGGGAGCGGCGGACCGCCGGGACGCCCCGGCAGCGGTGCGTCGGCCGGGAGCGGCTGGTGGGGCGCGGGGTCGTCGTAGCCGGGGTCGCCGGGCAGCAGGATCCGGACGCCGCCGTCCTCGGCGACGATGCGCGGCAGCATCGCCGGGACCGAGGTGGTGGCCCGGGCCGCCTCGAGCAGGTCGTCGGCCCGCTCGAAGCGGGCGATGGCCTCGAGGTTGCGGATCGTGGGCAGGATCATGTCGAGCTCGCCGGCGCGGTGGCGGGCGAGGGCGTCGGCGGGGCGCACCCACAGGTGGGCGATGGTCTCGCGGTCGTCGTGCAACGGCACCTGGGCGTCGGGGGCGCGGGCCACGAAGAAGCGGGTGTCGTAGCGCCGGGGCGGGCCCACCGGGGTGATCCAGTGCGAGAAGTAGTGCATGACGTCGCACGCCAGGGTGAGGCCCTCGGCGGCGCACACGTCGACGAGGCGCACCTCGCTGCGGTCGACGCGCCGGCGGTGGTGGCGGAACCGCTCGTCGAGCTCGGGGTCGTCGAAGCGGATGAGGGCGCCGGACCGGTCGTAGGCGAGCAGGACGCCCGCTTCCTCGAACGACTCGCGGATGGCGGCCACCCAATAGGCCAGACCACCGGTGTCGACGCCGAGGAGGGCCGAGGCGTCGGGGTCGGACCGGCCGGCGCAGACGGGGTCGAGGTCGTCGTGGCGGTCGTGCTCGTCGACCCCGCCGCCGGGGAACACGTAGGCACCGCCCACGAACACGCTGTCGAGGCTGCGCCGCAGCATGAAGACCTCGAGGCCGTCGTCGCCGTCGCGCACCAGCATCACCGTGGCCGCGTCGCGCACGGGGACCGAGTCGGGCGACGAGAGCGCGCTCACGGTCGGCCGAGCGCGGGAGGTTCGTCGGGACCACCGTGCCCGTCGGGACCACCGTGCCCGTCGGTGTCGTCGGCACCCGGGCGGGGGGCGTCGGACCCGTCGGCGTCGGTGGCGTGCACGTCGCGGACGTCGCGCCGGGGGCGCCGACCGCCTGCGGTGCCGAACCCGCCGGGCGCCGCGCCGAACCCGCCGGGCGCGTCGCCGGTGACGAACACGGTGACGTTGGTGCGGGCCCGGGTGAGCACCGCCTCGCGCAGCAGGGCGCGGGTGGGCGGGAGCAGGACGAGCAGGCCGACGGCGTCGGTGAGGAAGCCGGGCGTGAGCAGGAGCGCTCCGGCCACCAGCACGAGCACCCCGTCGACCATCTCACGGTGGGGCAGCTCGCCGGCGGCCAGCTGGCGCTGGAAGCGGCGCCAGATGCCGAGGCCCTCGCGCTTCACCAGCCACGCGCCGAGCACGGAGATGACCACCAGCACCACGAGCGTCTCGCCGACGCCGAACGCCTGCGCCGAGCGCACGATCACGAACAGCTCCGCGATCGGGATCAGCAGGAAGAACAGGGCGAGCAGCGGCACCCGTCCAGCCTACCGTCGGGCCCCTGCCGCTCCCCGGGGCCCCGACGGACCGCGGTCAGCGTCACCCGGGCGTGACCGGCGGCACCGACCCGTATCCTCGCCTCGTGCGGCCACCGTCCGTCGACGCCCTCGCCCGGTCGATCGCCGACGTGGGGCTCCCCCACCCGATGCTCGTCGACGCGGCGCGCGCCGCCATCGCCGCGGGCGATCCCGACGGGGCGCGCGCCGGCGCGCTCGCCGTGCGGCGCCGGTTGCTGCGCCCCGTGGTCAACGCCACCGGTGTGCTGTTGCACACCAACCTGGGGCGGGCACCGGTCGCCTGGTCGGTCCCCGCCACCGCCACCAACCTCGAGCTCGACCTCGACACCGGTCGACGGGGCTCACGGCAGGCCCACGCCGGGGCGCTGCTCGCCCGGGCGTGCGGCGCCGAGGCGGCGATGGTGGTGAACAACGGCGCCGCCGCCGTGCTGCTGGTGCTCGCCGCCCTGGCCCGCGACCGGGGCGTGGTGGTCTCGCGGGGCGAGCTGGTGGAGATCGGCGGCGGGTTCCGGGTGCCGGAGGTGATGGCCGAGTCGGGGGCCCGCCTGGTCGAGGTGGGCACCACCAACCGCACCCGCCGGGCCGACTACGAGCGAGCGGTGGCCGACCCCGGGCACGCCGCGGCGATGGTGCTCAAGGTCCACCAGTCGAACTACCGCATCACCGGGTTCACCGAGGCGGTCGACGTGGCCGACCTCACCGGGCTCGGTGTCCCCGTGGTCGACGACATCGGGTCGGGCCTGCTCGACGCCGCCTGCCCGTGGCTGCCGGGTGGACCTCCCGAGTGGCTCCGCGACGAGCCCGCGGCGCGCCAGACCCTCGAGCGGGGCGCCGACCTGGTGATCTTCTCGGGCGACAAGCTCCTCGGCGGCCCCCAGGCCGGCGTGATCGCCGGCTCGGCCGAGCTGGTCCGGACGTGCGGCGCCCACCCGCTGGCTCGGGCGGTGCGGCCGGGCGGGGCCACCCTCGCCGTGCTCCAGGAGCTGGCGCTCACCTACCTGCGCCGTGACGGCGCGGCCATCCCGTTCTGGCGCATGGCCACCGAACCGGTCGAGCGGCTCCGGGCGCGAGCCGACGCGCTCGGCGTCGGTGCGGTCGTCGACACCACCGCCATCCCGGGGGGCGGCACGCTGCCGGGCGTCGAGATCGCGTCGGTCGGCGTCGCCCTCGAGGGCGATCACGCCGACGCGCTGCGCGCCAACGACCCGCCGGTGATCGCACGCGTCGACGACGGGCGCACGCTGTGCGACCTGCGCACCGTCGACCCCGACGACGATGCCGCCCTGGCCGCGGCGCTCGTCGCCGTCGCCGGGCCGTGATCGGCCCCACCGGCGCCGACCGGCGATGAGGGCCGACCGGTGAGGGTCGTCGCCACCGCCGGGCACGTCGACCACGGCAAGTCGACGCTCGTGCGGGCGCTCACCGGCGTCGACCCCGACCGCCTCGCCGAGGAGCAGGCCCGGGGGCTCACCATCGACCTGGGCTTCGCCGGCGTCGAGCTGGCCTCGGGCGCCGGCATCAGCTTCGTCGACGTCCCCGGCCACGTCCGGTTCATCGCCAACATGCTCGCCGGGGTGGGCGCGGTCGACGCGTGCCTGTTCGTGGTGGCGGCCACCGAGGGGTGGAAGCCCCAGTCCGAGGAGCACCTGCGGATCCTCGAGCTGCTCGGCGTGGGCCACGGGCTGGTCGCGCTCACCAAGGTGGGGCTGGTCGACGACGACCACCTCGAGCTGGCCCGCCTCGAGCTGGCCGACCACGTCGCCGGCACCTTCCTCGCCGGGGCCGAGGTCGTCGCCGTGGACGCGCCCACCGGTCGTGGCCTCGACGACCTGCGCGCCGCCCTCGACCGGCTCGTGGCGATCACGCCCGAGGCCGCCGACCGGGGGTGGCCGCGCCTCTGGGTCGACCGGTCGTTCGCGGCCAAGGGGTCGGGCACGGTGGTCACCGGCACCCTCGTCGGGGGCGCGCTCGCCGTCGACGACGAGGTCGAGGTGGGGGTGGGCACCGCACCCCGGTCGGCGCGGATCCGCGCCCTGCAGTCGCTGCACCGCGCCCACCCCCGCCTCGGGCCCGGTCACCGGGTGGCGGTCAACCTGGCGGGCGTCGGCCACGACGAGGTCCGCCGGGGCGACCCGCTGGTGCGCCCGAGCCGTTGGCACCGCACCGCGGTGGTCGACGCCTCGCTGCAGGTGCTGGCCACGCTCGACCACCCCGTGTCGCGCCGGGGGGCCTACACCGCGCACCTCGGATCGGGGGCCTGGCCGGTGCGGATGCGGGTGCTCGGGCCACGCCCGATCGAGCCGGGCGAGTCGGCCCCCGTGCGGATCCACCTGCCGGTGGCGCTGCCACTGCTCCCCGGCGACCGGTTCGTCCTGCGCGAGAGCGGTCGGTCCGAGACCGTCGGAGGCGGCGAGA
>DATHSN010000306.1:0-4690 GCA_035464115.1 Acidimicrobiales bacterium | reverse complement strand
TGCGGCTTCTCCTGGGATGTCGACGTCGACAGCGCGCTGGCGGCCATCGCCGCGGGCCCCGAGCGCTACGACCGACTTCTCGACGGTCGTGACGGCATGGTGCCGCCGGCCGACGGGATCCGGTGGATCGCCCACGAGCTCGTCCACCACGAGCTCGACGTCGATGCCCGGGCCTCGCAGCGATGAACGTGCTCCTGAACACCCTCGACCAGTTCCGAGGTGACTGCCTGTCGGCCGCCGGGCACCCGGTGGTGCGCACGCCCCACCTCGACCGGCTCGCCGCCGAGGGGCTGCGGCTCGCCCGCCACCACAGCCAGGCCGCGCCGTGCTCGCCGGGCCGGGCGAGCCTGTACACCGGCACCTACCTGATGAACCACCGGGTGGTCGCCAACGGCACGCCGCTCGACGACCGGTTCGACAACGTCGCCCGCCTGGCCCGCCGGGCCGGCTACCGCCCCACGCTGTTCGGCTACACCGACCAGGGGCTCGATCCCCGCCTGGCCCACGGTCCCGACGACCCCCGCCTGTCGACCTTCGAGGGCGTGCTGCCCGGGTTCGACGTCGAGCTCGGGCTCGACAGCGACCATCGGCCGTGGCTGGCGTGGCTCGACGGTCTCGGCCACGACGTCCCCGCCGACGCCATCACCGCGCTGGCCACCGAGCCGGACCGCCCTGCCGACCACAGCGTGTCGGCGTTCCTCACCGATCGCCTCGTCGACTGGATCGACCGCCAGGACGGGGCCTGGTTCGCCCACGCCAGCTACCTGCGGCCCCACCCGCCGTACGCGGCGGCAGGGGAGTGGAGCCGTCGCCACCACCCCGACGACCTGCCGCTGCCGATCCCGCCGGCCGAGAAGCGCCACCCGCTGCACGAGTCGGTGCTGCACGACCCGCGGGCGGCCGCCCCCACCGACGAGGGCGAGCTGCGCCACCTCCGGGCCCAGTACTGCGGGATGGTCGAGGAGGTCGACCACCAGCTGGGGCGCCTGTGGGCCGCGCTCGAGGAGCGGGGGCTGTGGGACGACACGTTCATCGTCGTCACCGCCGACCACGGCGAGCAGGCCGGCGACCAGGGGCTCAAGGAGAAGCTCGGCTTCTTCGAGGCCAGCTACCACGTGCTCGGCATCGTCCGCGATCCCCGGAACCCCGAGACCCACGGCACGGTCGTCGACGCGTTCACCGAGAACGTCGATGTGGTGCCCACCATCGCCGAGGCGGTCGGTGTCGAGGTGCCCCTGCAGTGCGACGGGCTCCCGCTCACGCCGTTCCTGCGGGGCGAGAGTCCGCGGGCGTGGCGCACCGCCGCGCACTGGGAGTACGACTGGCGCTTCGTGTTCATCGGCCAGGGGACCCACCCCTGGCCCTGGGACCGGCGCCTCGAGCGCCAGAACCTGGCCACGCTGCGCACCGCTGACGCGGCCTACGTGCAGTTCGGCGACGGCTCGTGGCTGGCGTTCGACCTCGGCGCCGATCCGACCTGGCGCACCGAGCTCACCGATCCGGCCGGGGTGCTGGCGTTGGCCCAGGAGATGCTGGTGTGGCGGGCGAACCACGCCGAGCGCACCCTCACCGGGATGCTGCTCGAGGACGGTGGCATCGGCCGACTGCCCCCGGGGGTCGACGAGCTGCTGGGCCGGAGCCGCTGAGCGCCCGGCTCAGTGCTCGCCGCGGCGACCGCGCGCCATCGCCTTGCGGGCCTCCATCTCGGCGTCGCGCTGGGCGATGGCCTGGCGCTTGTCGTAGGACTTGCGGCCCCGGGCGAGGGCGAGCTCGACCTTGGCCCGCCCGTCGGACCAGTAGAGCGACAGCGGGATGAGCGACAGGTGCTCCTGGTCGAGCCGGCTGCCGAGCCGCTCGATCTCGCCCTTGTGGGCGAGCAGCTTGCGACGGCGCTCGGGGTCGGGGTGGTCGAACCCGCCGCTGTGGGAGTAGGGGCTGATGTGCATGCCCATGAGCCACAGCTCGCCACCGCTGACCCGGGCGAACGCCTCGCGGAGCTGCACCTTGGCCTCGCGCAGCGACTTCACCTCGCTGCCCTTCAGGGCGATGCCGCACTCGAGGGTCTCGAGCACGTCGTAGTCGCGCCGCGCCTGGCGGTTGGTGGCGATCACCCGGGAACGGGCGTCGGAGCGGGCGCGGGGACGAGCGGCCATGGGGATCCCACGCTACCGGCCGGTCGGGGCCGAGCCGGCAGGGGAGCGGCCGCCGGTAGCCTCCCGGCCATGTTGCGGATGACCCCCGACGTCCACGCCCAACTGGTCGGCCACGCCTACGACGGGCTGCCGCTCGAGGCGTGCGGGCTGCTCGGCGGCGACCCGGCCACCGGCGACGCCCAGGTGTTCTACCCGTGCCGCAACACCGCCGAGTCGAGCCGGGTCTACACCGTCGACCCCATGGACCACCTCCGCGCCGACCGCGACGCCGAGTCGCGGGGGCTCGAGATCATCGGCGTCGTCCACTCCCACACCCACACCACCGCCTACCCGTCGCCCACCGACGTGGCCCAGGCACCCGACCCGGGCTGGCACTACGTGATCGTGTCGCTGCGCGACGAGGCGCCGAGCACCCGCAGCTACCGGATCGTCGACGGGAACATCTCCGAGGAGCCAGTGGTTCTCCTGAATGGGTAGAATCCCCATCGGTTTCGTCGGAAATCCTCGCCCGGGCGGTTCGCGCCGGCTCGGCAGGGGGCAGGGAGTGGTCATGACCCGACACGGCAGTGTGCTCGACCTCATCGGCAACACCCCCGTCGTCGACGTCTCCGTGCTGTCGCCGAACCCGCGCGTCCGCCTCATCGCCAAGCTCGAGAGCCAGAACCCGTTCGGCTCGGTGAAGGACCGCATCGCCAAGGCGATGATCGAGGAGGCCGAGCGCGACGGCACCCTCCGCCCCGGCAAGCGGATCATCGAACCGTCGTCGGGCAACACCGGCATCGCCATGGCGGCCATCGCCCGCATCAAGGGCTACCCGATCACCATCGTGCTGCCCGAGAACGTGTCGATCGAGCGTCGCCAGCTGCTCGAGATCTACGGCGCCGACCTCATCCACACCCCGGGCGCCGAAGGCTCCAACGGGGCGGTGCGCCGGGCCCAGGCCCTGGCCGACGAGCACCCCGACTGGGCGTTCCTCTACCAGTACGCCAACAACGCCAACCCCCAGGCCCACTTCGACGGCACCGGCCCCGAGATCCTCGCCGCGGTGCCCGACATCACCCACTTCGTGGCCGGCCTGGGCACCAGCGGCACGCTCATGGGCGTGGGCACCTTCTTGAAGGAGCACGACCCCACCATCAAGGTCATGGCCGTCGAGCCGCCGGTGGGTGAGCGGGTCGAGGGCCTGCGCAACCTCGACGAGGGCTTCATCCCGCCGGTGTACGACAAGTGGGGCGGGCCCGAGCTGCTCGACGGCAAGCGCATCGTGCGGCCCCGCGAGTCCATCGAGTACACCCGCAAGCTCGCCGAGATCGGCGTGTTCGCCGGCATCTCGTCGGGCGCATCGCTCGCCGGCGCCGTGCGCGTCGCCGAGAAGATCGACGAGGGCGTCATCGTCTTCATCGTGTGCGACGGCGGCTGGAAGTACCTCTCCACCGGTGCGTGGACCGACGACATCGACACCGTCGTCGAGCGGGCCGAGCAGATCATCTACTTCTAGGCGGGCCTACCGGCCGAGCCAGGCGGGGACGTCGGCGAACCCGTCGAGCACCACGTCGGGCGACCCGTCGAGGTGCGCCAGATCGTCGGGGCGGAACTTGCCGGTGCGCACGAGCACCCCGGTGAGGCCGTTGGCCTGGGCGCCGAGGACGTCGCTCTCCACGTCGTCGCCCACCATCGCCACCCGCTCGGCGGGCAGTCCGAGCGCGTCGAGCCCGGCAGCTAAGAACGCGGGTGCGGGCTTGCCGGCCACCTCGGCGGTCACCCCGGCCGCCGCCTCGAGGCCCACCAGGTAGGCGCCGGTGTCGAGGGTGAGCCCGTCGGCGGTCCGCCACCAGGAGTTGCGGTGCATCGCCACCAGCGCGGCGCCGTCGAGCAGGGCCCGGAAGGCGCGGGTGAGGGCCTCGTGGGTGTACGCCGGCCCGGCGCCGCCCAGCACGACCACGTCGATCGGTGGCTCGTCGACCAGCGTCACGCCCTCGAGGTCGTCGGTGGGGTCGCCCTCGGTCACCAAGAGGCACCGGGCCCCCGGGTGGTCGCGTCGGAGCAGCGCGGCGGTGGCGGCCGGGGCGTTCACGATCTCGTGGGCGTCGACCTCGAACCCTGCGGCGCGCAAGGCCTCAGCCACCGCCGCTCGGCTGCGACTGGTGGTGTTGGTGGCGTAGCGCATCGGCACCCCGGCCTCCCGGAGGCGTCGGTGCGCCGCCGCTGCTCCCGGGATCGGCTCCCACGAGACCGTGAGCACCCCGTCGATGTCGACCAGCAACCCGTCGACCGTCATGGACCGAGAGTAGGCAGCGGCCCGAGGCCAGCGTCGGGTCAGGCGGCCGCTTCGAGGTGGTCGTTCGTGGCTGGGTCGAGGTAGGGGGGCCAGGGTCGGGGCGCCTGGCCGAGGGCGGTCCAGTGGTCGTGGAGGTGTTCGGCGGAGATGAGGGCGTCGATGGCGTGGTTGACGTCGAGGCGTTCGCCACCCCAGCGGGGTTCGATGGTGTGGGCGTCGATGTCGGGGCGTGCGGCGGTGACCGCTCGGGGTGACGCGC
>DATHSN010000305.1:0-5417 GCA_035464115.1 Acidimicrobiales bacterium | reverse complement strand
GGGTGCACGTGATGGCCGCTGAGGGTCCGACACACCCGCCCGTCAGGATCGATCACGGACGGTTCTGAGTCGGGGGCCGCGCCGTGGTCGGTGCCGGTGTGGGTGGCGCCGCAGAGGCGGGCCAGCTCGTTCTCGAAGCTGGCCTGGTCGATCACGATGTTGACCAACGGCTCGGGACGCCGCCCCTCGGGGGGCGCGGTTGCGGCGCGTTGCGCCATGGCCACCAGGGCATCGGCGCGGCGTTGGGCGGGGGTGCGGTCGAGCTCGTCGGGGGCGACCTCCTCGCGCCCCAACCGGGCCCGGGCTTCGGCGAGATCGATCTGGTACTCGGCGTCGACGAACCGCTCGTAGATCTCGGCGAACGTGGCTCCCTGGAGCGCCCCGAAGCTCGCGGTGAGCGTCCACGATTCCTCGATGGGGTCCTGCACGAACGCGGCGCGACGCCGGGCGTGGGTGATCTCGCTGCGCTGCGCGGCGCCGTCGCCATCAGCCAAGCGTTCCCACTGAGCCAGGAACACCATCAGCTCACCATGGGTCTCGGTGGCGGCCTGCTCGGCGAAGAGCGCATCGGCGCTCTCGAGGAACGGCTGCACCCGCCGGTTGGCCGCCACCCGCGCGATCGCCAACATCGACGCCGTCGGCACCGTCCCGCGCCGATACGCGTCAGCCACACAGGGCAGCGACCGCAACCCCCGCGCCCGCGAGATCCGCTGCGCAGCCTCCGCGCCTGGCAACCGACCCAGGTGCATCAGCGCGCTCTTGGCGTTGCGGTGCCCGTCGACGCGATGGGCGCCAGTGCGATGAACCTCACCGGCCAGGCGGTCGGTGCCGTGATCCATCCGACGGTGCATCACCTCGGCGTCGCGCACCACGACCAGCAGCTCCTCGGCGGTCAGCACCTCGAGATCGAGCTCTTGGTACGCCGCGAGTGCCGCCGCCAACTCCTCCATGACCCGTTCCGCATTGATCGAACACATGTACGAACACTACCTAGGGGGTGTGACAGCGAGCCTCGCCCAAGACGGTCGCGAGCCAAGAACATGGAGAATTGACTCCACCTCGGCGGCCTCAGCGCGGATGTCCCTCTCCATCGAGTTGCGGAATGCTTGCGCCCCGGATGGCGACAGCGCCTCAGCTCACGGCGGCGCCGGCGGTCTCGCCGTCGACGGCGGTTCCTCGCTGGGTCCAGGACCGTCCACGACGCCGACCGATGGTGGCCCCGGACTCCACCAGGCGTCCCGGTTCGCCGTGGCGACGGCCGGGTAGCGTCCGATCGATGCTCGCTGACTCGGAGTGAACCGCGCCATGAACCGCCGTCTTCCGCTCGTCGTGCTGGCCACCGTCGCCGTGGTCGCCGCCCTCGTCGCCACGCCGGCCCAGGCGCAGAGCCCCTCCTCGGGGCCCGACACCCTCAGCATCGAGCGCCTCTACCAGGCCTACTTCGAGCGCGACCCCGACCCCGACGGGCTCGAGTACTGGAGCGAGCGGCGCGACCGGGGCATGGCGCTCGTGCGCATCTCCGCCCAGTTCGCCGCGTCGGCCGAGTTCCGCGCCCGCTACGGCCAGGTCGACGACCGGCGCTTCGTCGAGCTCGTGTACGACAACGTCCTCGACCGCCAGCCCGACTCCGGTGGCCTCGCCTACTGGACCGACCAGCTCGATCGTGGCCGGAGCCGCGGGTGGGTGATGCTCGGGTTCTCCGATTCCGCCGAGTTCAAGTCGCGCACCGGGCTGGTCGGCGACCCGTACCAGCGCCCGGTCGGCGAGCTGCCTCGTGGGGGCACGTCGCTGTTCCCCGAGTACCGCATCGTCGCCGAGTACGGCCATCCGGGGGTGCCCGTGCTCGGTGTCCTCGGCGAGAAGGGGCCGGCCGAGGCGGCCCGGCAGGTGCAGCTGCGGGCGCTCGACTACGAGCTGCGGGGCGGGACCCCGGTGCTCCCCACGTTCGAGATCATCGCCACGGTGGCCCAGGCCAGCCCCGGCGCCGACGGGCTCTACTCGTCCGTGCTGCCACCCGAGCAGATCCGGCCGTGGCTCGACGCCGTCCGCACCGTCGACGGCTACGTCATCCTCGACCTGCAGCCCGGCCGCGCCCGGTTCATCGATCAGGCCCGTCGCTACGAGTCGCTGCTCGTCGAGCCCGACGTGGGGCTGGCGCTCGACCCCGAGTGGGCCGTCGGCCCCGGTGAGGCCCCGGGCGGCGGCACGATCGGCTCGGTCACCGCCGCCGAGATCAACGAGGTCTCGGCGTACCTGGCGGGGCTCGTGGAGCGCGAGGGCCTCCCCGAGAAGCTGCTGGTGATCCACCAGTTCGAGCCGTCGATGGTGATCGACCCCCAGAACGTCGTCGATCGACCGGGTGTGGCCATCGTGTTCCACGCCGACGGGTTCGGCGGGCGGGCGGCCAAGCTGGCCGACTACTTCGACCTGATCCCCGATCGCTTCCCGCGCGGCCTGAAGCTGTTCTTCGACGAGGACGTGAACCTGTTCTCGCCCGCCGAGGTGCTGGCGCTCGATCCGCCGCCCGACATGATCACCTACCAGTAGTCGGCCTCGGGCGGGCCGGGTTGACGGTGCGCTGCGGGGGTAGGGACGGCGCCCAGCCCGGGAGGAGCGGAGATGGACGTCGAGGCATCGCGGCGCGAGCCGACGCGCTTCGCCCGCCAGCTGTTCCACGGTCTCCCCGACCGCTACGACACCCTGGCCGAGGTCTTGTCGTTCGGCCAGAACGGCCGCTGGCGGCGAGCCCTGGTCGACGCCATCGCCGGCTCCCGTCCCGCCTCCGTCCTCGACGTCGCCACCGGGCCAGCGGGTGTCGCCCTCGAGATCGAGGACCGGACGGGTGCCGACGTCACCGGGCTCGACGTGACCGAGGCGATGCTGCGCCGGGGGGTCGCCAACGTGGATCGCGCCGGTCGCTCCCACCGGATCCGGTTCGTGCTCGGACACGGCGAGCGGTTGCCCTTCCCGGACGCCAGCTTCGATGCCGTCAGCTTCACCTACCTGCTGCGGTACGTGGGCGATCCGGGTTCGACCGTCGCCGAGCTCGCCCGGGTCACCAAGCCGGGTGGCGTGCTCGCCAACCTCGAGTTCCACGTGCCCACCGGCGCATGGCACCCGCTCTGGCTGCTGTACACCCGGCTGGTCCTGCCGGCGGCCGGGTTCGTCACCGGCGGGCGCGAGTGGTTCGACGTCGGGCGGTTCCTCGGTCCGTCCATCTCCGAGCACTACCGCCGCTACCCGATGAGCTGGCACCGCGAGGCGTGGGCGGCCGCCGGTATCGAGGACGTCCAGGTTCGGCTCATGAGCGTCGGCGGGGGCCTCGTCATGTGGGGGACCCGCGCCGCAGGGCCATGAGCGACCCGCAGAGGCCGCGGCCGGCGACGGCGTGGTACGACGGCCCCCCGGCCGGGGTCTGGCGCGACTGGTGGGTCGTGCTGCACCCCCCGTACACGGCCTGGCACCTCGGGTACGTGCTCCTCGGTGCCGGTCTCGCGCCCGTCCTCGACGGCACGCGACTGGTCGCCACGCTGCTGGCGTTCTTCCTGGCCGTCGGCGTGGCCGCCCACGCTCTCGACGAGCTCGCCGGTCGGCCCCTCGGCACCACCATCCCGTCACGGGTCCTGGCCGCCGTCGCCGCCGTGGCGCTGTGCGGTGCTGCCGCGCTCGGCGTGGCGGGGATCGGACGGGTGGGCTGGGGCCTGCTGGCCTTCATCGTGGTCGGGGTGGTCCTCGTCGTGGGCTACAACCTCGAGCTGTGGGGAGGCCGGCTCCACCACGACGTCGTGTTCGCCGCCGCGTGGGGCTCGTTCCCCGTGCTCACGGCCTACTACGCCCAGGTCGAGCGCCTCGACGCCGCCGTCGTGTCCGTGGCGGCGTTCGCGTTCGGGCTGTCGTGGGCCCAGCGAGTCCTCAGCACCGAGGCCCGCTCCCTGCGTCGCAAGGTGTCGGCCGTGTCCGGCTACCGCGACTACCGCGACGGGTCGCGCCAGGCGCTCGACACCCAGGTCCTCCTGCGCCCCTACGAGCGGGCCCTCGCCGCGCTCTCCTGGGCCACGTGCGCGCTCGGCGTCGGCCTCGTGCTCACGCACCTGTGAGCACGAGGCCGGCACGAGTCCAGGGATCTGACGTCTCCGCCACCGGCACCCGTCAGCTGGTGGCCCCGATCGGATCGAGGGTGGGGCGGGGACGAGGCGCGGCCTCCTACGCGGGTTCGACGAACAGCAGCCCGGCCAGGTCGCCGATGACGGGGTCGTCGGCGGTGACCCCGGTGAGCGACACCAGGTGCCCGGTGGGGTGGAACCAGCTGACCCGGTCGTCGGCGACCGACGCGGGGTCGAAACCGCCCGAGACCCACACGGTGCGCCCCGGCTGCGGGAACGCCTCCGTGCCCCGGAGGCGGAGCTCGATCTCGGCCGCCGCGTGCTCATGGGCATCGGCGACGGTGAGGTCGAGCTGGCGTCCCTCGGGGGTCGCCACGGTCCACGCCGCGGGGAGGGTCCGCACCGCGGGCTGGGCGAGCTCGGCGACGAGGGTCAGGCCGACGAACGCGGCCGGCTCCACCACCGCTGCCGTGGGATCGGCGACCAGGCGCGGGAGGAGCGACGAGGCGATGGTGACCGCGTCGTCGACCGGGATGCCCACCGAGCGCCACGTCACCCGCAGCTCGCCGTCGACCGCGGTGATGATCAACGGGCCCCGATCGGGGAGCTCGACCACATCGAGCTGCACCCCGTCCACCACCAGCGGCTCGCCGGAGAAGAGGGCCTCGCCACCCTGCTCCACGCCGATCGCCGCCATCCCGAGGTCGTTCTCGAGGTAGACGAACCGCAGCGGCTCGGCGGTCACCACCCCGGCCGGCGGGTCGGCCGGCGCGAGCGACCATCCGGTGGCCGCCCCACCGAACGAGAGCGACACGCCGGCCCCGGCCGCGGTCGGCATCGACGGGGGCTCGACCGGCGCGGTGGTGGGCGCCGGCTCGCGGCGCACGGCCACGAACATCTCGGCGCCGCGCAGCTCGTCGATGGCGAGCCACGATCCGACGGCCATGGCACCGAGGAGCAGCGCGACACCGATGGGGCGCAGCGGCAGCAGGCGCCGGGGCGGCGTGGCGTCGACGAGCACCGGCCGAAACGGCGGCGGGGACAGCTCGTCAGGGGAATCGGTGCGTTGCGCGACCACGGCGTGGCCCTACCCGCCCGGCGGATCCCTACTCCCCGCGTCGGCCGGAGCGGGGCGGTCAGCCCGGTTCGTGCAGCTCCACGCGGTTGCCGGCGGGGTCGTGACAGAAGGCCTGGCGGCTGGTGCCCACCGGGCGGGGATCGCTCACCTCGATGCCCTGGGCGCGCAGCTCGGCCACCACGGCGTCGAGATCGTCGAACCGCAGAGCCACGTGCTGGCCGTGGTCGGCGGGCGGT
>DATHSN010000304.1:0-20514 GCA_035464115.1 Acidimicrobiales bacterium | reverse complement strand
AGCGGGCTCCTCGACGGCGGGCTCCTCGACGGCGGGCTCCTCGACGGCGGGCTCCTCGACGGCCGGCTCCTCAGGAGCGGGCTCCTCGTCGACCGGGTCCTCGACGACCGGCTCCTCGGCGACCGGCTCCTCGGCGGCGGGCTCCTCGGGAGCGGGCTCCTCGGCGACCTCGGGGTCGGCGGGTCCGAAGGCCGCGTCGATCCCCTCGGCGGCGGCGATGCCGCCACCGACGACGATCACGGCGATGCCGCCCACGACGAGGCGGCGGAGGTGGTCGGGCAGGGCTGACAGCATGTGTGGACTCCCGTTCGGTAGCTGCGACGCCTCGGAGAGGCCGCTGGCGTTGCTGACCGGTCTCGCGACCGGATCGCCGGTTCGTGGGTGGGTCATCCGACCCACCCAGTCATCGTCGCCACTCTCCGTGGTGATACGGCCACGAGAAAAGAATCTTCCCGCACGCGAACGGGCACCGGCCGCAGCCGGTGCCCGTGAACGGCCCGATGGCCGCGATCGTCAGAGAGAGCCGAGCAGGCTGGAGAGCCGGGAGTCGTCCTCGAGCAGGACGTGGAACTCGAGCAGGTCGTCGTGGGTGAACGCCGGGGCGGTGGGATCGGAGATCCGCTCGGCGGGGCTCGTCCACAGCGAGTACCGCACGCCGGCCGAGACCAGCAGGTCGATGGTGTGGCGGGGGCTGGGCTTGACGACCACGGAGCGGCAGAGCGGGCACCGGAACGAGTAGGAGCCCTCGCCGTCGTCGGCGTGGATCATCACCGAGACGTCGGTGGTGGTGAGCTCCACGTCGCCGCAGGTCACGCAGGTCGCACGGATTGTCGTCATGGTTCTTGGCCCTTTCCCTCTCTCGTGAGTGTGCTTCGGCAGCGGATCACCCCCTCTTGAGGAGAACGGGCCGGTCGACCTATGTCGCCGACGGGAACTCGGGACGGCGCTTCTCACGGAGCGCGGCGATGCCCTCGACGGCGTCACCATCGGTGAACCCGAGGAACTCCATCCCGAGCGACGCCTCGAAGATCGGGGCGGCCTGCCGGAGCCAGTGGTTGAGGACGTGCTTGGTGGCGCGGATGGCCGGCTGGCTGCCCCGCGCCAGGCGCCGGGCGATGTCGAGGGCGGTGTCGTGCACGGCGTCGTCGTCGACGACCACCGAGACCAGCCCGGCCCGCTCGGCGTCCTCACCGGTGATGACGTCGCAGGTGAGCAGCAGGTACTTGGCCTTGGCCATGCCGCACAGCAGCGGCCAGACGATGGCGGCGTGGTCGCCGGCGGCCACGCCCAGCTTGGTGTGGCCGTCGATGATGCGCGCCGTGCGGCCCGCCACCGACACGTCGGCGAGCAGCGCCACCGCCAACCCGGCGCCGACCGCCGGCCCGTCGATGGCCGACACGACCGGACGGGAGCAGTCGATGACCCCGTAGACGAGGTCGCGGGCCTCCTGCATCGACCGCAGGCGGTAGTCGGGGTCGGCCGCGATGCGAGCGACCATGTCGAGGTCGCCACCGGCCGAGAAGGCGCCGCCGGCCCCCCGCACCAGCACGACCCGGGTGGCGGGGTCGCGGTCGACGATGCGCCACACGTCGGCGAGGGCCCGGTGCTTGGCCTCGTCGACGGCGTTGAGCCGCCCGGGCGTGTCGATGGTGATGCGCAAGATGCCGTCGTCGGGCCGATCGAACTCGAGGGCGAGGTCGCGGTAGCGGTCGAGGTCGCTCATGGGTCGCGCCGCTGGTCGAGCACCGCCACCGCGTCGGCGGGCAGGTCGACGTGGCCGTCGACGACGGCCGCCGCGCCGTCGGACGCGAGGACGATGCGACCCCGGGGCACGGCGACCCGACGGGTGGTGGGCGCCAGGTTCACCGCCACCACCAGCGGGTCGCGCACCATCACCAGCCAGCCGGCGTCGTCGTCGACCTCGACGTGGGTGTGGCCGAACCCGCCCTCGCGCAGCTCGGGGGTGGCCGCCCGCAACGCCACGAGCGCCCGGTACCACTCGAGGATCACCGCGTGGGGTTGGCGGGTCTGCTCGTCCCAGTCGAGGACCGAGCGCTCGAAGGTGGCGGGGTCCTGGGGATCGGGCACCTCGTCGGGCGACCAGCCGAAGGAGGCGAACTCGGCGCGACGCCCCTGGGCCACCGCCCGACCGAGCTCACGGTCCTGGTGGTCGGTGAAGTACTGGAAGGGCCGAACGCTGCCCCACTCCTCGCCCTGGAACAGCATGGGCGTGAACGGCGAGAGCAGGGTGAGCGCCGCCGCGATGCGCACCCGACCGGGGCCGACCAGCCCGGCCAGCCGGTCGCCGACGGCCCGGTTGCCCACCTGGTCGTGGTTCTGGATGTAGCCGAGCAGCTGGCTCGGGTGCAGCCCGGCGGGTGATCGGCCGTGGCGGCGCCCGCGGTGCGCCGAGTAGTCACCGGCGTAGACCCACCCGCGCCGCAGCGCGGTGGCGAGGTGCTCGAGCCGGCCGAAGTCGGCGTAGTAGCCGCTGACCTCGCCGGTGACCACCGCGTGCAGGGCGTGGTGGAAGTCGTCGCTCCACTGCGCCTCGATGGCGAACCCGCCCACGTCGCGGGGGCGGCACAGCCGGGGGTCGTTGAGGTCGCTCTCGGCGATGAGGGTGAGCGGCCGCCCGAGGCGGGCCTCGAGGGCGTCGACCTCGGCCGACAGCTCCTCGAGCACGTGGCGGGCCGACGTGTCGACGATGGCGTGCACGGCGTCGAGCCGCAGCCCGTCGACGTGGTAGTCGCGGAACCACATGAGCGCGTTGTCGATGACGAAGCGACGGACCTCGTCGCTGCCCGCCTTGTCGAAGTTGACCGCCTCACCCCACGGTGTGCGGTAGAAGTCGGTGAAGTAGGGGCCGAACATCCCGAGGTAGTTCCCCTCGGGACCGACGTGGTTGTAGACGACGTCGAGGATCACGCCCAGCCCGCGGGCGTGACAGGCGTCGACGAGGCGCTTCACGCCGTCGGGCCCCCCGTAGGCGTCGTGGGGGGCGAAGAGGCCGACGCCGTCGTAGCCCCAGTTGCGGCGCCCGGAGAACTGCACGACCGGGAGGACGCACACCGACGTGACGCCGAGGTCGACGAGGTGGTCGAGGCGCTCGATGGCCCCGTCGGCATCGCCCGACGGGCTGAAGGTGCCGAGGTGCATCTCGTAGATGACGCCGTCGCGGGGATCGAGCCCCGCCCAGTCGGCGTCGGTCCACGCGAAGGCGTCGTGGTCGATGATCCGCGACGGCCCGTGCGGGCCCTCGGGCTGGAAGGGTGAGCGGGGGTCGGGGTACGGCCCTCGGCCGTCGATGACGAACGCGTAGTCGGTGCCGGGGCCGACGTCGGCCGCCTCGGCGCGGTACCACCCCCGCGCCGCGGGGACCATGGCGATGCGCCGGCCCCCGAGGTCGAGCTCGACGGTGTGGCGGGCTCGCGGGGCCCACACCGAGATCGTCGCCATCGTCATGCTCCCGTCGTCGGGTCGGGGTCGTCGGCGCGGAGCAGCGCCACCGGGAAGCGATCGAGGAGGGTGGCCACCGCGATGTCGCCGCCGGGGTGGCTGCTCCCCGACATCTCGTCGTACCAGCGCCCGGGCGGCAGCGCCACCACCGTCGTGGCGTCCCAGCCTCCCGCGGCGGCCAACCCGAGCGGCAGCCGCGGCACCACGACCGCCGCGCCGCCCCGGGCGTAGGCCACCACGTGCCCCGCCCGATCGCCCGAGACCGCCAGGGGCTCGTAGCCGGCGCCGTCGGCGAACCACTCGGGCCGCTCGGCGCGCAGGCGCAGCGCGCGGTGCACGACCCACAGCTTGGGACGCCCCTCGTCGCGGCGCGCCCACCGCTGCTCGGGGGTGAGCCCGGCCACCTCGTCGAGCAGGTGGCGCCGCGCCGCGAAGTCGACGGGGCGGCGGTTGTCGGGGTCGACCAGGCTCAGGTCCCACAGCTCGGTGCCCTGGTAGACGTCGGGGACGCCCGGCGCGGTGAGCTCGATGAGCTTCTGGGCGAGCGAGTTCACCCGACCGGGGTCGACCAGCGGCTCGACCACGGCCGCCAGGTCGGCGGCGAAGGCCTCGTCGGCGAGCACGTCGGTGACGAAGCGGCGCGGGGCCTCGTCGTACTCGGCCACCGGCGACACCCACGAGGTGTTGCGCTTGGCCTCCTTGGCCGCCTTCTCCATGTAGGCGACGGCGCGGTCGGCGTCGAGCGGGTGGGCGCCGACCAGGGTCTGGTAGAGCAGGTACTCCATCCGCGGGTCGGGCCAGCCGGGCACGTCGACGGGGCGGTGGCGGGTGTTGCGCTCGAACCAGCGCCGCACCGCCTCGGCCCACGCCCCGGGGATCTCCGACAGCAGCGCCAGCCGGGCCCGCACGTCCTCGCTGCGCTTGGTGTCGTGGGTCGACAAGGTGAGCATCGACCGGGGCCGGTCGAGCGCGGCGTCGGCCATGGCCCGGTGGAACTCGTCGACCCCGACCGCGAAGTGCGACGGGTCGGAGCCCACCTCGTTCAACGACACCAGCCGCACGAAGTCGTAGAAGGCCGTGTCCTCGGCGCCCTTGGCCATCACCGGGCCGGTGAGCTGCTGGAACCGCATCCGCAGCTCGGCCACCGGGCCGGGCGAGTCGACCGGGCCGTCGACCAGCACGAAGCGCAGGAAGTCGAACAGCTCGGGGTCGAGGTCGTCGCGCTGCTCGCGGGCGGCGCCGACGGCGACGTCGATCACCTCGCGGTCCTCGGGGGTGGCGCCGTGGGCGACGTCGACGTAGGTGCGGTAGACGGGGAACGCGGCGGCGGTGGCGGCGAGCGCCTCCTGCAGGTCGTGGCGGGTGAAGTCGCGCCAGCTCCGGTGCTGCTCGGCCACCGCCACGAACAGCTGGGTGAGGCGGGTGAGGTCGGCGGCGAGCACGTCGCGCAGGATCATCTGCTTGGCCGCGTGGACCACCTCGGGGTACGACGCGCCGTCGCCGACGAGCTCGACCCACAGGTCGTCGAGCGGGGCCTCGCCCCGCGGGTCGTGCAGCAGGCGGGTGACCCGCGCGCAGAACTCGTAGCCGGTGGTGCCGTCGACCGGCCACGACGCCGGGAGGCGCTCGTCGCCCTCGAGGATCTTCTCGACGACGATCCACGCGTCGGGAGCGCCGGCGCGCAGCAGCTCGAAGTAGGCGCGGGGATCGCGCAGCCCGTCGGGGTGGTCGATGCGCACACCGTCGACCGCCCCGGTGGACAGCCAGCGCAGCACGAGGGCGTGGGTGTCGGCGAACACCTCGGCCGACTCCACCCGCAGGC
Source organism: Acidimicrobiales bacterium (assembly GCA_035464115.1). Classification (GTDB taxonomy): domain Bacteria; phylum Actinomycetota; class Acidimicrobiia; order Acidimicrobiales; family SKKL01; genus DATHSN01. Next base: position 15,233 of record DATHSN010000304.1, on the reverse strand, counting down.
CCACCAGGGTGTTGATGTCGAAGAAGCGGCGGTAGTCGAGCTCGCGACCGGCGGTGCGCCAGAAGGCCAGCCGGTAGTTCTGCCGGTCGAGCACGGCATCGAGGGCGTCGGGGTCGGCGTTGAGCGCCGCCACCTCGTCGGCCACCGCCCGGCGGACGCCCGGATCCTCACGGGCGAGCCGGGCCAGCTGGACCCACAGGACCCGCGTGTCGCGGTGACGGACCTCGCGCAGCACCGGCTCGGTGACCGTGGCCCGGGGCAGCCGCGACAACGAGTGGGCGATGAACGCCAGGTGGTCCGAGCCACAGCTCGCCGCGGCGCGCGCCAGCAGGTCGTCGACCGAGCGCGGCGCGACCGGGAGCAGGTGCTCGAAGTAGCGCACCACGAACCGGGCGTCGTCCTCCCAGTCGAGCGCCACCTCGCCCCGCTCGATGACGCGGCCGTAGTGGTCGCCGAGGATGGGCAGCAGCACCCGGTTGCGCAGCTTGGACTCGGGGGGATCCCAGTCGACGTCGAAGTAGCTGGCGTAGCGGCTCGACGGCCCGTTGGCGAGCACGTCCCACCACCAGGCGTTCTCGGGCGTGCCCACCGCCATGTGGTTGGGGACGATGTCGACCACCTGGCCGAGGCCGGCGGCGCTGAGCGCCCGCCGGAAGCGCTCGTGGGCCCCCGGCCCACCGAGCTCGTCGTTGACCCTCGAGTGGTCGACCACGTCGTACCCGTGGGTGGACCCCGGGGCGGCCTGGAGGTAGGGCGACGTGTAGGTGTGGCTGACCCCGAGCGCGGCGAGGTAGTCGGCCACGCCGGCCGCGGCGTCGAAGCCGAACCCCGGGCGCAGCTGGAGCCGGTAGGTGGACCGCGGGACGCGGCGCCGCTCAGCCGCCACCGAGGACGTGCCGCGTCGGGGGCGCGGGGTCGAGCCGGCGGAGCAGCACCAACGACCGCGCCTCGAGGCGGATGCGCTCGCCCGGCCGCCACTGGCGGCGGGTCGGGGCGGGCTTGGTCTCGCTCGTGTCGAGCTCGCGGATCCAGCGCTCGCCCCACTCCGGCGGGGGCAGGGTGAAGGTGAGCCGCCCGTGGTGGGCGTTGGAGAGCAACAGGAACGAGTCGTCGGTGATGCGCTCGCCGCGCGGGCCGGGCGTCTCGATGCGGCTGCCGTTCAAGAACACGGCGATGGACTTGGCGTAGCCCTCGTTCCAGTCGTGCTCGTCCATCTCGGTGCCGTCGACGTTGAGCCAGCCGATGTCGCCGATGCCGCGCCCGTGGATGGCGCGCCCCTCGAACCACCGACGCCGACGGAACACGGGGTGGTCGTGGCGGAGCCGGATGAGGCGACGGGTGAACGCGAGCAGGGGCTCGTCGACCTTCGACCAGTCGATCCAGGAGATCTCGTTGTCCTGGCAGTAGGCGTTGTTGTTGCCGCCCTGGCTGCGGCCGAGCTCGTCGCCGGCGAGCAGCATCGGCACGCCCTGGCTGAGGAACAAGGTGGTGAGGAAGTTGCGGGTCTGGCGGGCGCGCAGCTCGAGCACCTTGGGGTCGTCGGTGGGCCCCTCGACCCCGCAGTTCCACGAGCGGTTGTGGCTCTCGCCGTCGCGGTTGCCCTCGCCGTTGGCCTCGTTGTGCTTGTCGTTGTACGAGACCAGGTCGCGCATCGTGAAGCCGTCGTGGGCGGTGATGAAGTTGACGCTCGCGTAGGGCCGACGACCGCTGCTCTCGTAGAGGTCGGAGCTGCCGGTGAAGCGCGACGCGAACTCGGGGAGCGTCTGGTGCTCGCTCCGCCAGTAGTCGCGCACCGTGTCGCGGTACTTGCCGTTCCACTCGGTCCACAGCGGCGGGAAGTTGCCCACCTGGTAGCCGCCCTCGCCGACGTCCCACGGCTCGGCGATGAGCTTCACCCGGCTCACCACCGGGTCCTGCTGGATCAGGTCGAAGAACGCCGACAGCCGGTCGACGTCGTGCAGCTCGCGGGCCAGCGCGGCGGCGAGGTCGAAGCGGAACCCGTCGACGTGCATCTCGGTGACCCAGTAGCGCAGCGAGTCCATGATGAGCTGCAGCACGTGCGGGTGCCGCATGTTCATCGTGTTGCCGGTGCCCGTGTAGTCCATGTAGTAGCGGGGATCGTCGCCGACCAGCCGGTAGTACGCCTGGTTGTCGAGGCCGCGGAACGACAGCATCGGCCCGAGGTGGTTGCCCTCGGCGGTGTGGTTGTAGACCACGTCGAGGATCACCTCGATGCCCGCCTCGTGCAGGGTCTTCACCATCGACTTGAACTCCTGCACCTGCTGGCCGGCCTGCCCGCGCGACGCGTAGGCGTTGTGCGGGGCGAAGTAGCCGATGGAGTTGTAGCCCCAGTAGTTGCGCAGGCCCCGCTGCTGCAGGGTGTGGTCGTGGATGAACTGGTGCACCGGCATGAGCTCGATGGCGGTGACGCCGAGCGCCTGCAGGTGCTCGATGACGGGCGGCGACGCGATGCCGAGGTAGGTGCCCCGCAGGTTGGGCTCGACGTCGGGGTGCATCATGGTGAGCCCCCGCACGTGGGCCTCGTAGACCACCGTCTCGTGCCACGGGGTGGCCGGCGGGCGGTCGTGACCCCAGTCGAACCACGGGTTCACGACCACCGAGCGGGGCACGTAGAGCGCCGAATCGGTCTCGTTGGCCGGCCCGTCGGGTGCGTCGAAGTGGTAGGGGAAGACCGCCTCGTTCCAGCGGACCTCGCCCTCGATGGCGCGGGCGTAGGGGTCGAGCAGCAGCTTCGCGGGGTTGCTCCGCACACCGGCGGACGGCTCGTAGGGCCCGTGCACCCGGAACCCGTAGCGCTGACCGGGGGCGACATCGGGGAAGTAGCCGTGCCACACGTGGCCGGTCATCTCGGGCAGGACGGCGCGGTGCTCGACCCCCGCGTCGTCGAACAGGCAGAGCTCCACCCGGTCGGCGATCTCGGAGAAGACCGCGATGTTGGTGCCCGACCCGTCGTAGGTGGCACCGAGTGGGGCAGGAGTCCCGGGCCACACGCGCATGACGGGCACGCTACCCGGGCCGGCTCCGTCCAACCCCGCCGATCTGCGAGGATCTCCAGGTGACGCGGCGAGGGTTCCTGGGCATCCGGCTGAACCACCCCGCCCAGCTGGTGGTGCTCGCCTACGGGACCGCCATCTTCACGGGCACCGCGCTGTTGATGCTGCCCGTCGCGGTGCGGGGGCCGGGTGGTGGGGGTGCGTTCCTCCCCGCCTTCTTCACCTCGACGTCGGCCATCTGCGTCACCGGCCTCATCACCGTCGACACCCCCGAGTACTGGTCGGGCTTCGGGCACGCGGTGATCCTCGGGCTCATCCAGCTCGGGGGCTTCGGCATCATGACCCTCGCCTCGGTCGCCGCGGTGTTCGTGTCGCACCGGCTCGGGTTGCGCAGCCGGATGCTGGCCCAGGCCGAGACCGGCGCCATCGATCTCGGCGACGTCCGCCGCATCCTCGCCGGGGTGGCGCTGTTCACGGTGGTGTTCGAGCTGGCCACCACGATCGTGCTCACCGGGGCGTTCTGGATCAACCACGACGAACCGTTCCTGGGCGCCTTGCGGCTCGGGGTGTTCCACGCCATCTCGGCGTTCAACAACGCCGGGTTCGCCCTGTTCTCCGACAGCCTCATGGGCTTCGTCGCCGACCCGTGGGTGAGCGTCACCGTGTCGCTCGCCGTCATCTCGGGCGGCATCGGCTTCCCGGTGTGGCTCGACCTGCGCCGCAACCCCCGGCGCAGCCGACGGTGGAGCCTGCACACCAAGATGACGTTGTCGATCACCGCCGCGCTGCTGGTGATCGCGTTCCTCACCGTCGTGCTGTTCGAGTGGGACAACCCGGGCACCCTGGGCCCGCTCGACGTCCCCGGCAAGCTCGTCGCCGGCTTCTTCCAGGCCACCATGCCGCGCACCGCCGGGTTCAACTCGATCGACATCGCCGAGATGAACGAGCCCACCCACCTCGTCACCATCTTGTTGATGTTCATCGGCGGGGGCTCCGCGTCCACCGCCGGCGGGGTGAAGGTCACCACGGTGGCCGTCATCGCGCTCATGGTCTGGGCCGAGCTGCGGGGCGACCCCGACGTGTCGCGCTTCGGCCGACGGATCCCACCCGCGGCCCAGCGTCAGGCCCTGTCGGTGGTGCTCATCGGCCTCGCCGCGCTGTTCGCCGGCAACCTCCTGCTGCTCGTCTTCAGCCCGTTCGGTCTCACCGAGACGCTGTTCGAGGCGGCCTCGGCGTTCGGCACCGTCGGGCTGTCGCTGGGCATCACCCCCGCCCTCGACGGCGCCGCCCAGATGGTGCTCATCGTCCTCATGTTCCTCGGCCGCGTCGGCCCGATCACCATCGGCACCGCGCTCGTGCTCCGCGAGCACGAGCGGCTCTACCGCTACCCCGAGGAGCGCCCGATCGTCGGGTGACGCCCATGGCGACGCAGCCCCGGCGACCAGCGATAGCGTCGTGCGGAGGAGCGTGCCCCATGAACCACGTCGAGCCCGTCCCGTACAGAGAGTGGCGCCCCGAGCCGGTCCCCGCCGCGGGCGACTGGGACGAGGTGCTGGTGGTCGGCCTCGGCCGCTTCGGCAGCGCGCTCGGCGCCACCCTCGAGCACCTCGGCTACGAGGTCCTCGGTGTCGACGCCGATGCCCGCGCCGTGCAGGAGCACGCCGGGTCGCTCACCCACGTGGTCGAGGCCGACTCCACCAGCGCCACGGTGCTCGAGCAGCTGGGCGCCCGCGACTTCGCCTGCGCGGTGGTGTGCATCGGCGGCGACATCGAGGCGAGCATCCTCACCACCGCGGCTCTCGCCGACCTCGGCGTCCCCAACATCTGGGCCAAGGCCATCACCACCTCCCACGGGCGCATCCTGCGGCGCGTCGGCGCCCACAGCGTGGTGTTCCCCGAGCACGACATGGGCGTGCGGGTGGCCCACGCGGTCACCGGCCGGATGCTCGACTACATGGAGCTCGACGAGGGCTTCGCGCTGGTCGAGACGATGGCGCCCCGCGAGACCTTCGGCAAGACCCTCGCCGAGGCGGGGCTGCGAGCCAAGTACGACGTCACCGTGGTGTTCATCAAGCCCCGGGGCGAGAGCTTCACCTACGCCACCCCCGACACCCGGATGAAGGAGGGCGACATCCTCCTCGTGGCGGGCGAGACCAAGCGCGCCGAGGCCTTCGCCGAGATCACCTGAGCGCCCACGGCCGTCGCCACGCCTCGGGCCGGCTCAGCGCACCCGGGCGAGGGTGAGCCCGTCGGCCACCGGCAGCATCACGACCTCGACGCGGTCATCGGCGGCGACGCGGGCGTTGAACGCCCGGATGGCCTCGGTGTCGGGCGAGGTGTCGGCCGGGTCGACGACCGCACCGCCCCACAGGACGTTGTCGATGCACACCAGTCCGCCCGGACGGGTCCGGGCCACCAGCTCCTCGAAGTAGGTCGCGTAGCCGGCCTTGTCGGCGTCGATGAACGACAGGTCGATCCACCGGTCGGTGGGCAGGCTCCGCAGGGTGTCGGCGGCCGGCCCGAGGCGCAGCTCGACCCGGTCGGCCACCCCGGCGGCGTCCCACGCCTCGCGGGCGAGCGCCGTGAACGTCGCGTCGACGTCGCAGCACAGCAGGTGGCCGTCCTCGGGCAGGCCCCGGGCCAGGCACACCGAGGAGTAGCCGGTGAACGTGCCCACCTCCACGACGCGACGGGCACCGGTGATCCGCACGAGCAGCGTGAGCAGTGCGCCCTGCTCGGCCGAGATCTGCATCCGGGCCGCATCGCCGAAGCGGTCGCGGGTGCGCTCGGCCAGATCGACCAGGACCGCATCGGGCGGCGACCCGTGGGCGACCAGGTAGGCGTGCAGCTCGGCGTCGAGGCCGACGGACTTCGGGTCGTCGCTCACCACGTCGACGGTAGCGATCGCGGCGCAGCGCCGGCGCGGGAGCGCGGAGGGGGTCAGCGCTCGAGCGGGGGGAGCACGTCGACGGTGCGCTGGCGCAGCCAGTGGTCGGCGAGCACCAGGCACACCATGGCCTCGACGAGCGGGACGGCGCGGGGCAGCACGCACGGATCGTGACGGCCGCGAGCCGCCAGCGTGGTCGCCTCGTTGTCGCGGGTGACCGTGTCCTGGGCCGACGCGATGGTGGCCGTGGGCTTGAAGGCCACCCGCACCACGACCTCCTCGCCGTTGGTGATGCCACCCTGGATGCCACCCGAGCGGTTGGCGCTGGTGCGGGGCCGCCCGTCGGGGCCGGGCACGAACGGGTCGTTGTGGGCCAGCCCGGTGAGGCGCGTGCCGGCGAAGCCACTACCGATCTCCACGCCCTTCGCGGCGGGCAGCGACAGCATGGCCCCACCGAGGCTGGCGTCGAGCTTGGCGAACACCGGGTCGCCGAGCCCGGCGGGCACGTTGCGGGCGACGCACGTGACCACCCCGCCGAGCGAGTCGCCGTCGCGGCGGGCCTGCTCGATGGCGGTGGTCATGCGCTCGGCGGCCGCCGGGTCGGGACAGCGGGTGGGGGTGGCCTCGACGTCGGCGAGGGTGACCGCGGTCGGGTCGACCGCGGCGTCGATGTCGTGCACCTGGCTCACCCAGCCCAGCACCTCGATGCCCTCGGTGCGGCGCAGCAGCGCCCGGGCGATGGCCCCCGCCGCCACCCGGCCGATGGTCTCGCGGGCCGACGACCGGCCCCCACCGCGCCAGTCGCGCACGCCGTACTTGGCCTCGGTGCTCCAGTCGGCGTGGCTCGGGCGGTAGACGTCGCGCAGGTGGTCGTAGGCCCCGGACCGGTGATCGGCGTTGCGGACCACCAAGGCGATCGGCGTGCCGATGGTGACCCCGTCGAAGATGCCCGAGAGCACCTCCACCCGGTCGGCCTCGTCGCGCTGGGTGGTGAGCCGGCTCTGACCGGGACGACGCCGGTCGAGGTCGTGTTGGATCTCGTCGACGTCGACGGGGAGGCGGGGCGGGCACCCGTCGACCACGCACCCCACGGCGACGCCGTGCGACTCGCCGAAGGTGGTGACCCGGAACGCGCTGCCGAACGTGCTGCTCACGGCGTCAGACTACGGGTCGGGTCGCCCGGGCTCGCACCCCGACGACCCGACCCGCTCGTCTAGCGGTCGGCCGACGGCTCGTAGAGCAGCGCCTGGTAGTCGCGCACCATGCGCGACGCCCCCACCTTGGGCCCGAGCGACGCCCAGGTGTGGCGCACCCGGTCGAGCCACCCGGTGGAGAGCGGCTGGCCGTCGGAGTAGAAGAGCGGGACGATCTCGCGCTCGAGCACGTCGTAGAGGACGCCCACCTCGGCGCGGTCGCGAGCCGTGCGATCGGTGAACTCGTCGAACGACGGGATGGCCCAGCCGTTGCCGCCGTCGTACATCTCGTCCCACCAGCCGTCCATCACCGAGAAGTTGAGCGCCCCGTTGAGCGCCGCCTTCTCGCCCGAGGTGCCACAGGCCTCCTGCGGGCGGATCGGGTTGTTCAGCCACACGTCGCTGCCGTGGTACAGCGCCCGGGCGACGCCGATGTCGTAGTCGTCGAGGAACACGAACCGGCCCCGCAGCACGGGATCGGCCGACGCCTCGAGCACCTGGCGCAGCAGGGCCTTGCCGGGCTCGTCGGCCGGGTGCGACTTGCCGGCGAACACGAACTGCACCGGATGGTCCTCGTCGTCGAGGAGCCGGTTCAGCCGGTCGCGGTCGCTCAGGATCAGGGTGGCGCGCTTGTAGGTGGCGAATCGGCGGGCGAACCCGATGGTGAGGGCGTCGGGATCGAGCACCGACGCGGCGTCCTCCTGACCCCGGGCTTCGAGGCGCTCGCGGACGAAGTCGACGAGCCGTGTGCGGGCCGCGACGCGCGCGGCTCGGATCTCGTCGTCGCTCAGCGACGCCAGCGGTGCCCACCGCTCGGGAGCGGCCTCGGGCCAGTCGACGCCGATGACCCGGTCGAAGATGCCCTGCACCTCGGGCGAGGTCCAGGTGCGGGCGTGCACGCCGTTGGTGACCGACGTGATCGGCACCGCGGCCGGGGTGGTGCCCGGCCACAGCGACGAGAACATCTTGCGGCTGACCTCGCCGTGCAGCTTCGACACGCCGTTGGCGTGACCGGCCACCCGCAGGCAGAACGCCGCCATGTTGAACACGTCGGGGCCGTCCTCGGGCATGTGGCCGAGCGCCATGAGCTGGTCGATGTCGATCCCGAAGCTGGCCGACCAGTTGCCGAGGTAGGTGGCGATGAGCTCGCGCGGGAAGCGGTCGATGCCCGCCGGCACCGGCGTGTGGGTGGTGAACACCAGGCCTTGGCGAATCGAGTCGACGGCTTCGGCGAAGCTCACGCCGGTGGCCACCAGGTGGGCGCGGATGCGCTCGAGGGCGAGGAACCCGGCGTGGCCCTCGTTGAGGTGGTACACCCGCGGCGCCATCCCCATCGACCGCAGGGCCCGCACCCCACCGACGCCGAGCACGAGCTCCTGGCGGATCCGGTGCTCCTGGTCGCCGCCGTAGAGGCGGTCGGTGATGCGCCGGGAGCGCTCGGAGTTGCCGTCGACGTGGGTGTCGAGCAGGAAGAGCGGGATCCGACCGACGTCGGCACGCCACACCCGCACCGCCACGGTCTCGCCCGCGAGGTGCACGGTGGCCGCGGCGCCGGGGACGAGCGTGAGCCCCACCAGGCCGGGATCGACGTCGGTGTAGTGCTCGACCTGACCGGAGCCGGTCACGAGCTCCTGGCGGAAGAAGCCCTGGCGGTAGAACAACCCGACGCCCACGAGCGGGGCGTCGAGGTCGCTCGCCGCCTTCAGGTGGTCACCGGCCAGCACCCCGAGGCCACCGGAGTACTGCGGGAGGCTCTCGGCCACCCCGAACTCCGGCGAGAAGTAGGCCACCTCGGGGGCACGGTACGGCCGGGACGTCTTCACGTAGGCGGTGAGGGCGCCGTGGGCGTTGTCGGTGTCGCGGACGAACGACGCGTCGGCGACCAGCCGGTCCCAGTCGGCGTCGGAGAGCTCGGCCAGCAGCGCCAGCGGGGCGCGGTGGCCGGCCTCCCAGCCGTCCTCGGCGATGCGGGCGAACAGCCGCTGGGTGGGCACGTCCCACACCCACCGGAAGTTGCGGGCCAGGTCGCGCAGCTGGTGGGCCAGGCGCGACCGAGGATCGTCGGAGAGGGGGGTGTCGGAGAGGGGGGTGTCGGGGCTCACCCGCCGGAGGCTAGCGACCGCTCGACCCCCCGTGTCCGTTCGTGAACGGCCGCGCGCGGCGGCGTGAACGCTGGGGGACTAGAACATGATGTGTCAGTGACCTCCGGCGGTCGGGGGCGGACCATCGGCCCTGTCTCGACAACGGTCCGATCCCGCACCCTCCACATCGTCGGTCGCTCGCCGACGACCCATCCCGCGGACGGCGATTCGCCAACGACGCCGCCCGCTCCCTTCCCCCTTTGGAGGACTGCATGCGCTCTCGTATGCGCTTGTTGGCGGCACTGCTCGCCATCTTCGCCCTCGTCGCCGCCGCGTGCGGCGACGACGACGGAGGCGACGACGCCGCCGACACCACCGCGCCCGCCGACACCACGGAGACCACCGAGGCTCCCGACGACGGCGACGACGACGCCGACGGCGGCGACGAGGCCACCACGACGACCGCTGCGCCGGTCGTGCGCGCCGACGCCGACCTCGTCATCTGGGCCGACGACACCCGCACCCCGGTCATCACCCCGTTCGCCGAGCAGTTCGGCGAGGAGAACGGCCTCACGGTCGCGGTCCAGGAGCTGGCGTTCGACGCCATCCGCGACCGCCTCCAGGTCGCCGGTCCGGCCGGCGAGGGCCCCGACATCATCATCGGCGCGCACGACTGGCTCGGCCAGCTCGTGACCTCGGGCGTCGTCGCCCCCGTCGACCTGTCGGCGGTCGAGGACCAGTTCCTCGACGTGGGCGTCACGGCCTTCACCTACGAGGGCAACACCTACGGCGTGCCCTACGCCGTGGAGAGCATCGCCCTCGTGCGCAACACCGAGCTGGTGCCCGAGGCCCCGGCCACCTTCGAGGAGCTCGTCGACATCGCCCTCGGGCTCGTCGACTCGGGCGAGGCCACCGTGCCGATCGGCCTGCAGCAGAACCCGGGCGACCCGTTCCACAACATGCCCCTGTTCACCGCCCTCGGTGGCTACGTGTTCGGTCTCACCGACGCCGGCTACGACCCCAACGACCTCGGCATCGACAGCGAAGGTGGCCTCGCCGCCGCCGCCCAGTTCGCCGAGTGGGCCGACCGTGGCTTCATCTCCTCCGAGACCAGCTACGACGTCATGATCGAATCGTTCGGCCAGGGCGACGCCCCGTTCGCCATCACCGGCCCGTGGGCCGTGGCCGAGGCCGACCGTGGCTTCAAGGCCACCGGCGTCCCCTACGTCGTCGAGCCGATCCCGCCGGTCGCCGGCGGCACCCCGCGCCCGTTCGTGGGCGTCCAGGGCTTCATGGTCTCGGCGTTCGCCGAGAACCCGCTGGCCGCCCAGACGTTCGTGATCGACTTCATGGCCGGCCAGGAGGCCCAGACGGCGCTGTTCGAGGCCGGCGGTCGTCCGCCGGCGAACGCCGCCGCCTTCGAGGCCGCCTCGGCGGATCCCGACATCCAGGGCTTCGGCCTCGCCGCCGCCGACGGGCTCCCCATGCCCGCCATCCCCGAGATGGGGTCGGTGTGGTCGGCCTGGACCGACGCCTACCAGCTGGTCCTGACCGGCAGCGATCCGGAGCAGACCTTCCGCGACGCCGCCGACCAGATCCGGAACCTGATCACCGGCTGATCACGGTCCGGACGCCGGGATGACCACGTCGACCACCGAGACGACGACCCCGGCCGCGGGACGCGGCGGCCGGAGGGGCAACCCCCTCCGGCCGCCCGCGTTCACGTGGGGGTTCCTCGCCAAGCTGCTCTTCCTCGCCGCTGTCAACGGCATGGCCCTCGTGGGCCTGGTCCGGTGGCTCGACGACGGGCTCGGGTTCGGCTTCGGCATCACGTTGGCGGCCACGGTGGCCCTCAACGTGGTGTACCTCAGCCGGGCCGAGCGGATGATCCCGTTCAAGTACCTGCTGCCGGGCACCATCTTCCTGGTCGCGTTCCAGGTCTACCCGGTCCTCTACAACTCCTACATCGCCTTCACGAACTTCGGCACCGGCAACATCCTCACCCAGGAGCAGGCGATCGACCGGATCATCGCCGACTCGCTGGTGCCCCGCGCCGACGCCCCCCGCTACGAGTTCATCGCCCTCGACGGACCCGACGGCGAGATCGCCGGCTACTTCGTCGATCCCTCGGGCAACGAGTTCCTGGGCACCCTCGACGGCCTCGAGCCCCTCGAGCCCGACGAGGTCGTCCGCGAGGACGACCGCGTGGTCGAGGTCGCCGGGTTGTCGACCTTGTCGATCCGCGACGCCCAGGACCGCCAGGACGAGCTGCTCGAGTTCGTCGTGCCCCTCGACGACGGCGGCATCCGGGTCCAGACGTTCACCACCGCGGCGCTGCTCGACTCCACCCGCACGTACGACCCCGACGCCGACACGTTCACCGACGTCACCTCCGGCACCGTCTACCGCCCCGTCGACGGCCGGTTCACCGCCGACGACGGCACCTCGCTCAACCCCGGGTGGCGGGTGGTCGTCGGCTTCGACAACTTCACCCGGATCGTCACCTCCGAAGCGATCCGTGGGCCGTTCTTCCGCGTGTTCGTGTGGAACTACGTGTTCGCCATCGGCTCGGTGGCGCTCACCTTCGCCATGGGCCTCGCCCTGGCCATGGCGCTCAACCTCGAGAAGATGCGCAGCCGCAAGATCTACCGGTCGCTGCTCATCATCCCCTACGCCCTCCCGAGCTTCATGTCGGCGCTCATCTGGCGGGGCCTGCTCAACCGCGACTTCGGCGCCATCAACGACATCTTGGGCATCAGCATCCCGTGGCTGCTCGACCCCAACTGGGCCAAGGTGTCGGTGCTGCTCGTCAACCTGTGGCTCGGTTTCCCCTACATGTTCCTGGTGTCCACCGGGGCGTTGCAGGCGGTGCCCGACGACATCAAGGAGGCGGCGCTCGTCGACGGCGCCACGCCCCGCCAGGCGTTCCGCAAGGTGCAGTTCCCGCTGCTGATGATCACGCTCGGGCCGCTGTTGATCTCGTCGTTCGCCTTCAACTTCAACAACTTCAACGTCATCTACCTGTTGAACGGCGGCGGCCCGCCCATCGCCGGAGCCCAGACACCGGCCGGCCACACCGACATCCTCATCAGCTACACGTACCGACTGGCCTTCGAGGGCGGTCGCGGGCAGGACTTCGGCCTCGCCGCCGCCGTCTCGATCCTCATCTTCGTCATGGTCGCCCTGGTCTCGGCGATCAGCTTCCGGCGCACCCGGGCACTGGAGAACCTGAACTGATGGCCATCGCTCGCACCGACACGAAGCCTGCGCCCCGCGGCGCCACCGAGACACCGGCCCGCCGCGTCGTGCGGTGGTGGCGCGAGCTCGGCTGGCGCCACGTCATCGGCATCGCCGCGCTGGTCTTCGCCCTGTTCCCGGTGGTGTGGATCGTCTCGGCGTCGTTCAACCCGACCGGCACGCTCACCAGCCAGCGGCTCATCCCCGACGGCGCCAACCTCGACAACTACCGCCAGCTCACCGACCAGTTCCCGTTCTGGAACTGGTTCTGGAACTCCATGCAGGTGGCGGGCATCACCGCCATCCTCACCACGCTGCTGGCGGCGTCGGCGGCCTACTCGTTCAGCCGCATGCGGTTCCGCGGCCGACGCAGCGGGCTGCTCGCCGTCCTGCTCGTGCAGATGTTCCCGCAGATCCTGGCGTTCACCGCCATCTTCTTGATGATGACCAACATCAAGGAGGTGTTCCCCGCGGTGGGGCTCGGCACCAAGGCGGGCCTCATGCTCGTCTACCTCGGTGGCGCCATGGGCGTGAACACGTGGCTCATCAAGGGGTTCTTCGACACCATCCCGGCGAGCCTCGACGAGGCCGCCCGGGTCGACGGCGCCACCCACAACCAGATCTTCTTCCGGATCATCCTGCCGCTGGCCACCCCGGTGCTGGCGGTGGTGGCGCTGCTGTCGTTCGTGCTGTTGCTCAACGACTTCGTGCTCGCCAGCGCGGTGCTCGGCCAGGGCGACAGCCGCAACTTCACCCTGGCGGTGGGGTTGTTCAACATGGTGAACGAGCAGTTCACGTCGCGCTGGGGCATCTTCGCGGCCGGGGCCCTCATCGCCGGCATCCCCGTGGTCATCCTCTTCCAGTTCCTCCAGCGCTTCATCGTCTCGGGCCTCACGGCCGGCGGCGTGAAGGGCTGATGGTCGACCCGCTCGGCCTCGCCCACCACGACGGGTCCGGGCACCTCGTCGACGCGCCGGCCCCCGAGCTCGGCCAGCGCGTCGGTGTCACCGTCGTGGTCCCCGACGCCACCGGCGCCGACCGGGTCCACGTGCGGTGGGTGGCCGACGGTGAGCCCGAGTTCGCCGAGGCCCGCCCGATCGGTCGGTCCGGCGGCGCCACGCGCTGGCGCGCCGAGGTCGAGGTGCGCAACCCGGTCACCCCCTACCGGTTCCTGCTCCAGGGTCCCGGTGGCACGCGCTGGGTGAACGGCACCGGTGAGCACGCCCGGCCCGTCACCGACCACCACGACTTCCGCCTGGTGGCGCATCCGCCGGCTCCCGACTGGGTGGCCGACGCCATCGGCTACGAGATCTTCCCCGACCGCTTCGCCCGCTCCGGGCGGGTCACGGCACCCCTCCCCGACTGGGCGACGCCCGCCGACTGGGACGACCCGGTCCAGCCGTCGCGGCGCGGCGAGCTGCGCCAGCTCTACGGCGGCGACCTCGTCGGCGTCGCCGAGCACCTCGACCACGTCACCGCGCTCGGCGCCGACCTGGTCTGGCTCACGCCCGTGTGGCCGGCGCGGTCGAACCACCGCTACGACGCCTCGTCGTTCGACCACGTCGATCCCGTGCTGGGTGGCGACACGGCGCTCCGGGCGCTGCTGCGCGACGCCCACGGTCGGGGGGTGCGGGTCATCGGCGACCTCACCACCAACCACTGCGGCGCCGCCCACCCGTGGTTCGTCGCCGCGGTCGGCGACGCCTCGTCGCCCGAGGCCGGTTTCTTCACCTTCCGGCACCACCCCGACGACTACGAGTGCTGGTTCGGCGTGCGATCGCTGCCCAAGCTGAACCACGCCGACCCCGAGCTGCGTCGACGCATGGTGGCCGGCGCCGACTCGGTGGCCGGACGGTGGGTCGGTGGGCCCGAGGGCTTCGACGGCTGGCGCATCGACGTCGCCAACATGACCGCCCGACTCGGCGCCGTCGACCTCAACCGCGACGTCGCCCGGGACCTGCGGGCCACCCTCGCCGAGGCCCACGGCGACGCCTGGCTGGTGGCCGAGCACGCCCACGACGCCACCGCCGAGCTCACCGGCGACGGCTGGCACGGCACCATGGACTACGCCGGCTTCGGCCAACCGGTGTGGCAGTGGCTCGGCGCCGGCGGCATCGACCACGACTTCTGGGGGATGCCGGCGCGGCGACCCACCATCGACGGGGTGGCGGCGGCCACCACGATCGACGAGGTGCGGGCCGCTCGGCCCTGGCGGTCCACCGGGGGGTCGATGGCGCGGCTCGGCTCGCACGACACCGCCCGCTGGCGCACGGTCGCCGGCGACCGCGACCGCTGGCTGGTCGGGGCGGGGATGCTGTTCACCTGGCCCAGCGTGCCCATGGTGTTCGCCGGCGACGAGCTGGGCCTCGAGGGCACCACCAGCGAGCTGGCCCGGGCCCCGATGCCCTGGGCCGCCGCCGACCGGTGGGACCACGACGGGCTGGCGCGCTGGCGGGCGCTCGGCGCGCTGCGGCGCTCGTCGTCGGCCCTGCGCCACGGCGGGTTCCGGTGGGCGCACCGTGCTCCCGACGCCCTGGCGTGGCTCCGCGAGGACGGCCGCGAGCGGATCCTCGTGCTCGCCACCCGCCGCGGTGGGCCCGACATCGCCCTCGACGCCGGCCTCCTCGGCGCGTCCGGCGCCGCGCACCTCCTCGGCGGCCCCGACCTGGCCGCCGCCGACGGCGTCGTCCGCCTCCCCGCCGACGGCCCCGCCTTCCACGCCTGGCGCCTCTCGGCCTGAGCCGGCGTCGGCCCGCAGCCGGCCGGCCCCGCTCCGCTGCGCCGCCGCTGCGCCGCCTCCGACCACCGCGTGCGCCACCCC
>DATHSN010000303.1:0-6691 GCA_035464115.1 Acidimicrobiales bacterium | reverse complement strand
GCGTTCCGCTACGGCAGCCTGCTGAGCGCGACGGCGATCGCGGCGACGCTCGTCGGCCTGGCGGTGCAACAGCGCCGGATCCTGCCATCGACGATCTGGACGCCCTACGTGGTCGCGTTCCTCTGGATCGTCTGGCAGCCCGACCACATCAGCGCCGTGCTGGTCCTCGGCGCAGCGCACGCGCTGCAGTACCTCGCCTGCGCCCACCGGGCCGAGGTCGTGTGGGGCGCCGAGCGGGGCGAACACCGGTCGACCTGGTGGTGCAGCGTCTTCGGCGGCGCCCTGGCCACCGGGATGTTGCTCACCTACTGGCTCCCGATGTGGCTCGGCTACGCCGGTGGCACGCGCCTGGGCGTCACCTTGGCCGCCATGCTCTTCGTGGTCTTCAACCTCCACCACTATGCGATCGACGCCGTCATCTGGCGCTCCCGCGAGGGCCACGTCCGGCGCATCACCCGGAGCAGCTGAGAGCGTCGAGCCCAGCTCGACCGTGCCGGAGACGCAGGGAACATGGGCACTACCGCCCAGCGCCGTCGCTGGGCACCATCGGATCGGCGTCGTCGAGGAGGTGGCCACATGACCGCCGGCCCCCGTGGGACTGCGATCCTGGTGCACGGCGGATGGTCGAACCCGGACGACTGGCGGTGGGTCGTGGCGGCGCTCGCCGACCACGACGTCGCGGCCGTCGCTCCCGACCTGCCGTCGCATCGCTCACCCACCGCGACGTTGCGCGACGACGCCGCTGCGGTCGAGGCGGAGCTCCACGCCGCGCGCCCACCCGTCGTCCTCGTCGGCTGGTCGCACGGCGGCAAGGTGCTGAGCGAGGCGTCGGTCCCCGAGAGCGTCGTCCGCCTCGTGTACGTGGCCGCCATCCCTCATGTCGCCCCGACCGATGACGATCCCAGGCCCGAGACGCCCCTCGACCTGGCGCACGTGCTGTTCCCGGACGACCGGACGTGCGTCCTCGACGACGACTGGTGGTTGACCGACGGGGACGCCACGACCCTGCCGGCACCGGTGGTCGCCCACCTGTGGGCCCATCGGCGGCGGCCCGCCTCGCTGGCCGCCCTCACCCAGGTGCCGGCCCACGAGCCCTGGCGGACGATCCCCACCACGGTCCTGCTCGGCCGGTCGGACGCCACGCCCGAGCTGCAGGCCTGGGCGCAGCGACGGTTCGCCGACGTCCGGATCGTCGACTCGGATCACTTCGTCCTGTTCCGCCTCCCCGGCGTCATCGCCGACATCGTCGTCGAGGCCATCGAGGCGAGCACCCCCGTCCTGCCGGCGACCTGACCGCGGCTTCGGGGGTGGGTGACGTCGCGGTCAGGCTGCGTCGACGAGCCCCTACTCGGCGCACGATGCGTTGATCGTGAAAGCGTCCAGACGCGCATCGTCGGGGAGCGCGACGCCGGGACCGCGGCCCTGCACCGGTGGGTCGTTGACGTGGAGCTCGCCCTCGACGAACAGCGAGCTCTCGTCCATCGAGGCCTCGCGCACCGAGTCGGCGAAGAACTCGGCGTTCGTCTGGATCCACGCGAACGACTCGCCCGAGCGCTCCACCGAGAGGATGAACCGCTCGGGCAGGCCCCTCGAGTTGTCGGGGGCGATGTACTCGATCGCGTACTCGTACGAGACCAGCAGCGACTCGAACAGTCGACCCGAGGCACTGAAGATCCCCTCGTCGGACCGGCACGTCCAGGCCGTCGTCGGACCGTTCGGCATCTGGGTCGACGGTTCGGGACCCAGCTCGATCGTGAGATCGCCGATCGTCAGCTCGTTGACGGGTTCCCCGTCGGCACTTTCGGGGCGGTCGTCGGTGGCCGCGGCATCGGCGGGTTCGGGGAGGGCCCGCTGGGCGATGAACGCCTCCGTCGCGAAGGTCGGGTCGCCGGTGGCGCCGACGTCGAACACGCAGTCCTCGAGGATGTCGTCACGGCTGATGCCCACCGAGCGACAGTGGGTCTCGGCTCTCGCCCGGACGTCGTCGGGCAGATCGTCGACCGATGCCCGCGCCTCGGGGAACCCGGCGAGGGTGAACGTGGCGGTGGACTCGCCCTCGCCGTAGTGGAAGTGCGACTCGTCGTCGGTGATGCGCCACGAGTCCACGTAGGTGCCGTAGAAGCGCTCGAAGTCGGTCTCCACGTCGCGGTCGAGCTGCTCGCCGGACCGGGTGAAGAAGTCGTTGTCGGGGTCCGCGTCGTTGTTGCCGAGCAGCCCGATCGCGGGAGCGGACGACGGAGTCACCATCACCATCCCGCGGGTCTCGAAGAGGCGGAACTCGGCGAGCGTGCCGTCGGACCAGACGACGGCGACGCCATCGGGCCATCGCATCACCTCGGCGTCGCCGATGACGATGGCTTCACCGCGCTCGAGCTCGACCAGCTCGCCGTCGACCCACATCTCGCCGTCGGGGTGGATCGACACCGAGTGGTCACCGAGACGAGCGGCGAACGCCGACGGGAACGAGACCTGCAGGATCTCTCCGTCGCCCCACCGCGCCGTGCGCATCTGGATCTCAGCGGTCCCGTTGTCGAACAGCAGGAACTCACCGACCGCCTGGTTGGCCGACGACGCCCCGTCGATCGTGGCGATGTGGGCGTCGCCCGAAGCGACGCCGGTCGGCAGCCTGGGCAGCTCGCCCGGATCGGGCGGCGGACTGCACGACAGCGGCTCGCTGCCCGTCCCCTCGGGGGTCGACGATGCCGTGGGATCGGGGCTGGTCGTGGCCGGGTCGTCGGTGAGCCCCTCGAGCCCCTGCTCGGCGACGGTGGTGAGCACCGCCCTATCACCCGTGGGCTGGTTGCGCTCCGCGAGCTCGGCTGCGACCTCGGCACACCGTTTCAATGCGGTGCCGGTGGCGACAACGGTTCGCAACTGGGACGCAGTGATCGCGATGTCCCCGGGGAGGATGCTCACGACATCGTCGGGCTCGACGGGGCCGGTCGCCTCCCGGGCGAGCAGGTCATCGACCGCCTGGGTGCCCTCGTTGAAGCCCTCCAGGTATGCAGCGAGCGCGATGAAGCCCTTCACCTCTTGGCGGCGGATGGTCGAGCCCTCGACCAAGGTCACGTCGGGATCGACGACGGCCCCCGCGCCGTCGGGCCCACCCAACATCGAGATCAAGCCCTGATCCCAGCGGTACGCGAACAGCTCGTGGGCCGACAGGCCCGCTTCGAGCCTCGGGTCTCCCGGCAGGGTCTGACCGAACAGGTACGTCGACGTGACCGCATCGCCCGGGGACAGCGACGAGACGAACGTGAGGTCGAGTGCGGCGAGGTCACCGGGGCCGACGTGGACCCGCCGCTCGGACATGTCGGCGGTGACGATCTCCACCAGCAGCTCGGACCCGCCGTCGTCCGCCGAGCTGTCCAGGAACGCGCGCCACTGCTTCTGCGCGCCGGGTTCGAGGGTGGCCACCGCGTCGTCCAGCTCTGCGCTCACCGCGTCGAGGCGTTCGGGCCCCGGGTCGAGCAGCGCGTAGTCGACCGAGAGGGAGGGCAGCTCCACCCCGTCGACGTCGACGACGGACGCGCGGAGCGACTCGACCGGCGCGAAGCGGAACCCGCCGACGAGCTCCTGGGTGTCCCCCGCCCCGGTCCCCGCCTCGGTGAGCACGTCGTCGTAGAAGCTGGTCAGCTCCGCCCCGGACCCGGTGGCCATGTCGAGGTGGATCAGGAAGTCCTGCACCGGCAAGGAGTTGCCGAGCACGTCGGCCATGGGGACCGGTTCCGTGCTGGGCGGCGCGGTGGTGAGCTCGGGAGCGGGGGGCTCCGGGCTCGAACCGGTGGCGTCCCCGCCGGTGCAGGACGTGGCCACGAGCGCGGCGGCAACGAGCACGGCGGCCATCCGACGCTGGTCAGACACAGTGAGACACCGTTCGCAACCACCTCGTGACAGGGGCAGACGTGTGGCCGACGGTACGACCGGACCGCCTCCGCACCGCTACTCAAATGGCGGCGACGACCTACTCATCGATGGCCCACGCCCGGCGGGTGGTGCCGCTGGCGGCGTCGCGGATGAGTAGTCGGCGACCTCCGGATGAGTAGCGAGGCCGTCGCGGGACGCCTCTACCGTCACGATCACCCTGATCGACCGTCGCCCAGAGTCGAGGAGAGCACATGGGGCCCAAGATGGTGGTGCGATTGGTGGTGGTCGTTGCGATGGCCCTGGGCATGGTCGCCTGCGGTGACGACGACGTGGGCCTGGGCGACCTCGGGGACGCGGGCGGCGCGGACGACGACTCGGGCGAGCTCGATGCCGGCACCGATGCAGGGGGCGGCGCCGGGGGCGCGAGCGGGAACGCCGAGGCGATCCTCACGGTCGACGGCGAGGTCTACCGCTGGACCGCGGACCAGGCGACGCTGTGCCTCATCGACGACATCTACCCGGCCGACGCCGAGTTCCGTGCCGCGCCCCAGGGTGAGGAGGGCGACTGGGTGCAGTTCCTCGACCGCGGTGACGGCGGGGTCAACTTCAGCGCCGTGCTCGGAGGCGAGGAGTACTCGGGGACCGGGAGCGGTGAGGCCGACGAGATCCGCTCCGACGGGTTCACCTACACCGGCACCATGAACCGCGACGGGCAGAACCTGGACGTCGAGCTCGAGGTCACCTGCTGACTTCGACCCTCAGGGCCGTGGCCTCGTGGCGCCCGTCGCGAGCCGCCATGTGGTCCGCCGGTCGCGAGCCCGTTCGTCGGGGCTACAGCGCGTCGAGCCCGGAGCCGAGCAGGTTGCGGGGGGTCACGCCGTCCCACCTGCCGTACTCCTCGTAGGGAGCGGCGATCGTGCGCGCCCCGGCACGGAGGCGGCTGGCGATGAAGGCCACGTGCTGACCGTGGAGCTCGGCGGTGGCGATGTCACTCGGCGGCGGCGCATCCGGCGGCGCCTGGTCGATGTTCGCCTGGGCCATCACCCCGAGGTAGCCGTCACCTGGGGGACGACGCCGGCGATGAGCACGTCGATCTCTGGCCACGTCCCCCGTTCGGCCGAGCAAACGGGATCCAGCCATCACGCCACGTTCATCGCCCGGCTTCCAGGCCGGCGAGCAGATCGAGGAGCCCAACCGCCTCCCACGCACGATTCCGCTTCGACCCCGAGAGCGGGAGGAGGATCCCGGCCTCGACCAGTTGATCGACAGCAAGAGCCGTTGACGACTTGCTCCGTCCGGTGACGGCGGTTGCCACGGGCACGGTCACGACGGGGTGCCCGGGCAGCTCGTCGATCACGGCCCACGCTGCGGCATCGGAACGAAGGTCCGTGTGGGCGCGAAGCTGCAGGCGCCACGTCTCCTGAAGGTCGCGAACCCGTCGGAGGTAGCGGTCGGCGAGGCTGGCCGCCTGGGCCGCAGCGACGGCGAAGTGCTCGATCCACCCGTCGAGGTCGCCGTTGCGGTATTGGGCCAGTCCGTCGATGTAGCGGTTCTTGTTGGCCGCGAGGACGACGCTGATGGGCGGGACGTAGCTCGGTGCGAGACCTCGTCGGCGGAGCAGCACGTGGATGAGTGCTCGGCCGGTGCGGCCGTTGCCGTCCTCGAAGGGGTGGATGGTCTCGAACTGGGCGTGCGCGACGGCGGCATGGATGAGCGGTGGAAGGTGGTCGCTGTTGCAGAACTCGCACAAGTCAGCGAGGAGGGACGCGACGTGTTCAGGAGGCGGTGGTACGAAGTCGGCGCCACATGGGTTGTAGTCGTTGCCACCGATCCAGTTCTGGACGTTGCGGACTCGTCCGGCGACCGCTGCGTTCGGGGCTCGCCTCATGAGCGCCTCATGGATGCCCACGAGACCATTGAGTGTGATGGCCGCCCGAGCGGCCGTCTCCTCGACCGCCAGCTCCATGGCGTCGATGTTGGCCAGGACCTCGGCGACGTCGGAGCCGACGTTCGTGCCGACGTCAGCCTTGGCCTCGGCTCGGGCGAGGCTCCGAGCGTCGGCCTGGAGACCTTCGACCTTCGATGATGCGATCGACTCGGTCCGGAGCAGCAGCCTCGCCATCGGGCGGAGCGCGGGGTGAGCGTGGTCGTTGAGCGAGCGGATGGCTGCCTCCGCGTCGGAGACGACACCCGCCAGCTCGGCAGGGATGGTGGGATTGAAGCCAGTGACCCCATCCGGAAGGAAGGCGTCGTAGGTGCACGCCCTGCGGTACTTCGCAGGCGCGTACAACGAGGGATCATGCGCCCAGGTGGAGCTGACGTAGCGACCGCCCATCTCGGAGCACTCCTCCCGCTTAGTCCGAGTTAGAGGTTAAACCGGATTTAGCCGCCAGGCGAAGCCGCCGGGTTCGCACTGTTGGTGGCAATGTTCGTGGTCCTGGCGGTGCGGATGAGCAAGGCCCACGGGGTCACCGACCACCTCGGGCCTGCGGCGTGCAGGAGGTGGTCGCGAGTCACAGTGATGCAACTGTGGTTCGGTTCGTTTCGTTGGCCGCTCAGCGAACAACTCGACAGTGTTCGGTACACCCATCTCGTGGCGCGGACGGCGAGTGGCGCAGGTCGAGGAACTGGGTCGATGACCACCTCGCCGGACGCTATCGACGCAGTTGATGCGTGGGCGAGGGGGGAGTCGAACCCCCAACGGGCCGGAGCCCCGCCGGGTTTAAGCCGGCTGCGTCTGCCAGTTGCGCCACTCGCCCGAGTGGGCCCAACGTAGCCACCGCTCACGCCGCCCGGTCGAGGCTCGGGTCGACCCCCTCCCACA
>DATHSN010000302.1:0-5196 GCA_035464115.1 Acidimicrobiales bacterium | reverse complement strand
CTCCGCGCCGCACTCGACCGGGTCATCGCCAGCTACGACGCCGAGATCGGTGCGACCGGCGACGACGACGTGCAGGGGTTCTCGTCGGGCCGCCTCCAGATCGGCAGCCTCGATGCGACGGTCAGACCGGGCTCGTCGACGAGCTGGCGGGACGGCTGCTGGGGGTTCAGCACCAGGGACGACGGCGGGTACGACTGCGGGTGGTACCAGGACTCGACGATCGAGCAGTCGTGCATCTGGATGAAGAGCACGAGCGGATGAGCCTCGCCTTCTCCCGCTACAACGTGTGGGCCGAGGTCGGCGACCAGGCCGCGGTCTACAACGGCACCACCGGCAGCTTCAGCGTGCTGTCCACCGCCGAGCGCGACCAGGTGATCGACTTCGTCGAGCGCGACGGACCCGGCGAGGGCATCGACGCGTTGCTCACCGACCTGGTCACCCGTCGGGTGATCGTCCGTGACCACACCGACGAGCTCGGCGAGCTGCGACGCCGCTACGACGACTCCCGCTGGCGCAGCGACGCCCTGGCGTTCACCGTCGTCACCAGCCTCGGCTGCAACTTCGACTGCCCGTACTGCTTCGAGGACAAGCACCCCTCGCTGCTGAAGCCGGAGGTGGCCGACGCGCTCGTCGGCATCCTCACCGACTCGCTGCCCGCCATCGGCCAGTTGTCGGTCACCTGGATGGGCGGCGAGCCGCTGCTCGGGAAGGCCCAGCTGCTGGCGCTGTCCGAGCGGCTCATCGAGGTGTGCACGCGTCACGGCAAGGAGTACCAGGCGTCGATCATCACCAACGGCTGGCACCTCGACGGCCCGACCGCGGCGGCGCTCGCCGCGGCCCGGGTCCGCTCGGCGCAGGTCACCATCGACGGGCCGCCCGACGTCCACGACCTCAAGCGACCCCACGTGAACGGCGGGCCGACCTTCGAGCGCATCGTCGCCAACCTCGCCGAGGCCGCCGACCACCTCGACGTCGTGGTCCGCATCAACGTCGACACGACCAACGCGCACCGCGTCGACGAGCTGCTGGCGATCCTCGCCGACGCCGGTCTGGCCGGCCGCATCGGGGTCGGGCTCGGCCGCATCACCGACGCGGTGAGCAACGCCGCCTCGCCGCTGGCGTCGTTCACCACCACCTGCCTCAGCACCGCCCAGTTCGGCGAGTTCGAGCTGGCGTTCACCCGGGTGGCCGAGTCCTACGGGTTCGCAGCACCGTCGCCGCCGCGACCGACCGCGAGCCCGTGCACCGCGGTGCGCGCCCGGGAGATCGTCGTCGGGGCCGACGGTGAGATGTGGAAGTGCTGGGACGACATCGGCGACCCCGACCAGCTCATCGGCACCGTGTTCGACTACACGGTCACCAACGACCGCCTCGACCGGTGGCTCGGCTACCACCCCGCCGACGATCCCCAGTGCTCCACCTGCATCGCGATGCCGGTGTGCATGGGCGGGTGCGCCCACCACCACTTCAACTCCGACGACCCCGAGGCCCGCTGCGGCGCCTTCCGCCACAACCACGTGGGGCGGATCACCCAGGTCCTCGAACGGGTTCTCGGGGTCACGCCCGACGAGCCGCCCTCGCTCCCCCGCTACGACCTCGGGCCCGCCCAGCCAGCGGTGAGCACGGCCGTCGCGCTGGGACCGACCCGACGACGACGGGACCACCTCGCCGACGCCCGCTGATCCGCACCCACCGCACACCGATCCCGTGATCGGTTAGAACCGCCTGGTGGACTTCCGGGTGCTGGGGCACATCTCGGTGGTGCGAGACGACGGCACCCCGGTGACGCTGCCGAGCGCCTCGCAGCGGCGCCTCCTGAGCTTCCTGGCCAGCCGGGCCAACACGATCACCTCGATCGGCACCCTCGGGTTGCACCTGGGCCTGACCGACGGAGCGGTCCGCACCGCCGTCGCCCGCGTCCGCCGTCGGCTGGGTCCGGGGTCCTGCCTGGTCACCGAGGGCCCCGGATACGTGTTGCGCACCGACCGCATCGACCACCTGCAGTTCGCCGCCGCCGTCAGCGCGGCCTTGACCGGCGACGCCACTGACGCCCAGGTGCGAGCCTCGCTCGAGCGGGCGTTGGCCATGTGGCGGGGGGCTGCGTACGCCGAGTTCGCCCATGAGCAGTGGGCGACCGCGGAGGCGGCCCGGCTCGACGAGATGCACGCGGGCGCGACCGAGGCGCTCGTCGACGTCCTCCTCCGCCAGGGCGAGCACGAGACCGCGCTCGAGCACGCGACGACGCTGATCGAGCGGCAGCCGTACCGCGACCGCCCCCGGGGCCAGCGCATGCGAGCCCTCGCCGCCACCGGGCGCGTGACCGAGGCTCTGCGGTCGTTCCAGGAGTACCGGGCTCTCCTCCTCGACGAGGTCGGGACCGTGCCCTCCTCTCCGCTCGTGGAGCTGGAGCAGCTGATCTCGGCCGGCGATCTGCCTCTCGGTGACGTTCGGTCCTCGTCGCCTCGAGCGCAGCCGGGGACGCCCGTCGCACCGACCCCGTGGGTGCCGCCCAACCTCGGGTTCGGCCTCGACGAGCTCAGCGAGCAAGTGGCGTCGGAGCTGACCGATCACCGGCTCGTCACGCTCACCGGCGTCGGCGGCATCGGCAAGACGCGGTTGGCGCTCACGGTGGCGGCCCGCGTGGCGCCGGACGTCGATCGCGTCGCGTTGGTCGACCTCCGGTCGGCGTCATCACCCGAGACCGTCCTCTCCGTCGTCGCCCGGGCCCTCGGGACCGAGGCCACGGGCGCGGACGAGATCGCCCAGCTGGTGGACCGGCGCAGCACCCTCCTGGTGGTCGACAACTGCGAGCACGTGGTGGAGTCGGCGGCCAGGCTGGTCGGCGAGATCCTCGCCGGCGCCGCGTCGACCCGGGTGCTCGCCACCAGCCGAGCGCCCCTCTTCGTCGCCGGCGAGCGCGTCCGCATCGTCCGCCCGATGTCTCGCGGGGACGCGGCGGCGTTGTTCGTCGACCGTGCATCGCAGTGGCGGGACGGGTTCGCGGCCGGCGACGCGACCGACCAACAGGGGATCGACGAGATCTGCGTCCGCCTCGACGGCATCCCTCTGGCGATCGAGCTGGCCGCCGCATGCGTCGCGCACATGACCCTGACCGAGATCGCCGCCCAGCTCGACGATCGTCTGACCTTCTTCCCGGGTGATCCGACCAGGTCCCAGCAGCAGCGGACGCTGCGCGCCACCATGGACTGGAGCTACGAGCTGCTCGGCAAGGACGCCCGGTCGCTCCTGCGGGCCGTGTCCGTGTTCGCCACCAGCTTCGAGGCCGCTGCCGCGGCAGCGGTGTGGGGCCGTCCGCTGGCCCGCACGCTCGCGGGGATGGGCGCGCTCGTGCGCGCGTCGCTCGTCCTCGCTCACACCCATGGCGACTCGACTCGCTACGAGCTGTTGGAGACGGTCCGACTCCACGCCGAGGCGAAGGCGAGCGACGCCGGCGAGATCGAGCGGCTGCGGGACGCACACGCCGATCACTACGCCGCCATGCTCGACGCCATCGACCCGGTCGAGCTGCTCAGCGTCTCCGCTCGGTCACGACCGGACATCGCGAACCACGACCGGATGCTCGAGAGGATCGACGCTCGGGGCGACCTCGGTCGACTCGGCGAGCTCGCGTGGCGGACGGCGATGGTCCATCGGGTCGATTGCTGGAGCGACGCCGCCGGACGGTACCTGGGTCGAGACGACGTGGCGGCGGCACTCGCCGGGCAGGAGCGATCGTCCTACCTGGCGGCGTCGCTCGAGAACGCCAACGTCCTCGGGCGCTGGGCCGAACAGCTCCGCGTCGCCGAGCTCGGGCTCGAGACGGCGACCGGCCCGGTCCGGGTCATGCTCCTGCGAGGGGCGGCGAGCGCCTGCAGCGTGCTCGCGCCCGAACGCGTCGATGCGCTGGTCGACGAGGCGATCGCGCTGGCCGGTTCCGAGGACACGGGCGTCGTGCTCGAGCTGCGTCGGACCAAGGTCGACGGCGTGCTCCTCGCCGGAGAGCTCGAGGCGGCCGCGGCCGAGCTCCGCGCGTTGTGGGCCGAGGTGGTGGCGACCGGGTTCCACCAGCGCAGCGTCCGCCCACTGGCGGGGATCGACCTGCTCTGGGTGGACCTGATCCTGCACCTCGACGCAGAGGCGACGGCGCTCGCCGAGGTCCTCATCGACCTGCCCGGTGGAGCGGTCGCCGGCCACTGCGGACGCGCCGTGGTCGCCGCGCGGCGGGGCCGGGCCGCGGAGAGCGCCCGACACGTCCTGCTCGCCGCGGAGGTGGCCAGCGCCGAGGGCGTGCCGCTCGTCGACAACGACGTCACGGTGGTCGCCGCCCTGCGCGCGGTCGAGCTGGGCGAGCCGGAGCGGGCGTGCGGGCTGCTCGTCTCGCTGCCAGGAGGCCTCCGCAGCCTCGGCTCGCACCAGCTCTACCGGCACACGCGGGATCTCGTGCGACAGCGGCTGGATCCCGACGTGGTCGTCGGCCTCCGGGCGACAGCGCGACGCGACGGCGCGTCGGCGGTCACCGCGGCCGAGCTCGTGAGGCTCCGCGCCGACGCAGCCGAGGGCAGGGCAACCTCAGAGGCGCGGGGCGACGCGGCGCGGTGAGCGCCGGCACCGGGTCGTCACGTGCACCGCGATCCGATGGCGGCCCTGCGACCTCAGCCGGTGGCCGCCGAGCGCACCATCTGGGTCCAGTCGACGATGTCCCAGAGCTCGTCGACCGAGACGAACTCGAGCGTCCCGAGGGCGAGGATCCCCGCCACGCTCCGTTGCGCCGATGCGAGGTCCGGGTACTCGATGACCGAGAGGAGCGTGGCGTCGCCGGGCGAGAACGCCACGACCTTGACGTCGCCCCCGTGGGCACCGATGACGTCGTAGACGGCGGTCGTCCGCGCGTCGTTCTCGGCGTCGGTGAGGTCTCGCCACGCCTCGGGAACGATCTTCGTGTGCGACAGCTGCATGTGCCCCATGGGGACCTCCGTGGTGTCCAGGTGGTCGGCGACGATCGCCAGCCACCGGCGACACTCCACCGGTGCGGTGACAGCACCGCGTCACCCGCCGTGCGCCCCGACGACGAGGTGAAATACCCCTGGGGGTAAACGGGTTGTACCGGACAGGAACAGCCACCCCCCGATGGAGGACCCACCATGACCTCTCTGCACCTCGGCGACGTCGCCCCCGACTTCACCGCCATGACCACCG
>DATHSN010000301.1:0-6773 GCA_035464115.1 Acidimicrobiales bacterium | reverse complement strand
CTCGTCGAGATGAAGAACCTCTCGGAGGTGGCGGTGGGTCTCGCCTACTCGGCGCTGGTGTTCCGCGACGCCGGCCTGGCCGCCGAGGTCGAGCACCTCGAGGACCGCCTCGACGAGATGAAGGACCGCCTCGAGCTCTGGGTGCTGCGCGCCGCCGCCGCCGACACCGACCCGGCCCCGCTGCGGGGCCTGCTCCACCTGGCCCAGGCCGCCGAGGACCTCGGCGACCAGGCTCAGCAGATGGTGTGGCTCATCCAGCGCAAGGAAGACGTGCACCCCATCTTGGGCATCGCCCTCGGCGACTCCGACGAGGTCGTGGTGCGGATGCCCGTCGCCGCCGGATCCGAGGCCGACGGGGCCACCCTCGCCGAGCTGCAGCTCGACATCGAGCCCGGCTTCCACGTGCTGGCCGTCCGTCGGGGCGGGTCGTACCTGTACCGGCCCCGCGGCCTGGCCCGCCTGGCGGTCGGCGACGAGCTCATCGCGTCGGGCCCCGAGGAGGGCCAGAACCTGCTCGCCGAGCGCTGTGGCTGGCGGCTGCTCGAGGACGACGAGACCGGCGAGGACGAGCTGGTGCCGCTGTCGGACCCGGTGCGGTCCTGACCCACCCGCTCGGGTCGGTCGGCTACCCCTCGCCCCGCACGATGCTGGCGCCGAGGGCGCGGAGCTTCTCGTCGATGCGCTCGTAGCCGCGGTCGATCTGGCGGATGTTGGCGATGGTGGAGCGCCCCTCGGCGCACAGCGACGCCATGAGCAGCGCCATCCCGGCGCGGATGTCGGGGCTGTTGAGGCGGGCGCCGACCAGCGGGGTGGGGCCGGTGATCACGGCGCGGTGGGGGTCGGCCACGATGATGCGGGCCCCCATCTCGATGAGCCGGTCGGTGAAGTAGAGCCGGCTCTCGAACATCCACTGGTGCAACAGGACCGTGCCGGTGGCCTGGGTGGCCACCACCAGCGCGATCGACATGAGGTCGGCGGGGAAGCCCGGCCACGGCGCCTCGTGGATGCGGGGGATCTTGCCGCCGTGGTCGTCGCGGACCTCGAGCGTCTGGTCGTCGGGGACGAGCAGGTGGTCGCCGTCGGCCACGACCCGCACCCCGAGCAGGTCGAACTTCGAGATGATCATGCGCAGGTCGTCGTGGCGGAGCGGCCCGATGCGCAGATCGCCCGCGGTGACCGCGCCGAGGCCGATGAACGAGCCGATCTCCATGTAGTCGGGGGAGATGGTGGCCTCGGCCCCCGAGAGGCTCTCGGCGCCCTCGACGACGAGCAGGTTCGACCCGATGCCCGAGATCGACGCGCCCATGGCGACGAGCAGGTGGCACAGGTCCTGCACGTGGGGCTCGGAGGCGGCGTTGCGGATCACCGTGGTGCCCGCCGCCAGCGACGCGGCCATGAGCGCGTTCTCGGTGGCCATCACCGACGCCTCGTCGAGCAGCACGTCGGCACCGTGGAGCCGACCGGCGGCGGTGAGGCACAGGTCGCCGTCGGTGCCTTCGGTGAGCTCGGCGCCGAGGGCGCCGAGGGCGTGCCAGTGGGTGTCGTTGCGGCGTCGGCCGATGGTGTCGCCGCCCGGGGGCGGCAACGTCACCTCGCCGAAGCGGGCGACGAGCGGGCCGGCGAGCAGCAGCGAGGCCCGGATGCGGGCGCACAGCTCGCGGTCGAGCGGGCCGGGACGCAGGTCGGCCGGGTCGACCACGACCACCCCGTCGCCTTCCTCGACCACCTTGGCGCCGAGCGACTCGAGCAGCGCCAGCATCGTGCGCACGTCGCCGATGTCGGGCACGTCGCGCAGGCGCGTGGGGGTGTCGGCGAGCAGGGTGGCGGCCAGCATCGGCAGGGCCGAGTTCTTGTTGCCGGCGGGGCGGACCGTGCCCACCAGGGGCCGACCGCCCTCGATCTCGAAGCGCTCCATGACCCCGCCGACACTACCGGGCGGCCGGGGACCGCCCCGGGCGGCGGGGCCCTGCCGCGCTACTGCGGCTGCTGACCGTGCTGGCCGTTGGTGCCGCCGTCCTTGAACAGCTCGGCGACCCCGGCGATCGAGCCCATCACGCCCGACATGTCGGCGGGCAGGAAGATCTTGGTGGCCTGGCCGTTGGCGATGCGACCCAGCGCCTCGAGGTACTTGATGGCGATGAGCTGGTTGTCGGGGCGCCCGTCGTGGATGGCGCCGTAGACGCCGCGGATGGCGTCGGCCTCACCTTCGGCGACGGTGACCTGACGGAACCGCTCGGCCTCGGCCACCGCCCGGATGGCGTCGGCCTGGCCCTGGGCCTCGAGCACCTGGCGCTGCTTGATGCCCTCGGCCTGCAGGATGGCGGCGGTCTTCTCGCCCTCGGCCCGGGTGACGGCCGCGGTGCGCTCGCCCTCGGCGGCGGTGACCACGGCTCGTCGGGTGCGCTCGGCCTTCATCTGCTCGTGCATCGCGCTCATCACGTCGGCCGGGGGGTCGATCCGCTGGATCTCCACCCGCACCACGCGCACGCCCCACTTGTCGGTGGCGTCGTCGAGGATCTGGCGCAGGTTGACGTTGACCGTGTCGCGCGAGGTGAGGGCCTCGTCGAGGGTCATGTCGCCGACGACGTTGCGCAGGTTGGTCTGGGCCAGCTTGGTGACCGCCATGATGAAGTTGGCGATGTTGTAGGTGAGCCGCTGGGGATCGGTGGGCTCGTAGTAGACGACCGCGTCGACGGTGACCGAGACGTTGTCCTCGGTGATGACCTCCTGGGGCGGCACGTCGACGACCTGCTCGCGCATGTCGACCACCCGCAGGCTCTGCACGAACGGGATGATGATGCGCAGGCCCGGATCGACGGTCTCCTTGTACTTGCCGAGCTGTTCGACGATGCCCCGCTGGTAGGGGCGGACGATGCGGACGCCGGAGGCGACGTAGACGAAGAGGACGGCGGCGATGACCGCCAGGACGATGACGGGACCCATCAGGGGTTCTCCTGGTCGGGGGCGGGGAGCTCGGTGGGGAACACCACGACGCGGGTGCCGCGCATCTCGACGATGCGCACCAGCGCGCCGACGGGGATCGGGCTGCCGTCGAGGCTCTCGGCGCGCCACTCCTCGCGGTGGACGCGCACGAGCCCGAGGTCGGAGTTGTCGGCCGGGATCTCCTGGAGCACCGTGGCGCGCTCGCCGATGAGGCGGCGCGCGCCGACGCCGTCGCTCGGCTCGTCGCGGTCGAGTCGGGCGGCGAGGGGGCGCAGCGCGGCGAACGCGGCGCCGGACAGCACCACGAAGGCGACCCACTGCAGCAGGAGGGGGGCACCGAAGGCGGCGAGGAGGGTGGCACCGACGGCTCCTCCGGCGAAGGGCAGGAGGAAGAACGTGCCGGCGCTGGCCATCTCGCCGAGGCCGAACAACACCGCGGCACCGAGCCAGATCCACATCCAGTTGGAGGGGTCGTCCATGTGCGCCCGTTCGGTGGTCGACCTGGCCCGCCTGGTGGCGAGCCGTTGCCCGAGATCCTACCGCTCGGTGCCCGCATGAGGCGGTCTCGGTATCGTCGTCACATGGATTCCCGCCTCACCCTGCTCACCGTGCACGCCCACCCCGACGACGAGGCGTCGAAGGGTGCGCCGACGGTGGCCAAGTACGCCGCCGAGGGGGCCCACACCGTGTTGGTGTGCTGCACCGGCGGCGAGGCCGGCGACATCTTGAACCCCGCCATGGACACCCCGGAGGTGCGGGCCAACCTGCCCGCCATCCGTCGGGCCGAGCTCGATCTGGCGGCCAAGGCCATCGGCTACGACACGGTCCACATGCTCGGCTACCGCGACTCGGGCATGCCCGACACCGAGACCAACGCCCACCCCGAGTGCTTCTGGCAGGCCGACCTCGACGAGGCCATCGGCCGCCTGGTGGCGCTGATCCGCGCCGAGCGGCCCCACGTCATCGTCACCTACTCCGACGACCAGCAGGGCTACCAGCACCCCGACCACCTGCGCACCCACGACATCAGCGTCCCGGCGTTCGACCGGGCCGCCGACCCCCACTGGTACCCCGAGGCGGGCGACCCCTGGCAGCCGCTGAAGCTCTACTACTCCACCTGGTCGCGGGCCCGCATCCTGGCCACCCACGCCAAGTTCGGTGAGCTCGGCCTCGAGTCGCCCTACACCGAGCGGTGGTTCGACCGGCCCGACCAGGACCACCGCATCACCACCCAGGTGCCGATCGACGGCTACCAGGACGCCCGGTGGGAGGGGTTGTTGGCCCACGCCACCCAGGTCGACCCGGAGTCGCCGTTCTGGTTCGGGTTGCCGCGCGACGTGTCCCGGTCGATCCACCCGTTCGACGACTACATCCTCGCCCGGTCGCTGGTCGACACCGACCTGCCCGAGACCGACCTGTTCGCCGGGGTCCGCGACCGCGTCGGCGTGGTGGGCTGAGCGGTGGCGAAGGTGCTGAGCGACGAGTGGTGCGCAGCGGTCACGGCGGCGGTCGCCGACCTGGCCCCCCGCTCCTCGGCCGGCGACGCCGATCTCGACGTGGTGTCGGGGTCCCGCCGGGTGCGGTGGTCGGTCCGCGACGGTCGGCTGGTGGCGGTCGCGCCGGTGCCCGACGGCGCCGATCCCGCCGCCGCCGAGGTGCCCATGACGGCGGCCACCGTCGCGGCGCTGGTCGCGGGCGAGCTCGATCCCGCCATGGCGTTCATGCGGGGTGACCTCAAGCCGGTCGGGTCGTCGGGTGCGGTGCTCGACTGGCTGTCGGCCCTGGCCGATCCGGCGTGCCGGGCGGCGCTGGCCGGCGTGCCCTCCGCGGCCTGACGGTGTCTCCCCGCCCGCCGTCGATCGGCGAGTGGGGAGGGGCGCGGCTCGACGACCTGGTCGCGCTCGCGGCTGAGGCCCTGCCCGACGAGGATCTCACCGCCGACGACCTCGAGCTGTGCTGCTTCGGCGATCTCGACCGGGTCGAGGCCGCGCCATCGGGCTCCGCGTCGGGGGCCACCGGGGCCACGACGCCGGTCGGGGTGGGGTCGGCCGGATCGCCGACGACTGCTGCAGGGGAGGCCGGGTCGGCCGGCCTCGATGATCCGATGGTGGTCCTCGGCACCGGCGACGGCACGGGTGCGGTGGCGGTGGTGCTGCGCCCGGGCGAGGTGCCGGTCGGGTTCGTGCAGCTGCTGGCGGTGGCGCCGGGTGCCCGGCGCGCCGGTGTGGGGCGGGCGCTGCTCGACGCCGCAGTCGACTGGTCGTTCGGGCAGGGGGCCGGCGCGGTGCGCCTCGGTGGCGGCGCGCCGTTCTACCTCTGGCCGGGCGTCGATGTGCGGTGGACCGCTGCGCTGTGCCTCGCCGAGGCCGCCGGGTTCGTGCCGCGGGGCGCCGAGCTGAACATGGCGTGCTCCACCCGGTTCCGGGCGCCGCCACCCTCGGGGTGCCGGGTCGATCGCCCGCTCGACGAGGCGGGGGCAGCGGCGGCACTGGTGATGGTGGGGGAGCACTACCCGCAGTGGGTCCCCGAGGTCGGCCGCGCGCTCGAGCAGGGCACCTGCCTCGCGGTGGTGGAGACGGCCAGCGGTCGGGTCACGGGGGTCGGCTGTCACTCGGTGAGCCGGGCCGGCTGGGTCGGGCCGATGGCCACCGATCCGGCCTGGCGGGGCGCGGGCGTCGGCTCGGCCGCCCTGGGGGCGATCTGCGCCGATCTCATGTCGGCGGGGTACGACACCGCCGAGATCTGCTGGGTCGGCCCGGTGCGCTTCTACGCCTCGGCCGGGGGTGCGGTGTCGCGGGTCTTCCGCACGCTCGTGCGCCGACGCTGACCACCAGAACAGAAACGATGTTCCTGTAAACGAAGTCTCACGTCGGATCTCTCCGGGCCGATCACCACCCGCGTCGAGGCTCCGCTCGGGGCCTCTCTCGTGGAGGAGACGTGCCCATGTCCCGCAGTGCCCGCGACAGCAGTCGCTCGCTGAAGGCCCGCCTGATGCTCGGGTTCGGCGCGGTGATCGCGCTCTCCGCGCTGCTGGCCGTGTACCTGATCATGACGATGGGGGGCATCGCCCAGACCACCCAGGACATCAACGAGCGTGAGACCGCCCTCGTCGACGACGCCGACATGGTGAAGTACGACCTGGCGGTGGCGTCGCGCAGCCTCTACGCGCACATCGTCTCCGAGGACCAGGCCCGCATGACCGCGATCGCCGCCGAGGTCGACGAGGTGGTCACCGCCACGAGCGCGCTGATCGACGAGAAGCGCCTGGTGTGGGCCGACGACGCCGAGATGTCGGCGTTGTTCGGTGAGCTCGACGAGAACTACACGGCCATGCAGGGCGTCTGGGGCGAGATCATCGCCTTGTCCGCCGCTGGCGATCCGGATGGCGCTGCCGCCCTCATGGGGGGCCCGGCGTACCTGGCCACCCTCGAGACCTCCGAGCGGCTGTCGCAGGAAGCGTCCGAGCGCCGTGCCGATGCCGTCGGCGGAGCCGCCTCGACCTCGGCCTCGTCCCGGACGATGGCCATCGCCGGGCTGGTGCTGATGGCCGCGGTCGGCATGGGGATCGCGTTCTTCCTGGCCAAGAAGGTCTCGGGCCAGGTCGGTGAGTCCGCGGAGACCCTGCGCGCCTCGAGCGACGAGCTCTCCGCCGCCTCGGTCCAGGTGTCAGCCGCGGCCGCCGAAGCCGCCGCCCAGGCCAACGCCGTGTCGGCCGCCACCGAACAGGTGTCCGCGAACGTGTCGACGGTGGCGACCGCCATGGAGGAGATGAACTCCTCGGTCCGCGAGATCGCGTCGTCGGCCCAGGAGGCGTCGACGGTCACCGACGC
>DATHSN010000300.1:0-2564 GCA_035464115.1 Acidimicrobiales bacterium | reverse complement strand
AGGTGATCGAGACCGCCACGCCGTCGATCTTGAGCTCGCACACGTAGGCGACCGGCGGCCGGTCGGGGCCCTCGAGGTCGTCGAGGCGGCGCTCGAGGCGGGCGCCCCACGCCGCCAGCTCGTCGGCGTCCATGGCGTTGTCGAGCGACATCATCGGCACGGTGTGGCGCACCGGGGCGAACGCGGTGGACGGGGCGCCGCCGACCTGGACCGTGGGCGAGTCGGGCGTGGCCAGCGCCGGGTACATGGCCTCGAGCTCGTTCAGCTGGCGGACGAGGGCGTCGAAGTCGGCGTCGGGGATCTCGGGGGCGTCGAGCTCGTGGTAGAGCCGGCTGTGGTGGCGGATGGTGTCGCGCAGCGCGTCGACCTCGGCCACGACCTCGGGCGGCGGCGTGTCGGCGGCGAGGTCGGGGGTGTCGGCAGGCGTGTCGGCGGGTGAGTCGGCCACCCCAGGAGCGTACGCAGGCCGAGTGACGGTCGGCCCCGTCCCAACCCGGCCGAACCGGCGAACCCAGGGTGCGCCAGGGGCACCGACGATTCGCCAGTTCGAGAGGGTTGGGGCGGGTGGCCGACGACCGACCGACCGCGGCGCTACGCGCCGACGCTGAGGCGGATGCCGACGGCCTGGTCGTGCAGGCGGGCGGCCACCTGGTGGGTGAGGCCGTAGACCCGCTCGGCCTGGGTGATGCCGTGGGTGGCCAGGCCGCAGGCGGGGGTGACGAGCGACTGGGTGCGCAGCGCCACCGGGTCGCAGCCGGCGCGCACCAGATCGCACCACGCCGTCGACATCTGGCGGAACAGCCGGCCGGCGCTGGCGCCGACGGGGCCGTCGGTGGGCACCACGCCCCAGGCGATGCGGCCGCCGTCGTCGAGGTAGCGGGCGAGCGACCCGGCCGCGAGGAGCAGGCCACCGTAGAGCGGCGCCGACACGAGGGCCGGGCCGGCGCTGAGCACCAGGTTCCAGTCGGTGGGACCGCAGCAGTGGACGCCGGTGAGCGCACCAGGCTCGAGCGCGGCGAGGGCGCCCGACACCAGGTCGACGGCGTGGTCGGGCGCCACCGGGAAGTCGGGATGGGAGATGCCGGTGAGGCCGGGCTCGTCGACGACCACCACCAGCGGCACGCCGGGGGCCCGCCGCTCGGCGAGGCCCAGCAGCGCGGCGGCGCGGGCGCGCACCGCGGCGCCGGCCACCGCGAACGCACGGTCGGCGTCGGCCCCGGCGGCGTGCAGTGCCACCCCGAGGGTGACCGGCCCGGTGAGCTGGAGCTTCACCGGCTCGGTGCGGTCGGCGACGGCGTCGAGGAAGGCCCGCAGCGTGGCGAACGGCTCGCCGGCGAGATCGGGGTCGCCCACCGGCGCGGTGGGGTCGAGCTCGTCGGGGACGACCGTGATGGACCCGTCGGCGCCGAGCGTCACACCCGACACGCCCCACGCGGCCTGGGCGACCATGCCCTCGAGCGGGGTGCGCTGCGGGAGGCTGGGGGCGGCCGGGAGGCGGGGCTGGCGAGCCAGGGCGAACGCCACGGCCGCGTCGATGTCGACGTGCGGCAAGCTGCCGACCGCCGTGTCGAGTCCCACGGGAAGATCGATCGATCTGCCCCCCATCACCGCCACCACTGCCTCCTGTGCACGTCCCCATCCGGTCCCGCCGAGGTCCGGCGGAGACAACGGAATAGCGACCCGGCCGCCCGATGAGCAAATCTCAGCCGATGCTGCGCTCCGGACCCTGGGTCCTCCGTCTGTCCTGGCTGCTCCTCCCGGTGACCCTCGGGCTGTCGCTCGGCGACGCCCTCGACGGCCGCAGCGATCCCGTCGTCTGGCTCACCGCGGTGGCGGGGTGGTTGCTGTGGACCCTCGGGCTGGTCGCCACGCTCGTGCCCCGGGTCGAGGCCCTCACGCCGCTGCGGGTGGTCGCCCCGGCCTTCGTGCCGTTGTCGTTGTGGGCCGCGGCGACGGTCGACGACGTCGGTGCGGTCCAGGTCCTCGGGGTGCTGGGGGCCACGGTCGTGGCCGTCGTCGTGCTGTCACCCCAGACCGGCGACGTGTTCGTGAACGGGTCGGCCTACGGCCACGAGCGCCGCTTCGCCCTGCGGGCGCCGGCCCCGCTCCTGTTCGGCCCGGTGGTGCTGGTGTGGGCGCTGGTGGTGGCCGGGGCGGTCGCCGGGCCGCTGCTGCTCGCGGCCGAGCAGTGGGTGCTCGGCGGCATCGCGCTGGTGGTCGGCTGGGCGGCCGCCGCGCTGGGCGGGCGGGCGCTGCACCAGCTGTCACGGCGCTGGTTGGTGTTCGTGCCCGCCGGGGTGGTGGTCCACGACCCCATGGGCTTCCAGCCCCAGCTGCTGCCCCGCGCCAACGTGGCTCGGTTCGGGCCCGCGCCCGCCGACACCGACGCCACCGACCTCACCAACCGAGCGTCGGGCCTGGCCCTCGAGATCGAGCTGATCGACCCGGCCACCCTCGAGCAGCGCCAGCGGGGCCGCCGCGGCGAGCTGGTCGAGGTGCAGCGGGTGCTGGTGACGCCGACCCGTCCCGGCGCCGTGCTCGTCGAGGCCCAAGAGCGCCGCCTG
>DATHSN010000299.1:0-3411 GCA_035464115.1 Acidimicrobiales bacterium | reverse complement strand
ACGCCCGACGGGCTGGTGTTGCTCACCCGCTCGCAGCTGCAGGCGCTGGTGCGCGCCGACCTGGCCGGTCTCGACCTGGTGGGCGAGCTGCTCGCCGAGCGCCGGGCCGAGGCGGCGGCCGACGGGTCGTGACGGTGTTCGACGCCTCGGCGCTGCTCGCGTTCCTCCAGGGTGAGGACGGGGCCGACGCGGTCGAGGAGGCACTGGTCGCCGGGGGCGTGTGCGGCGCGGCCAGCTGGTCGGAGGTCGCTCAGAAGGTGCGCTCGGCGGGGCGGCGCTGGGACCTGGCCCGGGCGTTGCTCACCAGCTATCCGCTGCGGGTCGAGCCGGTGACCATCGACGATGCCGAGCGCGCGGCCGAGACCTGGGGCCGGGGCGACGGCCGGTCGCTCGCCGACCGACTGTGCCTGGCCCTCGGCGACCGCCTCGACACCGACGTCCTCACCGCCGACCGCTCGTGGGGCACCGCCGGCCGAATCCGCCAGATCCGCTGAGTCGAACCGTCGCGCCGTCTGCGCGCCTGACGCGCATCGGGCGCGACGGTTGGGGTGGGGCCGGGCGGCGAGGGGTTCTCGTGTGGATTCGTCGCGGTATGCGCGATGAATCCACGAAAGAACGGGGGACCCCCGCCCGCAGAGCGCTACAGGACCTCGAAGCACCAGCGTTCGGCGCTGGCGGACTCCCGGCCTTCGGCGATGGCCCAGTAGACGGCGGTGATGCAGTTGGGGCCGGGGTTGAGCTGCTCGACGGCGTTGCCCTCGCGGGGGAGGTAGAAGAACTGGGCGAGCGAGGCATCGCCGCCCAGGATCTGCTCGGCGGGGATGGGCACGCCGTTCACCGTGAGCTCGGCGGTGTAGCCGGCAGCGAGGTCGATGCCGATCTGGGCCTGGCGCAGCACCTCGGACCCGGGGGTGGGCACGAGGGCGTCGATGGCGGGGTTGGCGTCGGAGACCTGGTTGGGGTTGGGCCGACCGTTGTTCACGGCGATGACGATCCCGGCCACGGCGACGGCCAGCAGCACGACGTAGGCGATGCGG
The DNA here is from genome assembly GCA_035464115.1 of Acidimicrobiales bacterium. Taxonomy (GTDB): domain Bacteria; phylum Actinomycetota; class Acidimicrobiia; order Acidimicrobiales; family SKKL01; genus DATHSN01. Next base: position 2,374 of record DATHSN010000299.1, on the reverse strand, counting down.
TGGGGGGTGATCACTCGGGTGAGCACCCCACCAGTGTGCCCGCCCGCTCCCGAAACACCGTGTCGGCACGGTGTGACGCTCGCCGCGGGAGTCGACCGGGGTGCCGCGTCCTGCGAGAACGGGGCCACTACCCTCGGGCCGTGGCGCTCTCGCGGATGCACGACCAGATCGGGCGGGTGCTCGACGGCCGGTATCGCCTGGTCGCGCCGATCGGCACGGGGGCGTCGGGTCGGGTGTACCTGGCCGACGACGTCCGCCTGCGCCGGCGGGTCGCGGTCAAGATCCTCCACGAGTCGCTGGCCGACGACGAGGGGTTCCTGCGCCGCTTCCAGGCCGAGGCCCACGCCGCCGCCGCGCTCAACCACCCCCACGTCATGGCCGTCTACGACTGGGGTCGCGACGAGCTGCCCTACCTGGTCACCGAGTACCTGGGCGGCGGCAGCCTGCGCTCGATGCTCGACCGGGGCGAGCCGCTCACCTTGTCGCAGACCCTGCTCATCGGCCTCGAGGCCACCCGGGGGCTCGACTACGCCCACCGGCGGGGCTTCGTGCACCGCGACATCAAGCCCGCCAACCTGCTGTTCGGCGACGACGGCCGGCTGCGCATCGCCGACTTCGGACTGGCCCGGGCGCTGGCCGAGGCGGCGTGGACCGAGCCGTCGGGCGCGGTGCTCGGCACCGCCCGCTACGCGTCGCCCGAGCAGGCCCAGGGCCGCCCGGTCGACGGCAAGGCCGACGTCTACGCCCTGGCCCTCACCCTCATCGAGTCGGTCACCGGCCAGGTGCCGTTCGCGGCCGACACCACCATCGCCACCCTCATGGCCCGCGTCGACACCCCCGTCGTGCTCGACAACCGCTTCGGGCCGCTGCGCTCGGTGCTCGAGCGGGCCGGCCGTCCCGATCCCACCGAGCGCCCCGACTCCGGCGAGCTCGCCGTCGCGCTCATGGCCGCCGCCGAGGACCTGCCCCGCCCCGAGCCGCTCCCGCTCGCCGGCGCGGTCGACATGGGCCACGGCGACGACGCCGTCGCCGACCTCACCCAGCTCGGCGGCACCATCGCCGTGCACCCCGACGCGAACGGCACCGCTCCCACAGGTGTCGCCCCGGCCATCGATCCGGCCGACGTGCCCACCACCGCGGTGCCGTCCATCGGTCCCGAGCCGGCCGACGACGAGGCCCTCGAGCCGTCGCGGCGCGGTGAGCGGGCCCGGCGCCGCGCCGAGAAGCGCGAGGCGAAGGAGCAGGCCCGCGACGAGAAGGAGCGCCTGCGCGACGCCGGCCTCGCGCCGAAGCGCCGGCGCTGGCCCATCGTCGTCGCGCTGGTGGTGCTGCTCGCCGCCCTCGCCGGTGGCGGCGCCTACGCCTACACGCAGCTGCTCGTGCCGCCCACCTACGAGGTCGAGAGCTTCGTCGGGTTGCAGGCCGACGAGGTGCCGCCGCTCGTGGCCGACTTCGGCTGGACCGTCGACGAGCTGCAGAACCGCCAGGACGGCACCGTCCCCGGCGAGGTCATCGCCCAGGAGCCCGCGCCCGGCACGCTGCTCGAAGAGGGCGAGGGCATCACGATCACGGTGTCGCTGGGCAACACGCTGGTGTCGCCGCCCGAGGGGCTGGTGGGCCTGCCGCTCGAGGAGGCCACCGCCCTCATCGAGGCCGCCGAGCTCGAGATCGGCACCGTCGCCCCCGCCTTCAGCGAGGACACGCCCGAGGGGTCGGTGCTCGAGGTGCTCACCACCGAGCAGATCCCCAAGGGCGAGACGGTCGACCTGGTGGTGTCCGACGGTCCCGAGCCGCGGGTCGTCCCCGACCTGGGCGGCACGTTCGGCGAGGTCGAGGCGGCGCTGGCCGAGCTGGGGCTGGTGGCCGAGGAGGCCACCGAGTCGAGCCAGACGGTCGACGAGGACCAGGTCATCCGCCTGGAGCCCGCCCCCGGCACCGAGGTCGAGCGGGGGGCCACGGTCACCGTCGTGGTGTCCACCGGCCTGCCGTTCATCGAGATCCCCAACGTGGTGGGCGAGTCGGCGTCCGACGCGGCGACCACGCTCGAGGCCGCCGGGTTCACCATCCGCGACACCCAGGGCCCGCCCAACCGCCCGGTGCTCGTCACCGACCCGCCCGCCGGCGGCCACATCGCCGCGGGCCAGCGCTGTCCCCGCAGCGTCGACATCGTCAACGCAACAAACACCACATGGATGACAGATGTTGCGTTTGTTGTGTTTACGGGTAGCCTTGCGCCATGACCCGAAGGGCGCTCCACGACGCCGCAGAGGTCCACGACGACCTGCTCACCACCGGTGAGGCGGCCAAGCTGCTCAACAGCTCGCGCCAACACGTCGTCAACCTGTGCCGACGTGGCGTGCTGCCCTACACATCG
>DATHSN010000298.1:0-3835 GCA_035464115.1 Acidimicrobiales bacterium | reverse complement strand
CGCGCCGGCGCCGGCGGCGCGGTCCTTGGCGGCCCGGCTGCGCTCGAGGAGGTGCGCGGGGATGCGGCTGTCGCCCGCCGGCGCGGCGGCGGCAGCCTCGGCCGGAGCGGCGTCGGCGGCGGGGGCCGCGCTCTCGCCGCGCTTGGCCTCGGCCGTCTTGCGGGCCTCGTCGGCCCGCGTGCGCAGGTGCTCGGGGATCTCGGTCATGGGGTTGGTCGCTCCTTCCCGGGTCGCCCTACAGGGGGCCCGAGATGCCGCCGTCCTTGCGGACTCGCCAGAAGTGGATGGCCATGAAGATGACGATCACGAACGGCAACAACAGCACGTGCAAGACGTACCAGCGGATGAGGGTCTCGCTGCCGATCTCGGATCCGCCGAGCAGGACGAAGCGCACCTGGTCGCCGAACACGGGGGTGAAGCCCATCATGTTGGTGCCCACCGCCACGGCCCACAGCGCCAGCTGGTCCCACGGCAACAGGTAGCCGGTGAACGACAGCAGCAAGGTGAGGGTGAGCAGGATCACGCCGATGACCCAGTTGAACTCACGGGGCGGCTTGTAGGCCCCGTGGTAGAAGACGCGGGCCATGTGCAGGAACACCGTGAGCACCATGAGGTGGGCCGCCCATCGGTGCATGTTGCGCACGAGCAGGCCGAAGGTGACCGAGGTCTGCAGGGCGTAGATGTCGTCCCACGCCTGGGTGGCGGTCGGGCGGTAGAAGAACATCAAGAAGATGCCCGTGACCGTGAGCAGGATGAACAAGAAGAAGCTCAACCCCCCGAGGCAGAGGGTGTAGCTCACCTTCACCGCGTGGCGCTTCACCTTCACCGGGTGGAGGTGGTACAGCACGCTGTTCATGATCACGTAGGACCGGTTCCGGGGGCTGTCGGTGTAGCCCTTGCGGAAGATCGATCCGGGCCGGAAGATCGAGTTCCAGGCCTGCGAGCCCTGGACCTTGTCGCCCAGCTCGCTCAGCTTGTCCTGCATCGAGGTCGCCACGCGGGTTCGCTCTCCTGATGGGGTCGTGGTGGCCGGGTGGGCTCAGCCCAGCCGCATCCCGTAGCCGTAGCCGTGGGAGTTGGTGCGCTGGTGGAGGTCGCCGTTGGGGTCGGGGTCGCCGATCTTGCCGAGGATGATCACGCCGGTGGGGCACCGGTCGACGCACAGGGCGCAGCGGGTGCACACGTCGTCGTCGATGGTGAAGATGACGTGGTCGCTGGGGTCGGTGCCCGGGTGCTCGGTGTCGACCGCCTCGGCGATGGCGCTCGGCGACACCATGTGGATGCACTTCCACGGGCAGATGTCGACGCAGCCCTCGCACATGATGCACTCGGACTGGTCGATGTGGATGAACTGCTTGGGCTTGACGGCCTTCGACAGCCAGGCCGCGTCGACCTCCTGGAGGACGTAGTCGTCGCGGAACTCCGGCATCGGTGGGTTGGCATCGGTGCGGGCCACGAGATCACCCCTTCCTGACGAGTGGTCGGCCGTATCCGGACGTTTCGATGGCGACCGGGGCTTGCTTGCCCCGACCCTGCCAGATCGCCCACAGGGCGACGTTGGCGACGAGGAGCACGCCGTAGAGACCCACGGCGATGAGGTCGCGCATCACGAGGTAGGTGACGGTGAACGGGAGCGCCTCGAGGATGCCACCCGGGCCGGCCACGAGGCGGTCGGCCCGCCAGTTCCACTCGTTGTCGGCCAGGGTGAGCCACTGGTGGGGCACCACGCCGTAGGCCCAGAACAGCAAGAAGAAGACGTAGACCGAGGCGGCCATGGCTTCGCCCCAGGTGAGCGGGGTGCCGACCGGGCGCCGCTTCATGAACGGGAAGATCGCGGCCGTCAGGACCAGCGCCACCAGGATGGAGGCGACGAATGCAACCACCGGACGGACACCTCCCTCGTGAATCTGCTCACAACCCTACCCAGCGGGGCGGGGTTGCCGTCGGACAAGTGACGGTTGGTCTACCACGACGCTCCGAGCGTAGGCACATCCGACCGGGGGCGACGGCGGTCACATCGTGCGACCGGTACCACGTGCGCGGCCGAGCAGCCCCGTCGCAGCGGGCGACCCCGGCAACGAGCGGGGCGCGCTTGGCCCCGGCGCGCGACAGGTGCGTAGAGTGGCGCCGTCGGAGCCGGCTCCCGTCGGTTCCCGACCCGGCCGGGCCCGATCGGGCCGACGACCACCGCCCGCCGTGCGGGCAGACGAGCACCGCCCGCGGAGGACCCGTTGACCGAAGTTCCCGAGCACCTGCTGCAGCGCTCCCGTGACCGTCGGGCCGCCCTCGGTCTCGGCGGTGGCGACGCCGGTGCCGCGGCCACCCCGGCCCCGGCCCCCGCCGCGAGCGGCTCGGCGGTCGAGCCGGCCGCGGCGGCCACGCCGGCCCCGGCGGCGGCCGCCACCCCCGCCGAGGTCGCGCCGCCGGCGCCCGAACCGGTCCCCCACTACATCGAGGCCCACCAGCGCCGCAAGAAGATCCCGGTGTGGGCCGTGCCGGTCATCGCCGCCCTCCCCTTCTGGGGCGTCATCTACATCGGCACCCTCGAGGCACCCCCCGCCGAGCTCACCGGCCCGGTCGCCGAGGGCGCCGAGATCTACGTCAGGGCCTGCGCCAGCTGCCACGGCGGGGGCGGCGGCGGCGGTGTCGGACGCCAGCTCAACAACGGCGAGGTGCTGCTCACCTTCCCCAACTGGGAGGACCAGGTGGCGTTCGTCGAGCAGGGCACCGCCGGTTTCCTCGGCGAGGTCTACGGCGACCCCGACCGTCCCGGAGGCGCCCACGTGGGCGGCTCGGCCGGCGTGATGGCCGCGCAGGGCCTCGAGTACGGCGGCGCCCTGAGCCGCGAGGAGATCCTGGCGGTGGTCGCCTACGAGCGGGTCACCCACGGCGGCGAGCTCGCCGAGGAGAGCGAGCTGATCGCCTTCATCGAGGAGGGCGAGGCCGAGGGCGCCGCGGGCGAGTAGCCCCCCACAACGCTCCATGATCACCGCGAGGCCCCGGCACCGCCGGGGCCTCGTCGCGTCCGGTCGCCGTTCGGCTCAGGGCGCCGTGCGCTGGCGGGCCACCTCGAAGCAGGCGACCGCCCCCGCGGCGGCGACGTTGAGCGAGTTGAGCCGCCCCCGCAGGGGGATGGCCGCCACCGCGTCGCAGCGCTGGCGCACCAGCCGCGACAGCCCGGTGCCCTCGGCGCCGAGGACCAGGCACACCGGCGCGGTGAGGTCGAGCCCGTCGAGGCGGTCGTCGCCGGTCTCGTCGAGGCCGACCACCCACACCCCGAGCTCGCGCAGGCGGGCCACCGCGGTGGGCAGCCCCCCGACGAGGGTCATCGGCAGGTGCTCGATGGCGCCGGCGGCCGCCTTGGCCACCGTGGGCGTGACGTGGGCCGCCCGGTGCTTGGGGAGCACGATGCCGGTGACGCCGGCGCACTCGGCGCTGCGCAGCACCGCGCCCAGGTTCCCGGGGTCGGTGACGCCGTCGAGGGCCACGAGGAACGGGGCCACGCCGCCGGTCGTGCGGGCCAGGTCGTCGAGGTCGTGCTCGGGGAGCGGCGCGGCGCGGGCGATGACGCCCTGGGGGGCGTCGGTGCGGGCCTCGGACTCGAACTTGCCCCGGCTCAGCTCGCGCACCGGCACCTTGAGCTCGTGGGCCAGCGAGACGATGTCGTCGAGGACCGGGGCCGGGTCCATCCCCGCGGCGAGCAGCACCTCGACGGTGCGCCGACGGCCGGCGAGCAACAGCTCGCGCACCGCCTGACGGCCCTCGACGCGGTCGCCGCCGAGCCCCCGGGGGGCGCCGGCGCGCCCGGCCGGGCGCCGCGCCTCGCCGTCGCGGC
>DATHSN010000297.1:0-3914 GCA_035464115.1 Acidimicrobiales bacterium | reverse complement strand
TGCCTGGAAGACGAGCTCGCCTCCGGGGCCGTCGATTCTGCTCTCGCACGAGACTGGCTCACCGGAGATGGCGTCGACAACGAGGTCCGTCGGGCCCTCGACGATGGTTGTGACGTCGTCCCAGATCGTGAGTCGGAACTCGGTGCTCGTGTCGGTGAGCGATCCGAGCGACGCCGTGAGTTGGAAGCTGCCGACAGCGCCGTCGGTGAGGGTGACGATGGGCTCGAAGGCGGCGATGCCGCCGTCGAGATCGGAGGTGAGGCCGCCGCTGGGCTCTCCTTGGCCGTTGAGCTCCACCAGGGTCAGGGCGACCGTCCCGTCGTCCACGGCGACGAGTCCGCCGTCCACCTCGTACAGCCCGACTCGCACCGGTTCTCCGCCCGGCGTGAACGGCTCGCTGGTGACCACCTCTCCCGAGATGGCGTCGGTCGGCTCGGCGACGAACCGCAGCTCGCATCCGCTGCTGGGGGTCTCGACCGTGAGGTCGGCCTGGGTCAGCAGGAAGTCGTTCCCCGTCCCATTGAAGTCGTTCGCCTGCTTGGCGAAGGCGAGGAACTCGTACGGCTGGGTCGAGCAGACCGCCAGACCTGAGCGGCTGACGTCGAATGACAACGTCGCCTTCGCACGTCGCTCGAGGTTGGGGATCACGTCGACCGTGATCACCGTGCCGGTGGGGAGCACCGCCACCTCGACGTTCCCGTCCACCGAGATCGACTCCTGGTCCACCGAGAGTCCGATGGGAACGACGAGGCGGATGGCGCCGATGGTCTGGTTGTTGCGGCTCGTGTTCGTGAACTCCGCCGTGATCAGCCCATCAGGGTCGCCATCGACGTCGACGGAGAACGTGCGGTTCCCGTCCGTGCTCAGGGTGGTGGACGCCTCGGTTGTCGAGGTCGACTCGCCCTCGGAGGTCGTCGCTTCGGTCGTCGTCGTCGAGGAGGTCGTGGTCGTCGTGCTGTTGCGGCCGTTGCCGTTGCCGTTGGCGGCTCCGGCGGTTGCGCTCAGCGATGCGAGGGCCGCGACGACGGCCACCGCAGCGAGACCTCGGCGCACGCGCGGGGAACGGGGAAACATCTGATGTGCTCCTGGTTCCCTCGCGCTTGTCCTTCGCCCGCCGCGGAGAGTAGTCCCAAACTGGGAGCGACCCGTCGTTCGTGACGAAGTTTCGCCGCCGATCGTGCGACGCTGGCCCGTGGGCGATGGGCCGGTCATCGGCGCCCTACGATCTCGACGCGTCGGGGTCCCGCTCCGTCTGACCGATTACTGAACGACCAGGTGGCTGACGGTGTTCCTGACCGACCAACCCGATCGATCGACCCGCTCGTGAGGCTCACGTTCCAGGGCGTGCGGGGGTCCACCCCTGTGTCGGGGCCGGAGTTCGGCCGCACGGGGTGGGGCACCTCCTGTCTCTCGCTGGAGCTCGACGGCAGAACACCCTCCGTGGTCCTCGACGCCGGCACCGGCATCCAGCGCCTCGCCCGCCAGCTCGGGCCGGCGCCCTTCCGCGGCCTCATCCTGCTCACCCACCTGCACTGGGACCACGTCCACGGTCTGCCGTTCTTCCCGCCCGGCGACCGGGACGGCGCCGAGGTCACGCTCGTGCAGCCGGCCCAGGGTGACCCGGTCGAGGTGCTGTCGGGCGCCATGTCGCCGCCCCACTTCCCGATCGGTCCGGGCGACCTCGGCGGCACGTGGACCCACGTCGCCCTCGAGCCCGGCCGGCGCCGCTGGTGCGTCGAGGGGGCGGAGGTCGACGTCCTCGCGCTCGACGTCCGCCACAAGGGCGGCCGGGCCTACGGCTACCGCATCGAGGCCGGCGGCCGGTCGCTCTGCTACGTGCCCGATGCGGTCGATGACAACGACGACGCCATCGGCGAGCTGGCCGACGGGGTCGACCTCCTGGTTCGTGGTGCGCCGTTCGTGTCCGCCGAGCAGGCCCGGGCCGACGCGTACGGACACGGCACCGTCGAGCACGCCCTCGCCACGGCCGAGCGGGCCGGCGTCGGGCGCCTCATCGTCACCCATCACGGTCCGTTCCGCACCGACGACGAGCTCGACGCCATCGCCGACCGCCTGGGCCTCGAGCTGGCCACGGAGGGCCTCGCCGTCGACGTGTGATGCCACGTCACGACCCCACGTTCGCGTCCCCGCGAGCAGGCGGGGCACCGGTGGTGACCGGAGTCGAGCGTCGCCCCTGACATGATCAGCGCCGTGCGATTCGGTGTCGGTGCGCTCGGCAGGGCGGTTCGGGCTCCGGCCTCGTCGCTCACCGCGCTCCGGGGCCGTCCGGGGCTGCTGCGACTCCAGGGCATGCACGCCCTCGCCATCACCGGCAAGTGGACCGAGAGCGTGGCCATCACGGTCGCCGCCTTCCGGGTGGGTGGCGCCGAGCTGGTCGCGGTGGCGCTGCTGGCCCGCAAGGTCCCCAGCGCCCTGCTGGGGCCGGCGCTCGGCGCGTCGATCGAGCGGCGCGCCCCGCTCACGGTGCTGCGGGCCGCGGTCTCGCTGTCGGCGGTGCTGGCGGCGGTGTCCGCCGTGGCCGTGGTCGACGAGCGGGGGGTCGCCGTCGCCATCGTCGCCGGGTCGGTCCTGGGGCTGTGCGGCGTGGCTCGGCGAGTGGCCAACGGCATGATCGTCCCGACGATGATCGGCCGCACCAGCGAGCTGACCGCGGTCGCCGTCATCTACCGGGGACTCGAGGCGGCCGGGCTGTTCCTCGGCCCCGCCCTGGCCGGCGCGCTCATCGCCGTGGGCCAGCCGGCGACCGCGTTCGCCGCGGTGGCCGTGCTGAACGTGGGCGGCATGGTCCTGCTCGCCGACCTCGGCGGCGCCGGCACGACGGTGCCCCGGCGAGCCGGGAGCGCGTCCCTGCGCCCGGTCCGATGGGCCCGCGCCGCCGAGCTCGTCCGCCCGCTGCGCAACGGCGATGTCCGGTTGCTCTTGTCGCTGGCGCTCGTGCAGGCGACCGTGCACGGCGGGTTCTCGGTGCTCGTCGCGCCCCTCGCCATCGAGGAGCTCGGGCTCGGCGAGGGAGGCGTGGGCCTGCTCACCGCCGCCTTCGGGGTCGGCAGCCTCGTCGGGTCGGTGATCCTGTTCGGCCTCGCCGGCTCGGCGCGCCTCGGGGTGACCGTCGTCGTCGGCCTGCTCCTGTGGGGTGCGCCGCTCGTCGTGCTGCTCGGGGCCGACGTCCCCGCCCCGGTCATCGGCGCCCTCGTGGTGGTCGGCGTGGGCGATGTCGTGTTCCAGGTCGCGCTCACCACCGCTCTCCAGCGGGTCGCCCAGCCGAGCCGCCTCGGGCGCTCGTTCGCCGCCCTGGAGACCGTGCACGCCCTCGGCTTCGCGCTCGGGGTGGCGATCAGCGCCGCCGCCGCCGACGTGGCCGCCTCCACCACCCTCGCCGTGCTGGGCGGGGTCCTGGGTGGCCTGGCCCTGATCGCCTTCCCGCTCACCCGACTGCTCGACCACCGCATCGCCGCGCCGGCCGACGCCGTCGCCGTGCTCCGCGAGCGAGCGGTGTTCGAGCTGCTCCCGGCTCCCGCCCTCGAGCGCCTGGCGCTCCAGCTGCGGCGCGAGGCCCACGCGCCGGGGACGGAGATCGTGGTTCAGGGCGAGCCCGGCTCCCGCTACCACCTCATCGAGCGGGGACGGGTGTCGGTCTCGGTCGACGGGCGGGTCGTGGGCGAGATGGGGGCGGGCGACGACTTCGGCGAGGTGGCGTTGGTGCGCTCGTCACACCGGACCGCCACCTGCACCGCGTCCACCGCCACCGTCACGTGGTCGATCGAGGGTGACGACGTGCTCGCCGTGCTCGGATCGGCGTCGAGCGCGCTCGACGAGGTGGCCGACGCTCGGCTGTCCCGGGCCGCGCCGACGGCGGGGGGCGCCTGACGCCTCGGGGTCGTCGCCCGGAGTCA
>DATHSN010000296.1:0-7518 GCA_035464115.1 Acidimicrobiales bacterium | reverse complement strand
CCAAGCCGCGGGCGGCACCGTCGGGCACCCGCCCGGGCGCCGGGGTGGTCGTCGTCGCGCCCGGCGACGAGCTGGCCTTCCTGCACCCCCGGCCGGTGCGGGTCCTGTGGGGGGTGGGGCCCGCCACCCTCGCCCGCCTCGAGCGCCTGGGCGTGCGCACCGTGGGCGATCTCGCCGCCCTGCCGCTCGACACCGTCGTCGCCGCCCTCGGGTCGGGGGCCGGCACCCACCTGCACCGGCTGGCCTGGGCCGTCGACGAGCGGGTCGTGGTGCCCGACCAGCGCCCCAAGTCGGTGAGCCACGAGGAGACGTTCGCCCACGACCTGCACGATCCCGACGAGCTGCGGCGCGAGGTGGTGCGCCAGGCCGACGCGGTGGCCCAGCGCCTGCGGCGCCACCACCTCGCCGGGCGCACGGTGTCGCTCAAGGTGCGCTTCGGCGACTTCCGCACCATCACCCGCTCGGTCACCGTCGACGACCCGGTCGACACCGGCCCCGACGTGGCCCGCGCCGCCAAGGCCCTCCTCGGCGAGATCGACCCCGGGCAGGGGATCCGCCTGCTCGGGGTCGGGGTGTCGGGCTTCGCCGATCCCGGTGGCCGACAGCTGCGGTTCGACGACACCGACGCTGGGCCCGACTGGGACGACGCCAGCCGTGCGGTCGACGCCATCCGTGACCGCTTCGGCGACGGGGCCATCGGGCCGGCGGCCGCCGCCGGGCCCGGTGGGCTGCGGATCCGGCGGCGCGGCGCCCAGCAGTGGGGGCCCGACGGACCCGGCGACGATGATGCGACGTGACGAAGGTCGTCGGTCGCGTTGTTGATCGCGAACTGCTGTGCGACACTTGACGACACGGACCGCCGGCACGGCGGCGATGGGGCAAAGGGAGCGAGCGTGCCGCTTTCCGAGGACGAGCAGCGGATACTGCAACAGATCGAGGCGCAGCTCTACGAGACCGACCCTGCGCTCGCGCGCGAGGTGGCCTCCACCACGCTGTACTCGCACGCGTTCCGCAACCTCAAGCTGGCGGCTGCCGCCTTCATCGTCGGCGTCGTGTTCATGATCGCCACGCTCTCCACGTCGTACCTCGTGGCCTTCGGCGGGTTCCTCGTCATGCTCGCCAGCGCCCTGTGGTTCGAGCGCAACGCCCGCAAGCTGGGTCGAGCCGGCCTCGAGCAGATGACCCAGTCGATGAAGGCCGCCGGGCTGCGCGACAGCTTCGGCAACACCGGTCAGCGCATGCGCGACCGGTTCAAGCGCGACGAGGAGTGAGGCCCGGCCCGGTCGGGCCCGCCCATCGCTCCGGCTGCGCCGACCCGAGCACCGCCCTCGACGGGCGGTGCTGTCGCGTGGGGCCGAGGTCTACGCCCGGCGGGCGATGAGGCGCCGGGGTCGCAGCGAGGGGGCGCGCAGTCGGGGGAGCGCCGGGCGGGGATCGATCCACCGCAGGAGCCGGCGGCGGCGGGGGGCGATGTCGCGCACCGCCCGCTCGGTGCGGTCGGCGGCGGCGCGGGCCGCGTCGGCGTCGGCGGACGACACGCCACCGGCGCGGTGGCGCGCCGCGGTGGTGATCGTGGCCAGCTCCACCAGCGCGGCGCGCTCGTCGCCGAGCTCGACAGCGGCCCGTCGGGCGAACTCGAGGTCGGTCTCGGCGCGGCGGGGCGTGACCTCGAGGGTGGCGATCTCGTCGACCGCGTCGGCCCAGGCGGCGAGCGTCCGTCGGGTGGGGTCGCTGCCCGCGCTCCGGCGACGGGCCGAGCGGCGGGCCAGCCGGATGGCCGCGGTGGCGGCGAGGACCGACCCGACGAGCACCGGGACGCCGGCGACGATCCACCAGAGGCGGTCGCCGATGGTGGCCGTGGGCTCGGTGTCGGGGTCGAGGTCGGGGAGCGACCCGCCGCCCCCGTCGTCGAAGGCCCCGAAGTCGATCTCGGGGATGTTGAGCTCGGCGTCGGCGGGGTCGACCGGTGCGGCGGTGGTGGTGGGGGTGGTGGGTGCGACCTCGCCCTCCTGCTGCTCGGCGACGCCCGTCCACTGCTCGGCGCCGGGGGCGCCGCGCGACGGGGTCGGCTCGAACGGCACCCACCCGGCCCCCGCGATGAACACCTCGGGCCAGGCGTGGGCGTGCTCGCCGCGCACCGTGTAGCGGGTGGTGCCGTCGTCGAGCACCTGGGCGTCGCCCGGCGTGAAGCCGACCGCCACCCGGGCCGGGATGCCGAGCGTGCGGGCCATCGCCGCGAAGCTCCCGGCGAACTGCTCGCAGTAGCCCTGGCGGGTCTCGGTGAGGAAGCGCTCGATGACCGATCCGTCGTGGCCCGGCGCGACGTCGAGCGAGTAGGTGAACTCCGACCGGAACCACTGCTGCAGCGCGAGCGCGGCGTCGTAGTCGGTGGTGGTGCCGGCGGTGACCTCGGCGGCCAGCCCGGCGACGACGGGGCTGAGGTCGTCGGGCAGCTGGAGCTGGCGCTCGGCGATGTCGGACGGGACCTCGCCGTCGGCGGCGCGCAGCTCGTCGGGGACGAACCGGGGCAGGAGGGAGGTGACCTCGTAGTCGAGGCCGTCGGTGGTGTCGACCTCGTCGACGATGAGCGTGCCCGAGCGCTCGTCGTAGGACAGCTGGGCGTCGCCGCCCGGGTCGACGGTGCGGGGCTCGAAGGCCACCGGGGCCCAGATGGCGGAGAGCCCGAGGACCTCGAACCGCTGGGTGGCCTCGACCCGCTCGGCCGCGTCGCTCCCGGCGCCGGGGAGGTCGCCCCGGGCGTCGGAGAACGAGCCGCTCGAGCGCCAGATGCGGCCGTCGAACGTGTCGAGGGCGGTGAGCCGCCAGTAGGAGCGCTGGTCGCTCTCGACCCGGAACGCCACCTGGGACGACTGCTGGACCAGCCGCGACTGGATGTCGACGAGTGGGCTGATGGTGATGCGGGGACCGTCGCCACGACCCCGCCACGTCCACAGCGGGTCGTCGCCGGCGCCGGGGAGCGCGGGGGCGACCAGGGCCCCGGCGAGCACGGCGAGCGCGGCCAGCCCGGCACCGACGCCCACGAGACCGGCCGGCCCCCGCGCCGCGTCGCCGGGCAGCCAGGTGCGTCGGGCGTCGGTGGCGACGCGGTGCAGCAGCACGAAGGTGAGCGCCGCGGCGACCAGGAGCACGGTGGCCCGCACCCGGGCGCCGTCGCCCACCAGCGAGACCACGACGAACGTCACGAGCGTGGGTGCCAGCGCGGTGACGGGCGCGAAGCGGCGAAAGGCGAGGTCGTCGGCGAGCACCGCGCCCACCACGACCGCGACGAGGGTGATGAGCACGAACCCGGGCTCGGGCTCGAGCGGGGCCCGCACGTCGGGCCACAGCACGACGGCCCGGTCGACGGCGTCGGCGAGCGCGTCGAACGTGTCGAGCGTGGGCAGGCCGCGCCGGAGGGTGTCGGAGGCGAAGGCCACGGCCGCCACCTGGATCCCGACCAGGGCGGCGCCGATGGTGCCCGCCACCGCGCCGATGTGGAGGCGGCGGGCCGCGGCGGCGACGAGGTGCGCGCCCAGGCCGGCCCACAGCAGCGGCGCCACCCACGGCCCGGGGAGGAAGATCCGGTCGAAGCCGGCGATGAGGCTGGCGGTGACCAGCGCCAGCGCCAGCTCCGGGGCCAGCGCCACCAGCCGCTCGGCCCGCCGCCGGTTGCGGTCGTGGCCGACCGAGCGGGCCGGCGTCGGCGTCTCGGGCGCGGGGTGGTCGGTGGGAGGAGCGGGGCGGGGCAGGGTGGCGGTCATCGGACGATCCCGGTGCGGTGGCGGTGGTGGCCGGCGCCCACGACGACCCGACGCCAGCCGGCGGCGAGCGGCTGGTCGGCGGTGACGACGACCTCGTCGGGTCCGATGGCGGTGTCGGGGGGCAGCGACGGTGCGGCGGTGGGGTCCCACGCCGAGGGATCGATGCGCACCGAGGTGACCGACCGGTAGCGCCCCCGCAGGGTGGCGAGGCGAGTGCGGTCGGCCGCTGACCAGCCGGCGCCGACGGTGACGAGCGCCCCGCCGTCGGTGCTGCGCCCGAGCCGGTCGACGGCTCGGGCGAGCCCCGCCGAGCGGCTGGGTCCCACCACGGCGAGGTACTCGAGGATGGCGGTGAACGCCGCGTTGCCGAGCGCCCACCCCGAGTCGGTGCCGTCGGTGGACACCAGCCGCACCAGGTCGCCGCCGCGGCGGGCGGCGGCGAGCACGCTCGCCGCGGCCGACACGGCCAGGTCGAGCGAGGCCTCGGTGTGGGCGTCGGCGCGCACGTCGAGCACCACGGTGGCCCGCCCCTGCCACGGGAGCTCCTGTTGGCGCACCATCAGCTCGTCGTAGCGGGCGCTCGACGGCCAGTGCACCCGGCGCAGCTCGTCGCCCACCACGTAGGGCCGCAGCGCGTAGAACTCGTCGCCGGTGCGCCCGAGCGAGCTGGGCAGCTCGAGCGCCGACTCGGGGTCGTGGCCCGAGGTCTCACCGAGCGACACGAGCGCCTCGATGCGGGGGAAGACGGTGAGCTGGGTGCGACCGGCGCCGGGGAGGCGCAACCGGGTGAGCCCGAACGGGTCGGTGATCACCAGCTGGAGGGGCCCGATCTCGAGCACGCCCCGGCGCTCGGTGGGCAGGCGGTACGCGGCGTGGGCCCGCTCGCCGGGTTGCAGCCGGCCGACGCCGACGTCGGCGCCGCGGGTGCCCGACACGGGGTCGACGAGGCGCAGCACCGGGCTCGGTCGCCGCCCCCGGTTGGTGACCTCGATCTCGACGCGGCCGGGGCTCCCGGCGTGGACCCGGGCCGGGCGGGCGTCGCGCGACACGCCCAGCTCGAGGCGGATGAGCCACAGGCGCAGCAGGGCCACGATGACGAGCGCGGCGATGGCGCCACCGAGCAGGTAGAGCTCGAGCACCCCGAAGAAGCGCCCGAGGCCGATGAGCGCGACGGCGGCGACGGTCGCCCCGAGCCCCTGCGCGGTCAGCACCGCGTCCCCCCGATCACGCGCGGCCCGTCATGGTCACGGGCCCGGGGCGGTCACGGTGCGACCCGCCCGGGGATCCGCACCGAGCGCAGCACGTCGTCGACCGCGTCGGCGGTGGAGCGCTGCTGGAGCTGGGCCTCGGGGGTGAGGGCGAGCCGGTGGTCGAGCACGGGGTGGGCCAGCGCCTTCACGTCGTCGGGGGTGACGAAGTCGCGGCCCTCGGTGGCGGCCAGCGCCCGCGACACCCGCATCCAGCCGAGCGTGGCCCGCGTGGACATGCCGAGCGCGAGGGAGGGGTGGCGGCGGGTGGCGTCGGCCAGGTCGACGAGGTAGCGCCGCACGTCGTCGCCGACGTGGATGTCGCGCGCGGTGGCGATCATGTCGTCGACCTCGGCGGCGGTGGCCACCGGCTCGAGGTCGACCAGCGTGCTGCGTCGACCGTGGGTGTCGAGCACGGCGAGCTCGGCCTCCTTGTCGGGGTAGCCGATCTCGATGCGCATGAGGAACCGGTCGAGCTGGCTCTCGGGGAGCGGATAGGTGCCCTCGAACTCGATGGGGTTCTGGGTGGCGATGACCATGAACGGGCTGGCCAGCTGGTGGGTGGCCCCGTCGACGGTCACCTGCTCCTCGGCCATGGCCTCGAGCAGCGCCGAC
Organism: Acidimicrobiales bacterium; assembly: GCA_035464115.1. GTDB lineage: Bacteria > Actinomycetota > Acidimicrobiia > Acidimicrobiales > SKKL01 > DATHSN01. Next base: position 1,895 of record DATHSN010000296.1, on the reverse strand, counting down.
TGGGTCTTCGGGGAGGCCCGGTTGATCTCGTCGCCGAGCACGATGGCGTGGAAGATCGGGCCCGGGCGGAACTCGAAGGTGCTGGTGGAGCGGTTCCACACGGTGATGCCGACCACGTCGGACGGCAACAGGTCGGGGGTGAACTGCACCCGCCCGAACGACACGTCGAGGGAGCGGGCGAGGGCCTTGGCCAGGCTGGTCTTGCCGACCCCGGGCACGTCCTCGACGAGGAGGTGGCCCTCGGCGACCAGCGTGAGCAGCATGAGGCGCACCACGTCGCGCTTGCCCCGGATGACGTGCTCGACGTTGTCGACGATGGCGGTGAAGGTCTCGGCGAAGCGGTCGGTCGGCAGATCCGTCTGCTGGGTGGCCACGCCGGCTCCTCGTCGTCGTCGGCGGCAGGTCGCACCGCTCGCCTCGGCTGCGTCGGCGCACCGGGCGCCCTGCGGTCAGGGTACGTCGCCGCCGCCCCGGTGAGGCAGCGGGCGGGCGGCTGATCGGGCTCGCCCGCGACGGCTGAGCGACGGTGCCGGTCGACGTCCGGGGGCCTGTCCGACCGGGGGATTAGGGTCGGGTCCGATGGAGCACGTGGTCGCGGTCGACATCGGTGGCACGAAGATGGAGGCGGGCATCGTCACCGCCGACGGGCGGTTGGTGGAGCGGGCCCGGGTGGCCACCGATCCCACCGCCGACGCCGACGGCCTCTGGGCGCCGCTCGCCGAGATCGTCGGCGGGCTCACCGGGCGCACCGACGCGCTCGCGGTCGGGGTGGGCAGCGGCGGCCCGATGGCTCCCGGCGGCGAGACGGTGTCGCCGCTCAACATCCCGGGGTGGCGCGAGTTCCCGTTGCGGGCCCGCCTCGCCGAGCTCACCGGGCTCGCCACCTACGTCGACAACGACGCCAAGGCCCTCGCCCTGGCCGAGGGCTGGATCGGCGCGGCGCGGGGCGAGGCCAACTTCATCGCCATGGTGGTGTCGACCGGCGTCGGTGGCGGCATCGTCCTCGACGGCCGGCTGCTCGACGGGGCGAGGGGCAACGCCGGCCACATCGGGCACGTGGTCGTCGAGCCCGACGGGTTCACCCTGCCCGATCACGCCCAGGGCGTGCTCGAGGGCGAGGCGTCGGGCACGGCCATCCGGGCCAAGACCGGTCGACCGGCCGCCGAGGCCGACGCCGCCACCATCGAGGCCACCGGCACGCTCGTCGGCCGGGGTGTCGCGTCGGTGTGCAACCTGCTCGACCTGCGCCTCGCCGTGGTGGCCGGGTCGGTGGCGCTCGGGTTCGGCGCACCGTTCTTCGCGGCCGCTCAGGCCGAGATCGACCGACGGTGCCTGCTCGACTTCTCCCGTGGGGCGCGGATCATCCCCGCCGGCCTCGGCGACGAGGGCCCCCTCGTCGGCGCCGCCGCGGTGGCCTGGCGGGCGCTGGGCCGCGACATCGGCATCACGTAGCAGTCGCTGTTCGGCTTGTGTGTCGAACAGGTGTTCGATACACTGGTGCCACTTCCCCAAGGTGCCTGGCCCTCTCGACGGGCCTGGTCCGCACGTGTTGGCGCGCTTGGGGAGGTTGGTGATGGGTGTCGACTACGGGTCGCTCACTCCGGATGGTCGTTGGCAGGTCGCCGAGGCGTTGCTCGCCAGCTGGTCGGGTGTGCTGGCCGAGGTGTGCGAGCTGGTCCGGGCTGTGGACGCGGCGGGGGATTGGCGCCTCGATGGTGTCGGGTCGTTGCAGGACTGGTTGGCTCAGGCCGGCACGTTGTCTGCGGCGACGGCTCGTGATGTGGTGCGCACCGCGCAGCGGTTGGGTGAGCTCCCGGCGTTGAGTGCCGCGTTGTCCGACGGTCGGTTGTCGTGGGACCAGGTGCGTCCCGCGTCGCGTCTGGCGGATCCTGAGA
>DATHSN010000295.1:0-3572 GCA_035464115.1 Acidimicrobiales bacterium | reverse complement strand
GAGGATCGCCGGGCCGCTGACGTCGACCGCAGCCGCCACCCGCAGCGCCGTGGCCCGCGCCGCGGCGTCGAGGGTGGGTGCGTCGGGTCGGCCGATCACCGCGACCAGGTCGGCGGCGAACCCGTGGCGGGCCCGCCAGCGGGCCCGCACGAACGGCGGCACCGGCACGACGGCGGCGAGGTCGACGGGGTGCTCGGGCAGCGCGACGGCGGCGGGCCCGGCCTGCTCGACGAGGGCGTCGTCGCCCCGCACGATCACGACCCGGGCCGCCGTGGTCACCGGGTGGTCGAGCTGGGCGGCGTGGGTCACCACCACGGCCATCGGTCGGGCGGCGTCGGCGGCGGCGAGGGGGGCGTCGGCCGCGGTGGGCGACGACACGAGCCGAGCCGCCGGCACCACCGCCGGATCGGGCGCGGTGGGCCGCACGTGGGCGGCGAGGGCCCGGACCAGGTCACCGAGGTCGGGGCCGGTGGGGTCCATGACCAGCTCGAGCACGGGCCGGAGGTGGGCGTCGGCCTGGCTCCCGATCATCGTCCCCCCAGCAGGGTGTCGACCACGGCCGACCAGCTCAGCCCGGCCACCCGGGCCCGACCGGCCTCGCCCATGCGCTCGGCCAGACCGCGGTCGGCGGCGAGGCGGTTGCCGGCGTCGGCGATGGCCTCGGGTGAGCCGTCGGTGACGAAGCCGTTGACCCCGTCCTCCACCCACTCGAGGACGCCCCCCGAGTCGGCCGACGTGATCACCGGCTTGCCCGCCCGGAAGGCCTGCAGGGTGACGTAGCCGTAGTCCTCGTCGAACGGGGTGTAGATCACCCCGAGCGAGGTGGCGAGCTGGTCGATGAGGTCGTCGTCGCTCACGAACCCGAGCAGGCGCACCCGATCGTCGGTGCCCGCGGCGCGAGTGCGCGCCGCCAGCTCGTCGTGGAGCGAGCCCCGGCCGGCGATGCGGACCTCGAGCCCCGAGTCGAGGTGGGCGGCGGCGTCGACCGCGAGGCCCGGGCGCTTGTTCTGCTCGAGCCGGGTCGGGCAGAACAGGTGGTCGCCGAACGGGCCGGAGCGGATGCGGTCGTGCAACGGGGCCGGGTGGTAGAGCGGCGTCGCCGACAGGCCGTTGTGGTGGGTCAGGCGCTCGGCCACCCGGGCCGAGATCGAGAACACCGACGCGGCCTCCGAGAGCGCCACCCGGTCCCACTCGGCGAGCAGGCGCTGGGCCTCGAGCGAGTCGGGGTCGTCGCCGAAGTCGCTCCAGGCCGTGCCCGCGCCGTCGTACGCGGCGCGGTGCTGGTGGAACAGCCACACCACCTTGCGGGGGTGACGGGCGAAGTACGACGGGAAGTTGGTGGCGATGACCAGGTCGGCGTCGAGGGGCACCAGGCGCCAGGCCATGGCCGCGTCGAAGATGCGGGTGCGATCCCACGCGGTGGGGAGGCGCACCAGCTCGGCGCGGTGGCCGGCCGCCCGGAGCGCGCCCACCAGGTTGTCGAGGCCGAGCTCGGCGCCACCGGTCATGAACGGGGCTTGGGCGCCGCACACCAGGATGTCCATGCGTTCGACGTCGGCTCCCGGCCGCCGGAGCGGCGCACGCGTACGGATCGGGTCGAGCGTAGCCCCCGGGCCCCCACCGCTAGCATGGCGCCCCGTGCTGCGCTCCGGACGGCTCGGCTTCGTGCCGCCCCGCTACGGCGACGAGGTCATCGGCGGAGCCGAAGCCGTCATGGGCGAGCTCGCCCACGGACTGGCGGCCCGGGGGTGGGACGTCGAGATCCTCACCACCTGCGCCCGCGACCACTTCACCTGGGCCAACACCTACCCCGAGGGCGTCACCACCGACGGCGCCCTCACCGTGCGCCGCTTCCCCACCGAGATCACCACCCCACGAGCCGAGCGGGCCGCGCTGCACGCCGCCATCCTGCGCGGCGACCCCGTCGATCTCGACGCCCAGCAGCGCTGGATGAACGACGACCTGCGGGTGTCGGGCCTCTACCACCACCTGCTCGACCACGCCGCCGACTACCGGGCGCTGGTCTTCGCCCCCTACCTGTTCTGGACCACCTTCGCCTGCGGGCAGCTGGCGCCCGAGCGCACGATCCTCATGCCGTGCCTGCACGACGAGCCCGAGGCCGGGCTCGAGATCTTCCGCCCGCTGTTCGAGGGCGCCGCCGGCGTGTGGTTCCTGTCCGATCCCGAGCGCGACCTCGCCCGGCGCCTGTTCCGGCTCGGCCACCACGAGGTCACCGGCGCCGGGGTCGCCGACCCCGGCGACTACGACCCCGACGGCTTCCGGGCCCGTCACGGCATCGACGGGCGCTTCATCCTCTACGCCGGGCGCCGCGAGGGCGCCAAGCGCTGGCCGTGGCTGCTCGACGCGTTCGCCGCCGCCCACGCCCGATCCCCGCTGCCGTTCCGCCTGGTCACCATGGGCGCCGGCGAGGTCGACCCGCCCGACGCCATCGCCGACCTCGTCGTCGACCTCGGCTTCCTCCCCGACGACGAGCGCCACCACGCCTTCGCCGCCGCCGACGCCTACGTGCAGCCCTCGCCCTACGAGAGCTTCTCCCGCACGATCATGGAGGCCTGGCTGGCCGGCACCCCTGTGCTGGCCAACGCGGCGAGCGACGTCGTGGCGTGGCACTGCGAGCGCTCCGGTGCCGGGCTGGTGTTCGACGACGCCTACGAGCTCGAGCAGTGCCTGCGGTTCGTGGCCGACGAGCCCGAGGCGGCCGCCGCCCTCGCCCGCTCCGGGCGCGACTACGTGCACACCCACTACACCCCCGACGCCGTCCTCGACGGGGTCGAGGCCAACCTCGACGCCTGGCTCCCGACCCCATGAGCGCCTCGCCCGCCGCCGAGCGCCCCGAGCGCATCTTGATGGTCACGCCGTACCCGCCCATCCGCGACGGCATCGGGGCCTACGCGGTGCAGCAGGTGCAGCGCCTGCGGGCCGCCGGCCACGACGTCGAGGTGCTGTCGCCCCAGCCCTCGGCCGCGCACCACCACCTCGACCTGCGCAGCCCCCGCGGCCCGCTCGCGCTGGCCAAGCGGGTCCGGGGCTACGACCGGGTCATCGTGCAGTACCACCCCGACCTCTTCTCGCCCCCGACCGCCGGCTCGCGGGCCCGGGCCCGCGCCGCCGCCGGGCTGCTCGTGGCGTTCCGGTCGGCCCGTCGGGTCGAGGTCGTGCTCCACGAGGTCGACTACGACGGCGCCCGGCGCCTGCGGCCCGACGCGCTGGTCGCCCGCCTGCTCTGGCGGTCGGTCGACCAGCTCGGCGTGCACACCGAAGCCGAGCGGCAGCGTCTGGTCGCCGCCTTCGGGCTGGCCCCCGATCGGGTCACGTTGCTCGACCACGGCGAGGACTTCGTGCGGCGCACCGACCTCGACCGGGCCGGTGCCCGCGCCCGGCTCGGCGTCGACCCCGACGCCCACGTGTTCCTGGCCATCGGGTTCATCCAGCCCCACAAGGGGTTCGACCGGGCCGTGCGGGCGTTCGCCCGGCTGCCCGAGGGGTCGGCCGAGCTCCACGTGGTCGGGTCGGTGCGGGTCGAGGACCCCGCCTACCTGGCCTACGTCGAG
>DATHSN010000294.1:0-6013 GCA_035464115.1 Acidimicrobiales bacterium | reverse complement strand
GCGGCGCCTCGATGCCATCCGCGGCGCCGGGCGGCTCGTGGTCGAGCTGGCCGACGGTGCCGGCGCCGAGCTCGACGGCGGGCGACTGGTGCGGGCGTGGGGCCCGGCCGACGCCCTGGAGCCCCACCTCCCGCTCGACGGGCTGCCACCGTCCGTCACCGTGGCGCAGCCCGATCCGCTCGGGGTGGCCGTGACGTCGCAGGCCGCCACCGGCGGGCCGTCGGGGCCGGTGGCGCGCGACGACGCCGACGAGCTGTTGTGCGTCACCGCCTGGCTCGACGAGCACGCCCACCGGGTGCGCCTGCTCCACGCCGACGCGGGCTGGGCGTTCCCGCTCCCGATGCTCCCCCGCTTCGATCCCCGTCGGTCCACCGTCGTCCCCGCCCGCCACCGCGCCGCCTGAGACCCGCCCGGACGTCCGCCACCGGCGTCGATACCCTGGACCCGTGAGCGTGGTCGAGCTCGTGCTCCTGCTCGTGGTGGTGAGCTGGGCCGTCGTGATCGGCGCTGCGTTGTGGGTACGGCACCGGCTGCGGCGGCGCCTGCGGCCCGCGCCGGGCGTCCGCACCACCGCCCCGATGCACTGGCTGATCGTGCCGTCGGGCGCCGCCACCCGCCACCGTCGGCTGCGCGCCGCGGTCGCGGCGGCGCCGCCCGGGCCACCCCGTCGCCGGCTCCCCACCACCGCCGTCGACGAGCTCGTCGTCGACCTGCACCGGGTGGCCGCCGACCTCGACCGACGCCTCGTGCTCGCCGCCCGGTCTCCCCGCGACGTGCGCTCACGCGAGCTGCGCGCCCTCGACGACGAGCTGGCCGAGCTCGCCCGCACGGCGCACCGCATCGCGGTGCTGGGCGAGCGGGCGGCCCACGTCGCCGGGCCCGACGTCGCCGCCGAGCTCGACGAGCGGCTCACCGCGCTCGAGTCCGCGACGGCCGAGCTCGACGCCGCCGAGTCCCGGATCCTCGGTCACGCGCCGCTGACCCAGGGCGACGCCGACTCCACCGACCCGGGCCGCCGGGTGGCCTCGCCCGAGCCGGCCCGGCACCGTCCGCCCGAGCGCCCCGCAGGCGCCGCCTGATCGCGCCGACACCGGTCCCGCGCCGGTCAGCGCACCACCGCCGCGACCGATGCCGGCGTGCGACGCGGCGGGCCGGGAGCGCTCGCCTGCGCCGGAGGGCTCAGCCCGCCAGGTGGGCGGACAGGGTGACGACCCGCTCGAGCGCGGCGGCGGCGCGGCCGTCGTCGAGGACCTCGCCCGCCAGCACCACGCCGTCGGCCAGCGTCTCGACCGCGCCGCCGACGAGGAGCCCGGCGGCCGCGTTGACGGCCACGATGTCGCGCACCGCGCCGCGCTCGCCGGCGAAGCACCGGTGGGCGAGCACGGCGTTGGCGGCGGCGTCGCCGCCACCCAGCTCGTCGGGCGTGCGCTCGGGCAGGCCGACGTCGGCGGGGGCGATGTCGTAGGACCGCAGCTCGCCGTCGCGCACCTCGTGGATGGTGGTCGGCCCGGTGAGGGTGATCTCGTCGAGCCCGTCGCGGCCTCGCACCACCAGGGCCCGGGCCACGCCGCGGCGGGCGAGCACACCGGCCACCCGGGGCGCCATGCGCTCGTCGCCCACGCCGATGACCTGGCGGGTGACCCCGCCCGGGTGCGACAGCGGGCCGAGCACGTTGAACACCGTCGGGATGCCGAGCTCGGCGCGCACCGGTCCGGCGAAGCGCATGGCGGGGTGGAACGCCCGCGCGAACGCGAACCCGACGCCGGCCTCGCGCACGCAGCGGGCCACGCCCTCGCCGTCGAGGTCGATGGTGACGCCGAGGGCCTCGAGCAGGTCGAACGAGCCCGACGTCGACGACGCCCGCCGGTTGCCGTGCTTGCACACCGGCACGCCCGCACCGGCCACGACGAAGCAGGCCATGGTCGACACGTTGAGCGCCCGCACCCGCCGGCTCGCCGATCCGCCCGTGCCGACGATGTCGACCGCGTCGACGCCCAGCTCGAGCGGTGAGGACGCCGCCAGCATGGCGTCGACCATGCCGGAGATCTCGTCGACCGCCTCGCCCTTCATGCGCAGCGCCACGATGAACGCGGCGATGCGGGCGTCGGTGGCGCGCCCGGCGAGGATCTCGGTCATGGCCGCCCCCGCCTGCTCGGCGGGCACGTCGTGGCCCTCGGCCAGGGCGCGGAGCACGACGGGCCACCCGCCGAGGGCGTCGAGGTCGGGCGCGCCCATGACGGGGCTCAGGCCGTGCGGCGGCGCTGGCGGATGATCCGACGACGCTCCCGCTCGGTGGCGCCACCCCAGATGCCCTCGCGCTCCCGCCAGCTCAGCGCGTGCTCGAGGCACGCCTGGCGGATCGAGCACTGGTCGCAGACCGCCTTGGCCGGTGCGGCCTCCTCGTCGGAGTCGCCGGCGGGGTAGAAGATGCTCGGATCGAGTCCTCGGCAGGCGGCCTGCTGACGCCAGGACTGGCTCATGATGATGCGCTCGCTCGGTCGGGTGCGGGGTGCGGGGCCGCCCCGGCTCGTGAGACCTCCGGTCCTGACGCGACCGCGCGGAGCGGTACGGGGGCAGCGAATCGGTGAGTATGTTCGGCGAGTCACGGTCTGTCCAGATCGTTGGCGTCGCCCGCGGGCCAGGGGCGCACCTCGCCCCCCGCCGAGGCCACCACCGACGCCGGATCACCGCGCTGATCGAGCCCGTCGATCCGCCCGGCGAGCGCCGCCACGAGCGCGCTCCGGCGCACCAGCTGCGGGCGGCCCGGTCGCCGCAACGACGTGCGGTCGACGTCGCGCACGACCCGTTCGGGGTCGGCGCCGGCCACGACCTTCACCGCGTCGATCGCCGGCGCCAGGGCGGTGATCACGTCGGCGTCGCCGAGCAGAGCGGCGGCTCGCCCGACCAGCGCGGCGCCGTCGGCGCCCGGGGCGACCACCACCAGCAGGTCGACGTCGTCGGCGATCCCGGCCAGCACGGCGCGCAGCTCGGCGACGGTGGCCTCGGCGTCGAGGGCCACCACCTCGACGGTCACCGGCGCGATCCTGGTCGTGGCGTCCCCCACCCGTCGTCCATCCCCTCACCCTGCCACGGGTAGGGTCCGGCGATGGGCGTCGCGGCCGTGGTGCTCGCCGGAGGATCAGGCACCCGCCTGGGCGCGGAGCGCAACAAGGTCTACCTCGACGTGGGCGGCCGGCCGGTGCTCGGCTGGTCGTTGCGCACCCTCGACCTGCACCCCGAGATCGAGCTCATCGTGGTCGTCGTGCGCGCCGGCGACGAGGCCGAGGTCGAGGCCGTCCTCGACGGCGTCGGCCCCGTCACCCCGGTGCTCGGCGTGCACGGCGGCGCCACTCGCACCGCGAGCGAGCAGGCCGCGCTCGCCGCGCTGGCCCCCGACATCCACGACGGGCTGATCGACATCGTGCTGGTGCACGACGGGGCCCGTCCGTTCGCCGACCTCGACCTCGTCGACCGGGTGCTCGCCGGCGCGGCCACCCACGGGGCCGCGGTGCCCGCCCTCGCCGTCGAGCCGCCCCTGTGGCGCGCCGACGTCGCCGGGGTGCACCCCGTCGACGTGACGTCGTTGCGACGGGTCCAGACGCCGCAGGGGGCCATCGCCGCGCCGCTGCTCGCCGCGTTCACCGCGCCGGGCGACGACGGGGTCGACACCGCCCAGACCCTGGCGCGGGGGACGGGGATCTCAGCGGTGGCGGTGGCCGGCGACGAGCGCAACCTCAAGGTCACCACGCTCGGCGACCTGGCCCGCGCCGAGGCGTTGGCGGCGCGCTTCGTCGACGGCCGGTGGTGCGACGGCGCCTGAGCGCCGCCGCACCTGCCCGATCAGGCCCGCAGGTCGGTGAGCAGCTCGGCGACGGTGTCGTCGGCGAGCGCGACCTCGAACGGGTAGTGGTCGTGGTCGACGACCAGGCTCACCGGCCCGGCGGCCACCGCCTCGACCTCGCTCGGGGTCAGCTCCCAGCGCACGTAGTGCACCGACGCGGTGGTCTCGGCCCGGGTGAGCTGGGCCTCGTGGCCCTCCTCGGGGATGCAGCGCACCTCGGCGACGTCGGCGCCGGACCCGGCGCGCAGCACGACCGAGCGCTCGATGCCGACGAGCTTGGGGAGCCACTCGCGCATGGCCATCTCGTCGGTGAGCTCGAGGAACAGCGTGGCCGACACCTGGCCGGGCTCGGGGATGAGCGGGTTGTAGGCCCGCAGCTCGCCCTCGATGGCCTCGTCGGTGATCAGCTTCTCGACGCGGGCCATCTCCTGGATCTGGAACCGGATGGTGTCGCGGTTCTCGAACAGCAGGGTGAGCACCGGGCCGATGGACACACGGCGACGCTTCTTCAGCGAGATGATGTGGGCGCGGAACTCCTCGCGCTCGCGCTCGTAGGCGCGCAGGTCGACGATGTCGGCCAGGGTCAGCTTGCGGGGCGATGTGGCGGTGCTCATGCGGGCTCCTCCGGGATGCCGTAGGCGCGAGCCATGATCTGCAGCGGGTGCAGCGGCTCGCGGCCGGTCTCTTGGACGATCCCCCCGTTGGCCAGGTTGCAGTCGCCGGCGACGGCCTCGCCGTCGGCCTTGTCGATCGCCGTGGCCATCTTCTTGGCGATCTTGCGCGACATCTCGTAGTTCTCCTCGCGCAGCCCCCACGTGCCGTCGATGGCCGAGCACTCGGCCACCAGCGTGATCTTGGCCCCCGTGAGCTTCATGAGGTCGCGGCTCTTGAGCCCGATGTTCTGGGCCCGCAGGTGACACGGCGCGTGGTACGTGATGGTCGCAGGGACCGGGCCGGTGAACTCGGTGTCGAGCTCGTGGCCGTCGGTCTTGTGGACCTTCATGAGGTACTCGGACGCGTCGTAGGTGTGGGCGGCGACGAGCTCGGCATCGGCGCCGCCGATGTAGTCAACGTAGTCCTTCTTGATGACGTAGCTGCAGGTGGGCTGGGGCACGACGACGTCGCGCCCCTCGCGCACGGCGGCGGCGAGGACCTCGACGTTCTTGCGGCCCTGGCTGACGAACTGGTCGACGTTGCCCTGGTGCAGCGCCGGCGCGCCGCAGCACACCTGGCCCTCGGGGAGCGAGCAGTCGATGCCGTTGCGCTCGTAGACCTTGACCATGTCGTGGCCGATGCCGGCGTTCTGGTACTCGACGATGCAGGTGGGGAACAGCGCGACCTTGCCCTGCGCGTCGTCGGTGGCGGCGGTGCGGACCGTGGTGCGCTTCTTGAACCAGGTGGAGAACCGCTCACGGTTGTAGGGCGGCAGCACGCGCTCGGAGGCGATGCCGACCGTCTTCTCGATGAGCTTGCGCACGCCCGAACCCGGCGTGCCGATGGCCTTGTTGGCGAGCGGGGCGGCGGCGGTGTTGAGCTTGCCGACCAGGTCGGTGCGGCTGAGCGCGCTGTCGGTGAGCCGGTCCTTGACGGTGCGCTTGTGGGAGCGGAACAGGGTCTGCTCGGCGCGCATCATCAGGCGGGGGAAGTCGAGCTCCCACTCGCTCTGGCCCGGGATGTAGGGGCAGTTGACGTAGCAGAGCTTGCACTGGAAGCACTCGTCGACCACGCGGTCCTGCTCGGCGGGGGTGAGCCGGGCGGCGTCCTGGTCGTCGTGCTGGTCGATCATCTCGAACAGCGACGGGAAGGCGTCGCAGAACTTGAAGCACAGGCGACATCCGTGACAGAGGTCGTAGACCCGGGTGAGCTCCTCGCGGAGATCGGCCTCGTCGAAGTACTTCGGGTGGAACGGGTCGTACGTGGTGGTCACGGAACCTCCTGGGCGCGGGCGCGACGAGCGGGTGAGGGCGGGCGGACGACGCGGTGCCGCCGCCCCCGCGACGGGGACGGCGGCACCGGAGACGTCAGGAGATGTGGTTCAGGCCCTCGGTGAAGCGCCCGGCGTGGCTCTTCTCGGCGCGAGCGAGCGTCTCGAGCCACTCGGCGACCTCGTCGAAGCCCTCCTCGCGGGCGGTGCGGGCGAAGCCCGGGTACATCTCGGTGTACTCGTAGGTC
>DATHSN010000293.1:0-10206 GCA_035464115.1 Acidimicrobiales bacterium | reverse complement strand
CCCCGCCTCCGTCGCGCCCTCCGCCGGGGCGTGGGATCAGGTCGGCTCGTTGGCGACCACCGCGGTGACCATGCCGAACATCTCACCGGTGCGCTCGACGTGGGTGAGGATGTGGCAGTGGAAGACCCAGACACCGGGCTGGTCGACCTGGAAGATCACCGTGTAGCGCTCGCCGGGGGCGATGTTGAGGGTGTCGACCCAGTAGGGCTGGTCGAGGGGGATGCCGTCCTTGGCGATGACCAGCTGGCGGAAGCCGTGCAGGTGCATCGGGTGGATCTGCAGGCCCTCGGAGTAGTAGTGGACCATCACCCAGTCGCCGACGTCGGCCACGATCGGCTCGGTGGCGGGGAAGCCCTTGCCGTTGAGCGAGTAGCCGATGACGCCGGCGTCGTTGAGCACCATGGGGAGCTCCTGGGCGATCTCGATGTCGGCCGGGATCTCGAAGCCCGACACGGTCTGGCCCGCCGGGAGGGTCACGTCGCCCACGGTGATGGCGCCGAACATGCCGTTGGGGACCGAGTCCTGGCTGTGGGCGTGGGCGTGGTACATGGCCACCATCGGCTCGATCACGGTGAACTCGTAGGTGAACGAGTCGCCGGAGCTGACGATGTCCTGCGTGTAGGGCGCCACGCCGTCCTGCTGGTTCTGCAGGGTGATGCCGTGCCAGTGGATGTCGGAGCCGAGCGGCGTGTTGTTGGTGAACTCGACGCGGATGCTGTCGCCCACCTCGAGGTCGATCCACGGTCCGGGCACCTGGCCGTTGTAGGCCCAGGCGTCGACGATCTCGCCGGGGGAGACCTCCCACTCGATGATCGAGGCCTCGAGCTCGAACACCTTGGTGCCGTCGGCCTCGATGCTCACCGGCTCGAGGGGCACGTTGCCCTTGCCCTCGGTCTCGGCGGGGAAGGCCATCATCGACGCCATCATCGACTCGTCGAGGGCGGTGGCCTCCTCGGGGGTGACGTCGGCGTGGCCGTGACCGCCGGCGGACTCGCCGGGTGACACCGGGGCCGTCGCCGACTCGTCGATGGTGATCTGGGTGATCATGCCCGAGCCCTCGTGGCCGGGGATGGTGCACACCAGGTCGTAGGTGCCGGGCGCGAGGCCGGCCAGGTCGACCATGTCGGAGCCGCCGTTGGGCAGGGTGGCGGTGGCGAGGTCGGTGCCCTTCACCGCCAGGTCGTGCTCGATGGCGCCGTTGTTGACCACCTCGATGATCGAGTTCGGCGGCACCACCGAGGCCTCGAGGGCGATGGCGAACTCGCTCAGGCTGGCGCCCACGCGGGGAGCCTGCGCGGCGGCGGCCGAGTCGCCGCCCGCGGTGACGTTGGCGTCGTCGTCACCCACGGAGACGACGATGATGGCGATCGCGGCGAGAGCGAAGGCCGCCAGCCCGATCAGGGCGGCGAAGATCGAAAAGGCGCTGGCGCCCTCGGTGCGGGTGGGTGCGGCCACGGGTTCCCCTTGGTCGTTGAACTCGAAACGGTTCGAGGGATGTTCGCCGGGGACGGTGCCGCCCGTCACGGCCACCAGACCCGCCGCGCCGGGTCAAAGGTCCCAAACCTGGAACGGCGCTCGCGACCGCTACAGCCCGAAGCCAGCGGGGTCGGTGCGCAGCCACTCACCGAGGCGCTCACCGACGGCGATCGACGTGAGGTTGGTGTTGGCCCGCGGGACGGTCGGCAGGATCGACGCGTCGGCCACCACGAGGCCGTCGACGGCGTGGCAGCGCCCACGCTCGTCGACCACCGCCCCTGGATCGCCGGTCGGCCCCATGCGGGCGGTGCCGGTGGGGTGATAGCCCGAGCCGGCGCGGGTGCGAACCACGTGGAGGCGGGCCTCGGCGTCGAAGGGGCGGCCGGGCGCGGGGAACACCACCTCGTCGACCATGTCGGCGAGCGCACCCCGCTGCAGGAACCCCATCGCGTCGTCGACCGCCCCGGCCAGGCGGACGGCGTCACGGTCGTCGGCGCAGAAGCGGGGCTCGATCCGCGGTGACGACCGCGGATCGACCGACGTCTGGCGCACCTCGCCCCGCGACTCGCACTGCTCGAGCACGGCCGCCACGCCGATGAGGCCCTCGCCGGGCCGCCGGCCGACCCGGGTGAGCAGCTCGATCTGCAGGTCGGCGCGGTGCGCGCTCTCCGGCGCGGTGTACCGCAGGATCGTCTGGATCAGCGGCAGGTCGGACGCGGCGAGCGACGGGTCGCGCAGGCGGGCCACCACCGCGACCGCGGGGTGGTCCTGGAGACCGGCCCCCACCCCGGGCAGGTGCGCCACCACGTCGATCCCCAGGGCGTCGAGCTCGCGGCGGTCGCCGATGCCGGACCGCACGAGCACCCCGGGGGTGTGGACGGCGCCGGCGCTCACCACCACGAGGCGGGCGCGGTGCACCTCCACCGTGCCGTCGGCCGTCTCGACCTCGACGCCGACCGCCCGACCGCCCTCCACCAGCACCCGTCGGCACACCCGTCCGCCGAGCACCCGCAGGTTGTCGCGGTGGCGAGCGGCGGCGAGGTAGCCGATGGCCACGCTCACCCGGAGCCGGCCGAGCTTGTTCATGGGCTGGGGGCCGGCCCCGAGCGCGCTCGGGTGGTTGGCGTCGGGGCAGGCGTCGTAGCCGAGCTCGGTGGCGGCGTCGAGGAACGCGTCGTGGGTGGGCACCAGCTCGGCCGGTGGGTGGCGCCGGATGGTGATGGGGCCGGCGTCGCCGTGGTGGGGCTCGTGGCCGAAGTCGAGGTCGCGCTCCAGGCGCCGCAGGGCCGGCAGCATCCGGTCCCACGCCCACGCGGGGTTGCCGAGCGCCGCCCAGTGGTCGCAGTCCTCGGGCGCGGGCCGCAGGGCGATGGCGGTGTTCACCGCGCTCGAGCCACCGACCACCCGGCCCCGGGGGAACGGACCCTCACGACCGGCGACCGTCGGGGTGTAGGCGAGACCCCAGTCGTGGTCGACGTAGGAGTTGTCGCGCCCGTCGCGCAGGTCGTCGGGCAGGTCGGCGGCGAGCGGGTAGTCGGGGCCGGCGTCGAGGAGCAGCACGGTGCGGTTCGGGTCCTCGCTCGCTCGCGCCGCGACGACCGCGCCCGCCGATCCGGCCCCGACCACGATCACGTCGACCTCGTCGCGCACGGCGCTCCCCCCGGATCCCGACACGACCGGCAGCGTGCCCGCTCACCGTCGGCGCGTCCAGAGCGGTCCGGGCGGGACCGGCCGCGGGCGCGTGGGTAGGGTTCCGCCCGACGCCGACCGCAGGGGGACACCGGTGACGCCAGAGCTGGCCATCCGCGACGTGCGCATCGTCGACGGCACGGGCGCGCCCGCCGCCGAGGGCGACGTCGGCATCGCGGGCGGCCGGATCGTGGCGGTCGGTCGGGTCGGCGCCGCCGCGGCCGACGTCGACGGGCGGGGCCGCACGCTCACCCCGGGCTTCGTCGACGTGCACACCCACGACGACGGCGCCCTGGTCAACCATCCGGACCTGGCGTTCAAGACCACCCAGGGCTGCACCACGCTGGTCATCGGCAACTGCGGGTTCTCCGCGGCGCCGACGGTCGCCACCGGCCGGCGCGACCCGGTGCTCGGCCTCGACGTCGACCTCCCCGACCTCGACGCGTTCCGCGCCGCCGTGGCCGACGCCCGCCCCGCGGCCAACGCGGTGGCCCTGATCGGCCACAACACGATCCGCACCCGGGTCATGGGCGACGAGCGCCGCGAGCCCACTCCCGCCGAGCTCGACGAGATGCGGGGTCACGTGCGCCGGGCCATGGAGCAGGGGGCCTGCGGGTTCTCCACCGGCCTCGTCTACGAGCCCGGCCGCTACTCGGCCACCGACGAGATCATCGAGCTGGCCCGGGAGGTGGCGCCGTTCGACGGCCTCTACGCCACCCACATGCGCAACGAGGGCGACCGGCTCATCGAATCGGTCGAGGAGACGCTGCGCATCGTCGCCGGGGCCGGCGGGCTCCGCGCCCAGATCTCGCACCACAAGGCGGCCGGGCGGCGCAACTGGGGGAAGGTGGCCGAGTCGCTGGCCCGGGTCGACCGGGCCAACGCCGAGGGCGCCGACGTCACCCTCGACGTCTACCCCTACACCGCAGGCAGCGGACCGCTCGCCCAGTACGTCGACGCCCAGCGCCCCGACCCCGAGTTCTCGGCGATCGTGCGCATCGCCACCTGCCCGGCGTTCCCCGCCTACGAGGGGCGGATGGTGGCCGACATCGCCGCCGAGCGCGGCGTCGGTCCCGACGAGATCGTCAAGGAGATCGTCAACGCCAAGCGCGGGCGGTCGACGCTGTGCATCCACTTCACCCTCGACGAGGCCGACATCGAGACCAACCTGCGCCACCCGCTGGTGATGGTGGGCTCCGACGGCATCCCCGACCTCGACGGCGTGCCCCACCCCCGCCTGTTCGGCACCTTCCCCCGGGTGCTCGGCGAGTACGTCCGGAGTCGGGGCGTGCTCGGCTTCGAGGACGCCGTGCGCCGCATGACCAGCCTGTCGTGCGACCGCTTCGGGCTCACCGACCGGGGCCGGGTCGTCGAGGGCGGCTGGGCCGACCTGGTGCTGCTCGACCCCGACGTCGTCGCCGACACCGCCACCTACGACGATCCACAGCGCCACGCGGTGGGCATCGACACGGTGTGGGTGGCCGGCGCCGCGGTGGTCGACGGCGGCGCACCGACCGCCGCCCGCCCCGGCCGGCGGCTGCGCCACCGCGACCCGAGCTGAGTCCCGACCGGTCGGGCGGGGCCGGGTTCAGCCGAGAGCGCTGGTCACCGACGCCACCATCTCGTCGTGGGCGTCCCAGAAGAGCAGGTGACCGGCATCGATCTCGACGACCGACAGCTGCTCGCCCAACCGGTCACGGAGCGCGACCACCACCTCGGGGGTGACCATCCCCCCGCGGCTCGCGATCACCAACCGGGTCGGGCGCCGCACGGGCATCTCGGGGACCCCCCGGCACACCTCGCCCCACGCGGTCACCACCGCCGGGGCGAACCACCGGAACCGGTACCGGCCGTCGTCGTCACCGACGAGGTGCTGGTCGAGCTCCTCGGCCACGACAGCGTCGACGACGTCGGCGTCGAGGTGCTCGGCCAGTCCACGCCGACGCCAGGCGTCGGCCTCGTCCCGGCTGGCGAACCCCACGTCGGCCACCACCGACGAGGCCCGCTCGGCGCCGAACCCGCCGGGGCGGGCGACGGCCGGGTCCAGCAGGACGATCCGCCGCACCCGCTCGGGTGCGGCGGCGAGCAGGTGCAGCGCGAGGAGCCCACCGAAGGAGTGACCGACCACGTCGACCGGATCGAGGACACCTGCGTGGTCGAGGGTGTCCACCAGGTCGGCCACGTGGCGCTCGACGGACCAGGGGCCATCCGACGTCGACCGCCCGTGCCCTCGGAGGTCGACGGCGAGGGTGCGCCGGTCCGGCCAGCCGGTCTCGGCGGCGCGACGGAACCGGCCGCCGTGACCCGAGATCCCGTGCACGCACAGCAGCGGCGCTCCGTCGGGTGAGCCGAAGGCATGGGTGTGGAGCACGGCCATGTGACGACGCTACCCACCGTGCCCGACACCACCCGCTCCCGGGTCGGGCGGGGACGCACCGGCGATCGCCGAGCGACCGCATGCGAAGATCCCCCGGTTGATCCAGGCTGAGGAGACGACGTGTCCGACCACATCCGCTACGAGGTGGCCGACGGGATCGCCACGATCACCATCGACCGGCCCGAGAAGCGCAACGCCATGACCTACGCCATGCTCGGGGAGTTCCTCGACACCGTGGCGCGCGCCGGGGCCGACGACGACGCCCGGGTGGTGATCGTCACCGGCTCGGGCGGGGCGTTCTGCGCGGGCACCGACCTGGCCGACCTGGCGACCATCCCCGGCGAGACCCGCGGCGTGCGGGGCGAGGCCCACGAGGGCGACAAGTGGTGGCCCCTCGTCTCGTGCCCGAAGCCGGTCATCGGCGCCATCGACGGACCCGCGGTGGGCATGGGCGCCGAGTTCAGCTCGCAGTGCGACGTGCGGATCGCGTCGACCCGCGCCCGGTTCGCCTGGAACTTCGCCCACCGGGGCCTGGTGCCCGACACCGGCGCCGGCTCGTGGCTCCTCCCCCGCCTCATCGGCCACCAGCGGGCGCTCCGCCTGCTCTACTCGGGCGAGTTCCTCTCGGCCAACGAGGCGCTCACCATCGGCTACGTGGCCGCGGTGGTCGACCCCGACGACCTCCTCGACGTCGCCCGCGCCGAGGCCGAGCGCTACCTGCTCGGGTCGCCCCACTCGCACCGGCGGATCAAGGAGCTGGTCTACGGCGGTCTCGAGCGCGACGTGGCCGACCACATGGCCGCCCACGTCGACGCCCTCACCGCGTGCTTCCGCTCCGCCGACCACGCCGAGGGCGTCGCCGCCTTCCTCGAGCGGCGCGCCGCCCTCTTCACCGGCCGGTAGCGGCACAGGGCGCCGGTAGGCTCGGCGGCGCACCGACCACCGGGGGGAACCACCGCATGAGCATCCTGGGCAACCGCGTCCTGCGCACCGAGGACCCTGCGTTCCTCACCACCGGCGGCACCTACGTCGCCGACGTCGAGCTGCCGCCGGGTGCGCTCCACGTGGTCTACGTGCGCTCCACCATGGCGCACGCCCGCATCGACACGATCGACGTCGACGAGGCGAAGGCGGCGCCCGGCGTGGTCGACGTGGTCACCGCCGCCGACGTCGACCTGGCCGACCAGGCCCCGTCGATGGGGCTGCTCAACCAGGCCATGGTCCAGCCGGTGCTGGCGCGGGGCGTCGTGCGCTTCGTGGGCGAGCCCATCGTGGCGATCGTGGCCGAGTCGGTCGCCGCCGCGCTCGACGCGTCGGAGCTGGTCTTCGTCGACTACGACCCGCTCCCGGCGGTGATCGACCCCGACGACGCCCTGACCTCGGAGGTGCTCGTGCACACCGAGGCCGGCACCAACCTGGTGATGGAGCTCGAGGCCCGCAAGCTCACCGCCGACTTCGCCGACTGCGAGGTCGTCGTCAGCCAACGGGTGATGAACCAGCGGGTCGCCCCGGCCCCGATCGAGGCCCGGGTCGCCGCCGCCTACTGGGGCGACGACGGCCGCCTCGTCCACTACGCCTCGTGCCAGGGCGCCCACCCGATCCGCGAGGCGCTCGCCAGCGGCCTCGGCATCGACGAGGCGCAGATCCGGGTGATCTCGCCCGACGTGGGCGGTGGCTTCGGCGCCAAGGCCCGGCTCTACCCCGAGGAGCTGCTGCTCGGGTGGCTGGCCCGCCGGGTCGGCCGGCCGGTCCGCTGGGCCGAGACCCGCTCGGAGAACCTGGTCGGCATGGGCCACGGGCGCGCCCAGGTCCAGCAGGTGGAGATGGGCGGCACCCGCGACGGCCGCATCACCGCCTACAGGCTCACCGTCCTCCAGGACGCCGGCGCCTACCCGTCGATGGGCGCGGTGCTGCCCTGGATGACCCGCACCATGCTCACCGGCGTCTACGACCTCGACAACGCCGAGTTCTCGTCGCGGTCGGTCGCCACCAACACCACGCCCACGGTCGCCTACCGCGGCGCCGGCCGGCCCGAGGCGGCGGCGGCCATCGAGCGGGCGGTCGACCTGTTCGCCACCGAGATCGGGATGGACCCGGCCGAGGTGCGGCGCCGCAACTTCCTCACACCCGACCGCTTCCCCCTCACCACGGTCGCCGGCACCCCGTACGACTCGGGCGACTACGAGGGCGCCCTCGACAAGGCGCTCGCGGCCGCCGGCTACGACGACCTGCGCGCCGAGCAGCGCCGGCGCCGCGAGGCCGGCGCCGTCCGCCAGCTGGGCATCGGGCTGTCGGTCTACGTCGAGATCACCGCCGGGGGCGGCGGCTCCGAGTACGGCTCGGTCGAGCTGCTCCCCGACGGCACGGTGCTGGCGAAGACCGGCTCGTCGCCCTACGGGCAGGGCCACCACACGGCCTGGGCGATGCTCGTGGCCGACCGGCTCGGGCTGTCGATCGACGACGTCACCGTCGTGCACGGCGACACCGACCTGGTGCCCACCGGCGGCGTCACCGGCGGATCGCGCTCGGTGCAGATCGCCGGCTCGTCGATCCGCGACGCCGCCGACCGCCTGTCCGACCTCGCCCGCGACAAGGCGGCCGACCTGCTCGAGGCCGCGGTCGACGACGTGGTGCACGACACCGCGACGCGGTCGTTCCACGTGGCCGGCACCCCGGCCCGCGCCGTGTCGTGGGCCGACGTGGCCGCCGCCACCGCCGACGACGAGAACCCGCTCGTCGGCGTGTCGGAGTTCTCCCAGGACGGCGCCACCTTCCCGTTCGGCG
Organism: Acidimicrobiales bacterium; assembly: GCA_035464115.1. Lineage (GTDB taxonomy): Bacteria > Actinomycetota > Acidimicrobiia > Acidimicrobiales > SKKL01 > DATHSN01. The sequence continues at coordinate 1,880 of DATHSN010000293.1, read as the reverse complement.
CCCACGTGGCGGTCGTCGAGGTCGACACCGACACCGGCGGCGTCGAGCTGGTCCGCCTCGTCGCGTGCGACGACGCCGGCACCCTCCTCAACCCGCTGCTGGCCGAGGGCCAGGTGCACGGCGGCCTGGCCCAGGGGGCGGCGCAGGCGCTGCTCGAGGAGGTCCGCTTCGACGCCGACGGCAACCCGCTCACCGCCACGTTCGCCGACTACGGCATCATCTCGGCCACCGAGCTCCCCGCCTTCGAGCGGGTGGTGCAGGAGACGCCCACCCACCTCAACCCGCTGGGGGCCAAGGGCATCGGCGAGTCGGGCACCATCGGCGCCACCCCGGCGGTGCACAACGCGGTGATCGACGCGGTGGCCCACCTGGGCGTGCGCCACATCGACATGCCGTGCACCGCCGAGAAGGTGTGGCGGGCCATCCAGGAGGCGTCGGCCGCGGGCTGAGCCCGACCAGGGCGAGCCCTACACGGGGTCGTGCCAGCCGCCGACGTCGGCGGCGAGGGCGGCGGCGGCCTCGGGACCCCACGAGCCCGGCTCGTAGAGGTGGACGGGGTCGTGGTGGTCGAGCACCGGCTCGACGATGCGCCACTGCTCCTCGAGGGCGCGCTGGTCGCCGAAGCGGCGGCGGTCGCCCTCGAGCGCGTCGAAGAGCAGGCGCTCGTAGGCGTCGCGGGCCCGGCCGTCGAACAGGTCGGCGCCGATGGCCAGGTCGACCGACCGGCTCACCAGGGCGTCGCCCGGCTCCTTGACGTGCAGGTGCAGCGCCACCGAGCCGTTGCCGTCGAACTGCAGCCGCAGGTGGTTCGGGTGCGGAGCCGGGCAACCCGGGTCGGCGAACAGCAGGCGGGGCGGGGTGGCGAACTCGACGATGGCCTCGGTGACGGTGGTCGGCAGCAGCTTGCCGGTGCGCACCAGCCAGGGGACGCCCGCCCAGCGCCAGGAGTCGATCTCGAAGCGCATGGCGGCGTAGGTCTCGGTGTCGGACCCGGGGGCCACCCCCGAGACGTCGGGGTAGCCGCGGAACTGGCCGCGCACCAGCTTCGCCGGGTCGAGCGGCGCGATCTGCCGGAAGAGCTTGACCTTCTCCTCCTGGAGCGCCTCGGAGTCGCGCCCCGTCGGGGGCTCCATGGCCAGCAGGGCCACGATCTCGAGCAGGTGGTTCTGGACCACGTCGCGGATGGCCCCGGCGCTGTCGTAGAACGCGCCCCGGCCGTCGATGCCGAAGCTCTCGGCCATCGTGATCTGCACGTTGGACACGAAGTTGCGGTTCCACAGCGGTTCGAGCATCGAGTTGGCGAAGCGGAGCACGAGCAGGTTCTCGACCGGCTCCTTGCCGAGGAAGTGGTCGATGCGCAGCACCGAGTCCTCCGGGAAGACCCGGTGGACCACCGCGTTGAGCTCGCGGGCCGTGGCCAGGTCGCGGCCGAAGGGCTTCTCCACCATCACCTGGCCACCCTCGGCCGACCCGGTGCGGCCGAGCTGGCGGATGACGTCGTCGAACAGCGACGGTGGGATCGCCAGGTAGAACAGCGGGTGCTCGGCCTCGCCCAGGCGCTCGGCGAGGCGGTCGAAGGTGGCGTCCTCGCGGTAGTCGCCCGACACGTAGTCGAGGCGGGCGGCCAAGCGGTCGAAGGTGGCGCCGTCGAAGCCGTTCTCGCCGTGGCGGTCGACGAGCGCGTCGTGGAGGCGCTGGCGCAGCTCGACACCGGTCCACGGTGACGTCGACACCCCGATGACCGGCCCGGTGAGGCGGCCCTCGCCCTCGAGGGCGTAGAGCGCGGGCAGCAGCTTCTTGCGGGCCAGGTCGCCGGTGGCGCCGAACATGACGACGGCGTCGGTGGACGGTCGGTCGGCCATCTGCGCTCCTGCGGCTCG
>DATHSN010000292.1:0-11209 GCA_035464115.1 Acidimicrobiales bacterium | reverse complement strand
GTGATCGATCGTCATGGTGGCCGGGGTGCCGTTGAACGACACGTTGAGGTCTGTGACCTCGTCGATGGTCTTGCCCTTGGGGGTCAAGACGAGGTGCCACTCGATCATCTGCCCGGGTTGGCAATCGTCGCCAGTGGCCAGGTGCTCTGCTCCCAACTTGCCGCCCCACTCAATACGGGTGGCAGTCGCCTCGCTCTGGGTCGGCGGTGCGTCGACGTCGCCGCCCCGGCCGGGGTTCTCGGGCTTGGCGGCTGCGGCGGGGGAGGCGAGGGCGCCGAGGGCGAGGACCGCCGCGAACGATGCGGCGGCGAGGCGGCGGCTGCGGAGGGAGGTGCGGATCATGGAGGGCTCCTGGAGGCTCGGTGCCCCGGAGGCGCTCCAACGCGGAGAACCCGACCGGGACGTGTGTGCGACGTCGGGGCCGGGTTCGCTCTCACTCCTCTTCCGACTGTGTGCGACCAAGGGAGTCGGAAGGATCAACGTGTCCCCGAGACGGCCACCTGGCTGGGTGACCGCTCGTATGTACTGAGAGCAGTGTAAGCACCACGGAGAGTGAGATCTATGGGCCGGGTGGCTCATTCGTCCACCCCGGTTGACCCCTACCGACTGGTAGGTAGGCTGAACGGATGAACGATCTCGATCTGCTCCACGAGCTCGCCCCCACCGCCGAGCAGCTCCTCGAGCGCCACCTCGAGGCCACCCGCACCTGGTACCCCCACGCCGTGGTGCCGTGGAGCCGGGGCGAGGACTTCGAGGCCGACTACGAGTGGGACCCCGCCGACGCGGTGGTGCCCGCGCCGGTGCGCTCGGCGCTGTTCGTCAACCTGCTCACCGAGGACAACCTGCCGTACTACTTCCGCGACGTGCACCGCATGTTCGGGGGTCCCGGTGGCGGCGCCTGGTCGGAGTGGACCCGCCGGTGGACGGCCGAGGAGGGCCGTCACGCCATGGCCATCCGCGACTACCTGGTGGTCACCCGGTCGATCGATCCGGTGGCGCTCGAGGATGCCCGCATGGTGCAGATGTCGTCGGGCGAGGTGCCCGAGCCGCCGACGGCGTTCCACGGGTTCGCCTACCTGGCCATCCAGGAGCTGGCCACGCGCATCGCCCACCGCAACACCGGCAAGATGCTCGACGACCCCGCCGGCTACGAGGTGATGGCCCGGGTGGCGTCCGACGAGAACCTCCACTTCCTCTTCTACCGCGACATCGCCAAGGCGGCGCTCGAGGCCGACCCCTCCACCATGATGCGGGCCATCGCCGACGAGGTCATCGGCTTCGCCATGCCCGGCACCGGCATCCCCGACTTCGCCGCGCACTCCAAGGCCATCGCCAAGGCGGGCATCTACGACCTGGTCGCCCACCACGAGCACATCCTCGTGCCGGTGGTGCTGCGGCACTGGGACATCGAGAACGTCGAGGGCCTCGACGCCACCGGTGAGGCCGCCCGCGACGAGCTGGTGGCCTACCTGGCCAAGTCGGGTCGCGTCGCGGCACGCATGGCCGACAAGCGGGCGGCCGCCGACGCCGCCGAGCTCGCCGGGGTCTGATCCGTCGGTCGCGCCGCCCGCGACGATCGGCGCCGGACGGCGGTGGGCGAGCCCACGGGTTGACGGCCGGCGTCACCTGGGGTTCAGTTGACCTCAGGGTGAAGCGGGTGCGGACGGCGGAGGCGGGGAACATGATCCACACCGGTGTGGTGCGGGGCGACGTGGTCGAGCCGCGCAACGAGTCGTCCATGCTCGACGCGCAGGGGGCCGGGGTGTTCGTTCCCCAGATCCGCGTCGGATTCGTCTCGGCTCGCGTCCACCTCGAGGCCGTCCCCCCGGTGCTCGTCGACGTGTTCGGCGACCGCTGGTTCAGCCAGGGCTCGGTGTCGCTGTGGTTCGAGTCGCCGACCGTCGACGGTGAGCCCACCCAGGTGGTCGCCCACCGGTCGGGTGGGCGCGACCAGGTCGAGGTGCGCATCGAACGTCCCGACGGCTCGCCGGTGGCCATCGGCACGGCCGCGGTCGGCGAACCCGACGAGGTCTCCGAGCTCGAGCGACGCTTCCTCGTCGGCACGCCCGACCGCCCGCGGCGGATCCTGGCCGGCGTCGAACCCGGCGACCGGCTCGACGCGGTCACCGCCGTGCTCGACGGCACGGAGCAGCGTCGACGCCTCGCCGACGCCGAGGTCCTCGGCCCCCTCCCCTGGTACGACGGCGACTCGCCGTGGGGCGGTCCGATCGCCACGCCCCACACCGAGGTGTCGGCGCTCGCCCACATCCCGACGACCGGACTGCGCAACTCGGTGGAGCCCACCATCGTGTACTACCGGGCGGTCGAGCTGCGTCACCGCAACGGGCCGCTCCTGCTCGACCGGGCCTACCGCTTCGGCGCCCAGGTGATCGACGTCGGCGCCACCGACGACGCCGAGATGCTCTGGCTGCGGTCGTGGGCCGACGACACCGACGGGCGGCGCATCGCCGAGGTCACGCTCCTCGCCCGGCTCGTGCCCGACCCCGCTGGCGCGTAGCGCCCGCCGCGATCAGGCGGGGGTGAGGCGACCCGGCCGCAGCCGGGTGGTGGCCACCACCGCTGCCACCGCGAGGGTGACCCCGCCGCCCACGAGGAACCCCCAGCGGGCCCCGAACGCCTCGGCGATGGCCCCCACGATGGGCCCGCCGATCGGTGTCGAGCCGAGGAAGACCACCGAGTACAGCGCCATGACCCGCCCCCGGTACTCCGGCGCGGTGGCCACCTGCAGCAACCCGTTCGCCCCCGACACGAACGCGGCGCCCGCCGCGCCCATGGGGACCACCAGCGCGAAGAGCACCAGCAGGGTGGGGGCGAGCGCGGCGACCGTCATCGCCGCGCCGAACGCCGCGCAGGTGGCGACCAGGAACGGCACGGTCACCGTCACCCGCCCCGCGGTGAACAGCGACCCGAGCAACGACCCCACCGAGGTCGCCGACAGCAGCAACCCGAAGGTGGTGGCATCGCCGCCGAACGTCCGCTCGGCGAGCAGCGGCACCACCACCTGGTAGTTGAACGCCGCGGTCGACACGACGCCGACCATGATCAGCGCGATGCGCACGTCGGCGTGGCCGAGGGCGAAGCGGAGCCCCTCGCGCACCTGGCCCGGGGCGCGGCGGGCGGGGGCCGACCGGAACAGCTCGTCGGGACGGATCCGCCACAGGGCGATCAGCACGGCGATGAACGACACCCCGTTCAGGAAGAAGCACGCCGCCAGCCCGACCGTCCCGATGAGCAGCCCCGCCAGGGCGGGCCCGACGATGCGGGCCGAGGTCATCACCGTGGTGTTGAGGCTCACCGCGTTGGTGACGTGCTCGCCCGGCACCAGCTCGGCGATGAAGCTGCGCCGGGTGGGGTTGTCGACGGCGTTGACGCACCCGAGCGCGAACGCCAGCGCGTAGACGAGCGCGATCGTGGCCCGGTCGAGCACGACCGCGGTGCCGAGCACGAGGGCGAGGGTGGCCGCGGCCGACTGGGTGACCATGAGCAGGCGTCGCTTGTCGAAGCGGTCGGCCACGACCCCGCCCATGGCCCCACCGAGCAGGATGGGCAGGAACTGCAGGGCGGTGACGGTGCCGAGGGCGACCCCGTCGTCGGTGAGCTGGAGGACGAGCCACCCCTGGGCCACCAGCTGCAACCACTGGCCGGTGGCCGACACCGCCATCCCGCTGAAGAACCGGCGGTAGTTCGCCACCCGCAGCGACCGGAACGTGCGGTCGGCGAGGTCGGCGCCGCGGCGCCGTGGGCGCGCTCCGGGCTCGGCCTGGCTCCCCGTGTCGAGTTCGGTCACGTGTGCTGCTCCCCCGCGTCGGGTCGACGCGACGGTCGTTCACGCTACCGATGCCGCTCGTTCACCGGGCGACCGCAGGGGCGGCCGGGGCGCTCACCCGACCGCACCCGACCTCACCCGGCGACGAGCCGCAGCGCGCCGTGGGGTCCGTCGAGGTGCAGCGCCGGGCCCTCGATCGACCAGGTGACCTCCCCGTCGAGCACGGCGAGCACCGTCGCTTCGACGTCCATGGCGTCGGGCGGGCACATCATCCGGGTGGTGGCCGCCGGTCCGAAGGTGAGCGTGGTGTCGCCCACGGCCACCGGTCCGTTGGCCCGGTTGCAGCCGAGGAACGCCGTGAAGCGTCCGTCGTCGCCGATCGTGAGGGTGGGCGGATCGACGCCGGCCGGGAGCGACGACGCGGCGTCGCCGCTGATGAGCGTGTCGACGGTCCAGGTGGTGCCCACGAGGGGACGGTCGGGATCGGCGACCCGGCGGTCGACGAGGGTGAGCACCGTCGTGCCCGACGTGAGCGAGACCTCGTCGCCGTCGACGGCGAGCGTGGGGCGCGAGCTCAACAGGTCGGCCAGCCACTGGTCCTGGTCCATGAGGTCGGGCTCGCACGCCATGCTGGTCGACGCCAGCGCGCCGACGACCAGCTCGTCGCCCTCGATGCGGGCGTCGCCGAAGATCGTGTTGCAGCCGGCGTTGGCGCTCACCCCGGAGTCGGTGAACGTCAGCCGCACGGTGCTGCCCGCGACCAGCGGCTGGTCGGCGCCGTCCACGGTGCGGGCCACCGACCACAGCTCGCGACCGGCGAGGTCGACGGCGCCCGCGCCCGACCCGGCGTCGTCGCCGCACGCGGTGAGGCCGAGCATCAGGACCAAGCCCATGGCCACCAGTGTCGCTCGCACAGCCGTTCGACGTCGGGCAGGGCCCGACGGTTCCCGACGACGGTCGTGCCGGGTCCTCGGCTCGGCCATGCTGGACCCCGTGCGCGCCCTCCTCTGCCGTGAGCTCGGACCCCTCGACGGACTCGAGGTGGTCGACACCGATCCGCCCGTCGCCGGGCCCGGCCAGGTCGTGGTCGACGTCGCCGCCGCGGGGGTCAACTACGTCGACGGGCTGTTCGTGCAGGGTCGCTACCAGATCCTCCCCCCGGTGCCCTTCGTCCCCGGCGGTGAGCTGGCGGGCACGGTGGCCCAGGTGGGCGACGGGGTCGACGGGGTGGCGGTCGGCGACCGGGTGGTGGCCTCACCGGGCCTCGGCGCGTTCGCCGAGCAGGTGGCGGTGCCCGCCGCGGCCGTGCTCCCCGTGCCCGACGGCGTCGACCTCGCGGTGGCCGCCACCATGCTGCAGAGCTACGGCACGGCGCGCTTCGCCCTCACCCGGCGCACCGCCGTCGCCCCCGACGAGTGGGTGCTGGTCCTCGGCGCCGGCGGTGGGGTCGGCCTGGCCGCCATCGACGTGGCCCGTGACCTCGGCGCCCGCGTCGTGGCCGCGGCCTCGAGCGCCGAGAAGCTGGAGGCCGCCCGGGCGGCCGGCGCCGACGCCACCATCGACTACACGACGGTCGACCTGAAGGCCGAGGTGCGCGCCATCACCGACGGCGGCGCCGACGTGGTGGTCGACCCGGTCGGTGGCCCCCACGCCGAACCGGCGCTGCGGGCGACCCGCTGGCTCGGTCGCTACCTCGTGATCGGGTTCGCCGGAGGTGGGATCCCGGCGCTGCCCGCCAACCTGGTGTTGCTCAACAACCGCACGGTGGTGGGGGTCGACTGGGGCGCGTGGGCCGGCCGGAACCGGGCCGAGAACCGGGAGATGCTGCTCGGGGTGCTCGCCGACGTGGCCGCCGGCCGCCTCCGACCGACCGCGCCGGCCACCCGCCCCCTCGCCGATGCGGCCGCCGCGATGGGCGATCTGCTCGAGCGCCGGATCACCGGCAAGGTGGCGTTGGTGCCCTGAGCCGGCCGTAGCCTCGGTGCGATGGCCCTGCTCGTCGACCCCGCGGTGTGGCCGTGGCGCGGCGAGCGCTGGGCCCACCTGGTGAGCGACGTCGATCACGACGAGCTGCACCGCTTCTCCCACACCCTCGGCGTGCCCTACGTGGCCTTCCAGGGCGACCACTACGACGTGCCGGCACCGTTGCGGGCGCACGCGATCGAGCTCGGGGCCGAGCCGGTCGACTCCCGGGTGCTCGTCCGCCGCCTGCGCGCCGCCGGCCTCCGCGACCGCCACGCCCACCGGCCCTGGCGGTGGCTGGTGCGCTCGCAGCCGCTGACCACCACCCCGTGGGCGGCGCTGATCACCTCCGAACCGGCCCTCGCCGGGCCCGTCGCGATCGCCACCGAGGTGGCGGGGGAGCTCGACGGGGCCGAGCCCGAGGTGTCGGTGGCGACCCGGGCCGGCGAGGTGCTGGTGGGCCTGTGGACCGCCACCCGGCTGAGCCTGGCCGCGCCGCCGCTCGACCTCGCGGGGCCGGTGGTGGTCCATCGCAGCAGCGGGACCCGGGGCACGTTCCTCGAGGTGGTCGGCCCCACCTGATCGGTGTCAGGCCCGGGTGCGGCCGGCCTCGATGCCCGCGAGCAGCGCGTCGAGCATGTAGGTGAAGTGATCGTCGTCGGTGAGCTCTTCGAGGTAGCCGACGACGAGCCCGAAGTCGACGTCGTGTCCGCCCCCGAGGGCGGCGATGAGGTGGTCGGGGACCTCGGCGCCCCGCGTCCCGGCGGTGTCGAGCACCTCTTCGAGATCGACCCGGGTCAGCACGAAGCTGACCAGGGCGGCATAGGCCCGGGCTGCTTCCCGCTCGTCGAAGCCCGCCTCGATGAGCAGCCCGACGGCGTCGTCGAGGACCCGCAGGGCGGTGGCCGGCGGGGCCTCCTGGGTGAGCAGGTGACGGGCCACCCCCGGGTGTCGGCGGAGCTCCTCGCGCCAGCCCATGCAGTAGTGCCGCATCTGCTCGGTCCAGGGCCGTCCGTCGTGGGGCAGGCGCACGTCGACCCCGATGCGCTCCACCACCCGGGCCAGCAGCTCCTGCTTGCTCGCCAGGTGGTGGTACACGGCCATGGGGGTGACCCCGAGCTCGTCGGCGAGGCGCCGCATGGTGATCGAACCGAGGCCCTGCGAGCGGACGAGGCGGAGCCCGACGTCGACGATCTCGTCGATGCTGAGCGCGCCCCGACGGGGCTCGGTGGTGGTGGCCAGGGCCGGGTCGGTCATCGCCGCGAGGCTAGCGACCGCGGCTGGGCCGCCGTCCCGCCGTCGTGACGGCGCCGCTCGCGGTGAGGGACGATGCCCGGATGACCGTCCCGCCGTCGCTCACCCTCGACCACCTGCTCTGGGCCGTCCCGGAGCTGCGCGGGGGGACCGAGCGGTTGGCCGACCTGGTGGGGCTGGCGCCGTCGCCGGGTGGCTCCCACCCCGGCCGGGGCACCGCCAACGCGCTGCTGGGCCTCGGCGACGAGCGCTTCCTCGAGGTGATCGGTCCCGATCCCGACCAGGTGCTCGTCGACACGCTGGGTGGCTACCTGGCGACGCTCGCGCTTCCGCAGCTGTTCACCTGGTGCGTGCGGACCCACGACGCCATGGCCACCGCCAGCCACGCCCGCGACCTCGGGCTCACCGCCGAGGTGGTGGAGGGCGAGCGGGTCACGCCCGACGGTCGCCGGGCGCGGTGGCGCAACGTCGAGCTCGGCGGCCACACCTTCGGCCTGGCCCTGCCGTTCGCCATCGAGTGGGCCACCGACACCCGCCACCCGTCGCTGTCGTGCCCGGCGGGGTGCGCGCTGATGCGCTTCGAGGTCCTCCACCCCGACAGCGACGAGCTCCGCCACCTGTTCGAGAAGCTCGGCCTCGAGGTCGAGGTCACCCACGCCAACGAGCCCGGCTTCACCGCCATGCTCGACACCCCCAACGGGCTGATCCGCCTCGAGTAGCACGTGGGGGGCGTACCCCGTCCCCCGTTCTGGCGAATCGTGGGTGCGCCAGGCGCACCGTGGATTCGCCGGTTCGGGTGGGGGCGCCCCGTCCGCCGTTGTGGCGAATCGTGGGTGCGCCTGGCGCACCGTGGATTCGCCGGTTCGGGTGGGTGGGGGGCGGGGCGGCGGTCAGGGGCGGCGGTCAGGGGCGGCGGAGGCGGCGCTCGACGCGGTCGAGGAACGCGGCGCGCTGGTCGGGGGTCGACGCGTCGACGCCGTAGAAGCTGATCCAGCGCGACCGGCACAGGGGATGGCACAGCAGGCGCAGGCCCCGCAGGACGATGCGCTTGCCGGGCTCGCCCTGCAGGGCGTTGGTGCGCTTGGGCGACCCGTGGGTGGTGACCACCACGAGCCGGCGCACGTTGGTGAGCAGCGGGCGGATCCGGTCGGCGCCCGGGGGCAGCGTGTAGGCCACGCCCTCGATCCAGACCCGGTCGAACCAGCCCTTCAGGATGGCGGGCTGGTTCCCCCACCACGTGGGGTGGACGAGCACCAGGGCCTCGCACCAGCGCAGGGCCTCGGCGTGGGCGGCGACGGCCGGCTTGGTGTCGGGGGGCGAGAGGTGGTGGCGGCGCTCGTGCTCGGTGAGGCGGGGGTCGAAGTCCTCGCCGTAGAGGTCGATGACCCGCACCTCGTGGCCACCCGCGGCGAGGCCGGCCTCGACCCGGGCGCGCACCGCGCCCCCGAACGAGTCGGGATCGGGGTGGGCGACCACCACGAGCGCCCTCATCGGACCGGGCTCACAGCCGGGCCATCCGTCGGTCGACCTCGGCGAGGAAGCGGCGGCGGCGGGCGTCGTCGGCGGTGTCGGCGCCGTAGAGGGCGATCCAGCCGGTGCGGCACCAGCGGTGCGACACCATCCGCACCGTGCGCAACAGCGTGCGCCGGCCGGCATCGTTCACACCCTTGATGTACGTCCACGACGAGCCGTAGGTGGAGATGCCGACGATGCGGCGGATGTTGGTGAGCCCCGGGCCGGGGCGGCCGGTGTCCTCGTCGAACACGAAGCCCACGCCGGGCACGAGCACCCGGTCGAGCCACCCCAACAAGATGGCGGGCAGCCCGAACCACCACGTGGGGTAGACGAACACGAGGGCGTCGGCGGCCTGCACCAGCGCGGCGTGGCGGGCGACATCGTCGGCGATCACCGGGGTGTCGCCGTGGTAGGCGCGCCGCTCGGCGAGCGACATCCGGGCCTCGAAGTCCTCGGCGTAGAGGTCGACCACCGTGACGGTGTGCCCGACCCGCTCCATCGCGGCCACCGCGGTGTCGCGCACGGCGTGGCTGAAGCTGTCGGGCACCGGGTGGGCGTGCAGGACGAGGACGTTCACGGCGGGGAGACCCTACTGCCGGGCCGTCTAGGGTCCGAGGAGCGAAACGGAGCGTTCACAGGGGGGACCATGCCGCTCGACCCGCAGGTGCAGGGGCTGATCGACGCCATGGCGCAGATGCAGGGCGACGCGCCGAAGATGTCCGAGCAGCCCCCCGAGGTCGGCCGTGAGGCGTACCGGGGCCTGGCTCTCCTGCTCGGCGACCCGCAGCCGGTGGCCGACGTGGTCGACCGGACGATCCCGGGGCCCGCGGGCGACCTCCCCGTGCGGATCTACCGGCCGACCGGCGACGGGCCGACCGGCACGCTCGTGTTCCTCCACGGCGGCGGTGGGGTCATCGGCGACCTCGACAGCCACGACCACCTGTGCCGCCTGCTCTGCGATCGCGCCGGTGTGGCGGTCATGGCGGTCGACTACCGGCTCGGTCCCGAGGACCCCTTCCCCGCCGCGGTCGACGACGCCTGGGCCGCGGTCACCTGGGCGGCCGACCACGCCGACGACCTGGGCGGCGATGCGGCCCGCCTGGCGGTCGGCGGCGACTCCGCCGGCGGGATGCTCGCTGCGGTCGTGGCGCTCATGGCTCGCGACGCGGGCGGCCCGGCGCTGGCGTTCCAGCTGCTCGTCTACCCCTGGGTCGACATGGGCATGGGCTTCCCGTCGATCGACGAGAACGGCGAGGGCTACCTGCTCACCAAGGACACCATGCTCTGGTTCCGACGCAACTACGCAGGCGACGACGCGCCGGTCGACGACTGGCGGGCGTCGCCGCTGCGGGCCGCGAGCCACACGGGCCTGCCGGCCGCGCTGATCATCACCGCCGAGTACGACCCGCTGCGCGACGAGGGCATGGCCTACGCCGCCCGCCTCCAGGCCGAAGGGGTCGACGCCCGGCTGGCCAACTACGAGGGCCAGGTGCACACGTTCGTCCAGCTGGCGCCGATCCTCGCCGGTGGGATGCGCGCCGTCGACGAGGCCGCCGCCTCACTTCGCGCCCACATCGGCCGACCACTCGGGTGATGACCCCGCCCTACCGCCTGGTCGCGCCCCTCGTGGCGCTCATGGCGTGGGCCGCCACCTGCGCCCCGCCGGCCTGCCTGCCACCGGCACCGCCGCGGGCGGGGTTCGTGTGGGAGGTGTCGGCGATCAGCGCCGAGCGGGCCGACGCCATGGTGTCGTGGCGACCGGGCTGCCCGGTGCCCTACCAGGACCTGCGCGCGGTGCGGGTCTCCCACCACGGGTTCGACGGCGCCGACCTCGAGGGCGAGCTGGTGATCCACGCCGACGCCGTCGACGACCTCGAGTCGGTGTTCCGCCGGCTGTGGGACGAGCGCTTCCCGGTCGAGCGGATCCGCCCGGTCGACGAGTACGGGGGCAGCGACGACGCGTCGATGGCGGCCAACAACACCTCGGCGTTCAACTGCCGGGCGGTCACCGGCGGCACCCGCTGGTCCGAGCACGCCTACGGGCGCGCCGTCGACATCAACCCGGTGCAGAACCCCTACGTCTCGTCACGGGGCACGGTGCTGCCACCGGCGGGGGCCGCCCACCTCGACCGCAGCGCCGTCACCCCGGGCCTCATCCGGGAGGGCGACGCGGTGGTGGCCGCGTTCGACGCGGTCGGGTGGGGCTGGGGTGGCCGCTGGACCACCATCAAGGACTACCAGCACTTCTCGGCCAACGGCCGCTGATCGCGGTCAGGCGGTGAGCGCGATGGGCCGCTGGCGGAGCCGGCGCAGCTCGGACGGCAGGTAGAGATCGGGGTAGGGGAGCCCCTCGACCCGGATCGGGTCGGCCCGGTCGAGCACGGAGATGGTGTTGACCGGCGACATCCAGGCCCCGACGCCGCGCGCCCGGGCCGCGTCGAGCCGGCCGAGGAGCGTGGTGACCGCCTCGCCCCCGGGCGGGCGCGCCGTCGCGGTGGCCCGCAACGCGATGGTGAGGGCTCCGTCGTCGACCGCCGCCACGGGGCGTCGGGCCACCGCGCCCATGGCGTCGGCGAGTGCGTGGATGAGCGCCCGCTCGGGGTGCTCGTCGACGAGGACGCACACGACGGCGAGCTGGCGGGGCAGCGTGCGCGCCAGCAGGGCCCACGGGTGCAGCACGGTGCGGACCCG
>DATHSN010000291.1:0-17006 GCA_035464115.1 Acidimicrobiales bacterium | reverse complement strand
GACCTCGTCGCCGAGCTCGGCGACGACACCCCCATCGACTGGGTGCACCGCGACCAGCGCTACGGCGAGAAGCTCGCCACCCCCGACACCTCCATCGCCGACCTCATCGGCGAGGTCGACCCCATCAAGGTGGCCGAGGGTCGCTACCTCTCCGACGAGCTCACGTTGCACTACGGCCTGGTGCCGCGCACCAACCGGGGCGTGTTCGCCATGAACGAGCTCCCCGACCTCGCCGAGCGCATCCAGGTGGGCCTGCTCAACGTGCTCGAGGAGCGCGACGTGCAGATCCGCGGCTACAAGATCCGCCTCCCGCTCGACGTCATGCTGTTCGCGTCGGCGAACCCCGAGGACTACACCAACCGCGGCCGGCTGATCACCCCCCTGAAGGACCGCTTCGGCGCCCAGATCCGCACCCACTACCCGCTCGAGGTCGACACCGAGGTCGCCATCGCCCTCCAGGAGGCCCGTCCCCTCGAGGCGCCCGGGGTGTCGGTCACCACCCCCCGGTTCATGACCGAGATCGTGGCCACCCTGTCCCAGCTGGCCCGCCAGAGCCCCCACATCAACCAGCGCTCGGGCGTGTCGGTGCGGCTCACGGTGTCGAACCACGAGACCCTGGTCGCCAACGCCGCCCGGCGGGCCCTCCGCCAGGGCGAGACCGAGGTCGTCCCCCGCGTCTCCGACCTCGACGCCCTGGCCAGCTCCACGTCGGGCAAGGTCGAGATCGAGTCGCTCGACGACGGGCGCGACGGCCAGGTCGTCGAGCACCTGCTGCGCAGCGCCGTGCTGTCGGTGTTCAAGGACCACGTCTCGCCCGAGCACTTCCGGGGCGTGCTCGACGCCTTCGAGGAGGGGGTCGTGGTCAACGCCGGCGACGACGTGTCGGCCGCCGACTACGTGGCGCTCGTCGCCGCCGTGCCCGCCCTCGCCGACCCGGTGCGCGAGCTGGTGGGCGACGACGCCTCGCCCGCGCTCACCGCCAGCGCGGTCGAGCTGGTGCTCGAGGGCCTCCACCTGTCGAAGCGCCTCAACAAGGACGCCCTCGGCGGTCGCGCCACCTACCGCGGCCGCAGCTGACCCACCCCGGGCGCGCCGGTTTCGGCGCCCAGCCCTCACCCGGCGCCGGCGGCGTCCGATCCTCGACCCGTGACCAGCGGGTCGAACGACGTTCAGCAGCGTCTCGAGCAGATGCTGGTCGAGCGCGACGAGGCCCGGCTCCTCGCGTCACGCCTCCGCGAGGTCCTCGAGGTCACCCGCGACGTGGTCGGCAGCCAGAGCGTCACCTACGTCGCCACCTCCTCGGCGGCGGCGCTGGCCCAGGTGGGACGGGGCGCGTCGGCGCAGATCTGGACGGGTCCCGACGCCGACCGGCTGCGGTGCGCGGCCGACTCCCGCCGGGGCGGGGACCGTCGGCTCGAGTCGTCGCGTCCCGCTCCCGAGGCGATCCGGCGAGCCGTGGTGTCGGGTCGCACGGTCGTCGGGGGTGAGGACCCGACCCGGGTGGTGTTCCCCTTGCTCGTCGGCGCCCGGGTGATCGGGGCGGCCGAGCTGCGGGGGTCGACGTTGGTCGGCCCCGCTCACGACCCGGTCCTGGCCACGCTGGTCGACTCGGTGGCCACGGCGCTGGAGGCGGCCCGTCTCTACACCGCCACCGACGAGCTGGCCCGACTCGACCCGCTGACCCGGCTGCCGAACCGGCGGTGCCTCGACCACGATCTCACCGCCGAGCTGTCGCTCGTGCGGCGCGCCGAGCGGCCGCTGTCGTTCCTGATGCTCGACCTCGATCACTTCAAGGCGGTCAACGACACGTGCGGGCACCCCACCGGCGACCGGGTGCTCCAACACGTCGCCGACCTGCTGCGCTCGGCCGTGCGGGCGTCCGACACCGTCTACCGGCTCGGCGGTGAGGAGCTCGCCGTCATCGCCCGGGAGACGCCCAGCCTCGGCGCCGGCGAGCTCGCCGATCGGCTGCGGCGCGCGATCGACCGCAGCGAGGTGCTGCGCGACGACGTGCGGGGCACGGTGCCGATCACCACCTCGATCGGCGTGGCGACGGTGAGCGGGCGATCCCGCGCCGCCTCGGTCGCCGAGGTGGTCGCCGCCGCCGACGCCGCGCTCTACCGGGCCAAGCGCGCCGGGCGCAACCGGGTCGAGGTCTCGACCGAGGTCCCCGGCGACGACCGTCGCGCCGGCTGACCGCGACACCGTTCTCGTGTGGATCCGTCGCGCCAGGCGCGACGAACCCACACGAGAACGCCCGGACGGCGCGTCAGGGTGACTCGGCGGTGGGCAGCCGCAGGATGCGCCGGCTGGGGACGGCGACCTGGCGGCCGTTCACCGAGAACTCGATGCGCGGTGGGTCGCCGTGGTCGTGGCCGCGCAGGCGCACGGTCTGGCCCCCGCGCAGGGCGGCGGCGACGGTGACGAGCGGGAGCGTGCGCGGCTCGTGCAACACGATGACGGTGCCGTCCTCGAACGAGACGGTGGCGGCCGCGAACGACCCGCTGGCGTCGGTGACCCGGATGGCCGTGAGCGCGACCCCCGCCCGGGCGAGCCGGCTGAGCTCGCGGTCGGCGGCGGCGGTGGCCTCACGGATGTGCTCGGCCTCGATCCGCTCGAGCGCGGCGCGCACCTCGGCCGCCTCGGCGGCGGAGAAGGGGGCCAGGCGGTCGCGGGGGCGGAACCGGCGAGCGGCCACGACGGCGACGGCGGCCACGATCGCCACGACGAGGGCGACGATCAACGGCGTCGACGTGGTGCTCACCTCCCCCGTCGGTCGGGGCCGCACCGGGTCCGGCGGGGCCGCTCGCCGGATCACGGTAGCCCCGGCCCGGCGCATCGGGCCCGGCACCGATACCCTCGACCCATGGCGCCCTCTCGGTTCCGGTACTCCCGTTGGGACGGCACCCAGACGGGGTTCGAGCTCGATGCGTACGACGTGCTCGAAGAGCTCACCGACGATCTGCTCTATCACGGCGACCTCAACGCCGCGCTGCGCCGGATGATGCAGTCGGGCATGCGCGACCGCAACGGCGAGCGGATGCAGGGCGTGCGCGAGATGCTCGAGAAGCTGCGCCGGCGCCGCAAGGACCAGCTCGACCGGTTCGACCTCGGCGGCGTCTACGACGACATCGCCCAGGAGCTCCGCGAGGTCGTCGACATGGAGCGTCGGGCCCTCGACGAGCTCGCCGAGCGGGCCCGCCAGTCGGGCGACGAGCGCCAGCGCGAGGTCACCGAGGCGTCGGTGGCCGACAAGCAGCTCGGCCTCGACATGTTGCCCCCCGACCTGGCCGGTCAGGTCCGTCAGCTCCAGGAGCACGACTTCACGTCGGCCGAGGCGCAGCAGCGCTTCGAGGAGCTGCTCGACCAGCTCCGCCAGCAGGTGATGCAGCAGTACGTCGACCAGATGGCCGGCGCCATGTCGAACATGTCGCCCGAGGACCTGGCGCGCATGAAGGACATGATGAGCGAGCTGAACCACATGCTCGAGCAGCGCGAGCGGGGCGAGGAGCCCGACTTCGAGGGCTTCATGGACCGCTTCGGCGACTTCTTCCCGGAGAACCCCCAGACGCTCGACGAGCTGCTCGAGGTCATGGCCCAGCGCATGGCCGCCATGCAGTCGATGCTCAACTCGATGACCCCCGAGCAGCGGGCCCAGCTGCAGGGGCTCTCCGAGCAGCTGCTCGGCGACATGGACCTGGCGTTCCAGGTCGACCAGCTGAGCCGCAACCTGCGCGCCGCGTTCCCCGACGCCGGGTGGGAGCGCAGCTACGACTTCCGGGGCCAGGACCCGCTCGGGTTCGCCGAGGCGGCCGACCTCATGTCCGAGCTCGGCGACATCGACCAGCTCGAGCAGCTGCTGCGCAACGCCACCTCGCCGGGGGCGCTGGCCGAGGCCGATCTCGACGCGGCGCGCGACCTGCTCGGCGACGATGCCGCCCAGAGCCTCGAGCGCATGGCCGAGATGGCCAAGATGCTCCAGGAGGCGGGGCTGATCGACACCAAGGAGGGGCGCTTCGAGCTCACGCCGCGCGCCATCCGCCGCCTCGGGCAGAACGCGCTCTCCGAGCTGTTCCGCAAGCTCGCCACCGACAAGATGGGCCAGCACCAGATCGAGCGCGTCGGGGCCGGACACGAGCGGGCCTACGAGACCAAGCCCTACGAGTTCGGCGACCCGTTCAACCTCCACATCGAGCGCACGGTGCGCAACGCCGTGCGCCGCACCGGCGGGGGCACACCCGTGCGCCTGCTGCCCGAGGACTTCGAGGTCGAGCGCACCGAGCACCTGGTGCGCTCGTCCACCGTGCTCATGCTCGACCTGTCGCTCTCCATGCCCATGCGCGACAACTTCCTGCCGGCCAAGAAGGTCGCCATGGCGCTGCACTCGCTCATCTCGAGCCAGTTCCCCCGCGACTTCCTCGGCATCGTGGGCTTCAGCGAGGTGGCCCGCGAGCTCACCGCCCAGCAGCTGCCGGAGGTGTCGTGGGACTTCGTCTACGGCACCAACATGCAGCACGCCTTCGCCCTGAGCCGCCAGATGCTCGCCCGCCAGAGCGGCACCAAGCAGATCATCATGATCACCGACGGCGAGCCCACCGCCCACATCACCCCGAGCGGCGAGCCGTTCTTCAGCTACCCGCCGGTGCGCGAGACCATCGACGCCACCTTGCGCGAGGTCCAGCGCTGCACCCGCGACGGCATCCGCATCAACACCTTCATGCTCGACGCCAGCAGCTACCTCCAGGCGTTCATCGAGCGGCTCACCGAGATGAACCAGGGGCGGGCGTTCTTCACCACGCCCGAGACCCTCGGCGACTACGTGCTGGTCGACTTCATCGAGCAGAAGCGCCAGATGAGCCGGGGCCGTCGGGGCTGAGCTCCGCCGCTCCCACCGGGGCGGTCCGTACACTGGCGGGGAAGCTCCGCCCCCCGACAGCCCCCCGAAGGTCGCCGTGCCCGTTCGCCCCGCCCTCGCCGCGCTCGCGGTCGCCGTGGTCGGTGTGGTCTCGTTGGCCGGGTGCGGGGGCGACGCGTCCGGCGGCGCCGACGAGGCCGTGCTCGTGACGACGACGTCCACCACGGTCGCGCCGACGACCACCGTGGCGCCGCTCGCCCCCACCACCACCTTGCCGCCCGACACCGGGGCCGATCCGCCGCCCATCCCCGCGGCGCCGACCGGCCCGCCGGCGGCGAACAGCGCCTACGTCATCGGCGACTCGGTCCTGCTCGGCACCACGCGCGCCATCCCCGCGGCGCTCGCCGACTGGGTCGTCACCTACGACGCCGAGGGGAGCCGCCGGCTGGCCCAGGCCGTCGACGTGCTGGCCGAGCGGCGCAGCGAGATCGGCGGCGCGGTGGTCGTCCAGCTCGGCAACAACTACATCGAGGGCGAGCGGGGCGACTACGCCAGCCAGCTCGACGAGGCCATGGCCGTGCTCGCCGACGTGCCGCGCGTCGTGTGGCTCACCGTGGCGCCCGTGTCGCCGACCCGCGAGGCCATCAACGAGGTGATCCGGGCGGCAGGCGACCGGTGGGACAACCTGGTCGTGGCCGACTGGGGCGCGGTGATCGCCGATCGGCCCGAGCTGTCGTGGGACGGGCTCCACCTCACCCCGGCCGGGCGCGAGGAGCTCGCCGCGGTGGTGGCCGAGGCGCTCGGATCGCCCCGGCCGTAGCCCGCTCCGCCGGGCGGGCCGCGAAGGGGGCTTGCGCGATCGCGCGTTCCGCGGGATGATCACACCATTGTAATTACGCGTGTGGTAGTAGCACGCACGTGGGCGGGCACCGAGTGCTCCTGCGAGGGGGCCGCGAGCGCAACGAGGAGGTCGGCGATGTCCGAGGCCCCGGTCGATGAAGCCGACGAGATGAGCTGGCAGGACTACGCCAACTGCTTGGGCGTCGATCCCGACCTGTTCTTCCCCGAGCGAGGGGCGTCCACCCGCGAGGCCAAGGAGGTCTGCCGCGGCTGCGTCGTGCGCGAGGACTGCTTGGAGTACGCCCTCGCCAACGGCGAGAAGTTCGGCATCTGGGGGGGCATGAGCGAGCGCGAGCGGCGTCGCATCCGCCGTCAGCGGGCCCTGGCCCGCACCGGCGGCCTCCAGGTCCGCCCGGCCTGACGCCGCGGCGGGTCCCACCACGCAGTCGGACCACCACACCCGACCGGCGCGGTCATCGGCGGCGGGCGGCGAGCCGGGCCTCGATGGTGCGGTCGTCGGCCAGGTCGAGCTCGGCCCAGCGGTGGCGGGGCACCGCGTCGAGCACCGTGGCCGGCACCAGTCCCACCAGCTCCGCGCCGGCCACCGCGACGCGCCGGGCCACCGCGTCGAACGCGGCCGCCGGGCCCACCCGGGCCGGATCCACCAGGTTCATCGACACCTGCACCCGGGCGCCCACCGCGAGCCCGAGGGCCCGCACCGCCTCCCCCCGGACCTCGGCGGCCACCCGCCGGGCGGTGGCGAGGTCGGGCTCGGCCAGCCACACGTTGTAGGCCACGAGGACACCCCGGGCGCCCACCGCCGTGGCCCCCGCCGACGGGTGGGGGTGGGGTCCACCGGTGTCGGGCGCCAGCTCGCGGAAGGCGTGGCGACGCACCTCGGGCAACGAGCGGTCGGTGCCGTAGCGGAAGCCCGGCACGCCGAGCTCGTCGGCGCTCCAGCGCAGGTAGCGCTCCCGGGCGGCGACGGCGCTGTCGGGCGGGGTGGCACCGAGGGCGACGAAGGGCACGACGTCGACCGCGCCGAGGCGGGGATGGGCCCCCACGTGGTCGCGCAGGTCGATGATCTCGACCGCCAGCCGGGCGACGGCACGTGCTGCGTCCTCGCCCACGAGCGTGAGCACGGCCCGGTGGTGGTCCGGGTCGGCGTGCACGTCGAGCAGATCGTCACCGGCGGCGCGCGCCAGACGGTCGAGCACGTCGGCTCGCTGCCCCTCGCTCACGTTGACCACGCACTCGAGCACGGCTCACCCCCCGGGAGATGGCGCGTTCGTTGTCGCAGCCTCCTGGGCTACCCTCGACCGGGTGAACCTCGGACCGCAAGAGCTCATCATCATCCTGGTGATCGTGCTCGTCCTGTTCGGTGGCGCCAAGCTGCCGAAGCTCGCTCGCTCGCTCGGTCAGGCCCAGAAGGAGTTCAAGTCGGGCCTGGACGAGGGCGCGAAGGACGACACCGCCGACGACACCAAGCCCTCCAACTGACGGCTCGGCGTCGCCCGCACCGGGCCTAGGCCCGCTCGGCGGTGAGCCGGCGCTCGCGCAGGATCCGGCGCCGCTCGCGCTCGGACGTCCCGCCCCACACGCCGTGATCGATGCGCTCGGCCAGCGCGTACTCGCGGCACGTCTCGCGCACCGGGCACTGAGCGCAGATGCGGCGCGCGATCTCCACACCGACGCCGTCGCTCGGGAAGAAGAGCGACGGGGGCTTGTCGTTGCAGAGACCGCGGGCCATCCAGTCGTTGTCCATCTCAACACCTCCGTTCTGCCCGGTGCGACGACCGGTCAGAAGGAAAAGTTCCCGGGTGGCCGGCGAAGTGACGTCGGACCGTGGCCCCGGGCTCGGGGGAATCCCCCAGGGTAGGCTGACGAGTCACCGATCGCACGTCTCAGACCGTCCACCCGAGGGAGCCCGTGATGTCCGCACAGACCACCGAGGAGTACGAGCCGCCGCGCGGCAGCGTCGTGGTGGTCTACCTCGGCCCGGTGGCACCGCACTGGGACGTCCGGGGCGACTACGGCGATCCCCGCACCATCGAGGGCTTCCGCACCCGGGTCCTGGCCCGCCTGTTGCTGCTCCCGCCCCACGATCCGCAGTTCCGGCGCAACCGCGAGCGGGTGGCGCGCGACGCCGAGCGCGAGAACCTCGTGCTGCGCTGGGACCTCGGCGTCCCCGACGAGGAGTAGGCACCGCACCGCCGTGACGGGGGGAGCCACCGTCGGGGTCGACCTCGGCGGCACGAAGATCTACGCCGTGCGGGTCGAGCACGACGAGGTGGTGGCCGAGGCCAAGCGGTCGACCCCGCGCGACGGCGACCCCGACGCGGTCATCGCCGCGGTGGCGGCCACGGTGCGCCGCCTCGCCGGTCCCGGAACCGCCGACGAGGTGCTGCCCGGCGTCTCGCTGGCCGACGCCGGCATCGTCGGGGTGGGCGTCGGTGGCCCCGGCCGGGTCGACCCGGCCACGGGTCGGTTGGGGCCCGCCCCCAACCTGCCCGGGTGGACCACCCCCGTGCCGGTCGCCGATCGCCTCGCCGAGGAGCTCGGCGTGGCCGTGCGGGTCGACAACGACGTGAACGCCGCCTCGGTGGCCGAGCACCGCCTGGGCGCCGGACGCGGGCACGACGACCTGCTCACCGTGTTCGTCGGCACCGGCGTCGGTGGGGGGCTGGTGCTCGACGGTGCGATCCGCCACGGTGCCCACGGGCTCGCGGGCGAGCTCGGGCACATCGTGGTCGAGCCCGATGGGGCCCCCTGCGGGTGTGGCGGGTTCGGCCACGTCGAGGCCTCCGCCGGCCGGCGCGGCCTCGAGGCCCGGGCCCGCGAGCGGGTCGCGGCGGGCACCGAGAGCCTGCTCGTCCCGGCCGACGGCGGGCGCATGACCTCCACCGTCGTGCTCGCTGCCCTCGCCGCGGGCGACCCCCTCGCCGTCGAGCTGGTCGACGGCGCGGCGCGCGCGGTCGGGCGGGCCCTCGCCCCGGTGGCGATGGTGGTCGACGTCGAGCTCGTCGTGATGGGTGGCGGCTTCGCCGAGCGGCTCGGCGCGCCCTTCCTCGAGGCGGTGGCCGCCCACTCGGCCGCGTGGCGCTTCCCGGGCACCGGCCAGCGCATCGTGCCCGCCGCGCTGGGTTCGCGTGCGGGGGCCCTCGGCGCCGCGTTGCTGGTGGCGCCCGACGCGCCCGAGCCAGCCAGCGCGATCGCCGCGGGCTGAAGCCTGCACCCCCGCTGCGCGCGGCGGCGGCCGATGAGTCTCGCCCCGCCGATCCGTCGATGTGGGTACCGACTCCCACATCCTTGGAGGACACCGTGGCGCTCTACCCCTACCTCAACTTCGGCGGGACCTGTCGTGAGGCGTTCACCCGCTACCAGGAGATCCTCGGCGGCGAGCTCGAGGTGCTCACCTTCGCCGAGCTCCCCGACGGCGAGCAGATGCCGGGCGTCGCCCCCGACATGGTGATGCACGCCGCCCTGAGGTTCGGCGACGACCTCCTGATGGCGTCAGACGATCCGGGCTTCGACGGCGTGCGCGGCATCGCGGTGAACCTCACGCTCACCGATCCGGACGAGGCGCGGCGCGTCTTCGCCGCGCTGGCCGAGGGTGGCGAGGTCACCATGCCCCTCGCCGAGACCTTCTGGTCGCCCGTGTTCGGCATGTGCACCGACCGGTTCGGCATCCCGTGGATGATCAACGTCGAACCTGGGGACGAGTGAGCCGTGCGCATCGTGGTGAGCGAGTTCACGAGCCTCGACGGCGTCGTGCAGGCGCCGGGGGGTGAGGGGGAGGACCCCGAGGGTGGGTTCGCCCACGGTGGCTGGTCGGCGCCGTACTTCGACGAGACGGTCATGGGCCGCGCCATCGACGAGGCGATGGCGGGCACCGACGCGATGCTGTTCGGTCGCCGCACCTGGCAGGCGATGGCGGCGGCGTGGCCGGAGCAGGCCGGCGATCCGTTCGCCGACCGCATCAACCAGATCCCGAAGTACGTGGCGTCGACCACCCTGACCGCCGACGACCTCACCTGGGCCAACTCCAGGCTGCTCCCCGCCAACGACGTCGTCGGGGCCATCGCCGAGCTGCGCGCCACCGACGGCGGATACCTCATGGTCTGGGGTTCCACCGTGCTCGTGCGCACGCTGTTCGCCCACGATCTCGTCGACGAGGTGCGGCTCATGATCGAGCCGGTGGTGCTCGGGGGCGGCAAGCGGGTGTTCCCCGACGACGGCCGCATGCGGGGCGTCGAGCTCGTCGACTCCGTCGTCGCCGCCACGGGCGTCATCGTGTGCACGTACCGGACCGCTGCCGGCGGGGGAGCGTGACCGTGCCGACCATCGTCCCCGTGCCTCTCGTGCTGCAGATGGTGACGCTCGACCTCGCCGCGCGGTGGGCTGCGGCCGATGCCGGGTGACGGGCCCGGGCCGGCCCCCGACCCCGACGCGCCGGATCTCGGCGCGGTGGGCGACCTGTGCCGACTGCTCCACGTGGCGCGCCGGTTGGGGTGCGACGTGCGGCTGACCCGGGTGTCGCCGGCGCTGGGCGAGCTGTTGGAGCTCGCCGGTGTCGACGCGCTGTTCGACGGAACCGAGGGGGGACCACGAGATGCGACATGACGGACCGCCGGCGACCGCCGGCGCCGCCACGACCGACCGGGTCGTGTCGATCGACGAGCTCGAGCGGCACCGGCGGGCGCTCACCGGCTACTGCTACCGGATGCTCGGCGGTGGGGCCGAGGCCGAGGACGCCGCCCAGGAGGCGATCGTGCGCGCCTGGCGGGCCGCCGGTGGCTTCGACGGGCGCTCGAGCGTGCGCTCGTGGCTCTACCGCATCGCCACGAACGTGTGCATCGACATGCACCGCAGCCCCCAACGGCGCGCCCGCCCGGTCGACCTCGGGCCGGCCCGTCCCCCCGAGGCCAGCTCCCTCGCCGACGTCCTGCCCGAGCACGCGTGGATCACACCGATCGCCGACGAGCGGGTGCTGCCCGACTCGTCCGATCCCGCCGAGGTGGCCGCGGCGCGCGACTCGATCCGCCTGGCCTTCGTGAGCGCCCTCCAGCACCTCCCCGCCCGCCAGCGCGCCGTGCTGATCCTCGCCGATGTCTTGCGCTGGCCCGCCGCCGAGGTGGCCGAGCTGCTCGAGACCTCCACCGCGTCGGTGAACAGCGCCCTGCAGCGGGCGCGGGCGACGATGGCCGCGGCGCCACCGGCTGAGGCCGACACCGTGCTCGACGACGCCCAGCGCGCCCTGCTCGACCGCTACGTCGCCGCCTTCGAGGCCTACGACGTGGCCCGGTTGGCCACGATGCTCCACGCCGACGTCATCCAGACCATGCCGCCCTACGCCATGTGGCTGCGGGGCGTCGACGACATCGCCGCGTGGTACGTCGGGCCGGGCATCGGCTGCGCCGGCTCGCGGTTGCTGTCCGGCCGGGCCAACGGCTGCCCGGCCTTCGCCCAGTACCGCGTCGACCCCGACGGCGGCCACACCCCGTGGGCGCTGCAGGTCCTCGAGCTCCGGGGCGACCGCATCGCCGCCATCCACGCCTTCCTCGGCACGCGCGACGTCACCCGGTTCGGCTTCCCCGCGCACCTCCCACCCGACTGATCGATGCGCCGAACGGTTGACCGTCCTCTCGACGCAGATTGACTCAATCGATACTGAGAGATAGCGTCGGAGGCCGTGGACGTCGACCCCGACCTGGTGCGCCGCGCCGAGCTGCACGCCGCGCTCGCCGAGCCGGCCCGGCTGGCCATCGTCGAGGCGCTGGCCGTGTCCGACCGGTCGCCCACCGAGCTCGGCCGCCGTCTCGGGTTGCCGAGCAACCTGTTGGCCCACCACCTCGACGCCCTCGAGCGCGCCGGCCTCGTCGCCCGCCACGCCTCGTCGGGCGATCGCCGCCGCCGCTACGTGCGGCTCGTGCGCGAGCCGCTGGCCGCGCTGGGCCTCGCTCCCACCCGTCCCGCCGGGCCGGTGCTGTTCGTGTGCACCCACAACTCGGCGCGCTCCCAGCTGGCCGCAGCCCTCTGGGCCGAGCGCGCCGGCGAGCCGGCGACCTCGGCGGGCACGCACCCGGCCGAGCGGGTGCACCCGGGTGCGGTGGCCGCGGCGGCGCGCGCCGGGCTCGACCTGGGCGCGGCCCAGCCACGCGAGCTCGGGCCCGACGATCTGCGCACCGCCGGGCTGGTGGTCACCGTGTGCGACCGGGCCCACGAGGAGATCGAGCCGGCACCGCACTGGTGGCACTGGTCGATCCCCGATCCGGTCGAGGCCGGCGATCCCGCCGCCTTCGACGCCGCCCTCGCCGACCTCGACGCCCGCATCGCCCTCGTCTCCTGATCCCACCCTGCTGATCCCACCCGCTGAAAGGCACCCCCGTGACCGACGCACCCCTGTTGTCCACCGAGCAGGTCCTGATGATCAAGCAGGCGGCGCGCCGCCTCACCGACGAGTTCGCCGGCACGTTCAACGCCGAGACCATCGAGCGCTACATCACCGACTCCCAGACCCGCCTCGAGCACCGGGCCACCATCGCCACCTGGCTGCCCGTGCTCATCGAGCGCTTCACCCGCGACCGGCTCCGGGCGCTCGCCCGTCTCGAGGTCGGCGACAACGACCGGCCCGCGGTGCTGTTCCTCTGCGTCCACAACGCCGGTCGCTCCCAGATGGCCGCCGGGTTCCTCCGCCACCTCGCCGGCGACCGCGTCGACGTGTTCTCGGGTGGCTCCGACCCGGGCGCCTCCACCAACGCCGCGGCCATCGCAGCCATGGCCGAGGTCGGCATCGACATCGCCACCGAGTACCCCAAGCCCTGGACCGACGAGATCGCCCGGGCCGCCGACGTCATCGTCACCATGGGCTGCGGCGACGCCTGCCCCATCTTCCCGGGCACGCGCTACGAGGACTGGGAGCTGTCCGACCCGGCCGGCCAGCCCGTCGAGGTGGTCCGCGAGATCCGCGACGACATCCGCGCCCGGGTCGAGGCCCTGATGGCGAGCCTCGACGTCCCCGTCGGGACGTGACCACCACGTGACCCCGCCGCCCCCGGACGGCCCGGAGGGCGGTCGGTACAGTGGCCCGGTGTCCTCCTCCGTGCTCGCCGAGGCGCCCGAGCGGTTCCTGAACCGAGAGCTGTCCTGGCTCGACTTCAACACCCGCGTCCTCGAGCTGGCCGAGGACCCCACGGTGCCGGTCCTCGAGCGGGCCAAGTTCCTCGCCATCTTCAGCCAGAACCTCGACGAGTTCTTCCAGGTGCGCGTCGCCGGCCTGAAGGACCAGGTGGCGGCGGGCATCACGTCGCGCACCCCCGACGGGCGCACACCCGCCCAGCAGCTGCTCGAGCTGCGCGACAAGGTCGAGCGCCTGGTGGCCCGTGAGGAGAGCGCGTTCCTCGACCAGGTCGCCCCCGCCCTCGGCCGGGCCGGCATCCGCTTCTCCGACTGGGACGACCTCGACGCCGACGACCGCAAGGTGCTCGACGAGGAGTTCGAGCAACGCATCTTCCCGGTGCTCACCCCGCTCGCCGTCGACCCCGGCCACCCGTTCCCCTACATCTCCGACCTGTCGCTCAACCTCGCCGTGGTGGTCCGCCACACCGACACCGGTGAGCGCCGCTTCGCCCGGGTGAAGGTCCCCAACCTGCTGCCGCGGTTCGTGGTGCTGCCCGACGGCGAGCGCTTCGTCCCGCTCGAGCAGGTCATCGGCGCCCACCTCGGCCAGCTCTTCCCGGGCATGGCCATCGACGGGCGCTACCCGTTCCGGGTCACCCGCAACGCCGACCTCACCCTCGAAGAGGAAGAGGCCGACGACCTGCTCGCCGCGGTCGAGATGGAGCTGCGGCGCCGCCGCTTCGGGCGGGCGGTCCGCCTCGAGATCGACGGCTCGATGTCCGACGAGATCCGCGAGCTGCTGGTCCGCGAGCTCGAGCTCGACGACGACGACGTGTTCGTCCACCGGGGCCCGCTCGGCCTGGGCGGCCTGTGGTCGGTCCACGGCCTCGACCGCCCCGAGCTCAAGGACCCCGTCTGGACCCCCATCACCCAGTTCCGCCTCGCCGACCGCGACGACGAGCCGGTCGACTTCTTCGCCGAGCTGCGCCGCGGCGACGTGCTCGTGCACCACCCCTACTCGTCGTTCGCCACGTCGGTCGAGGAGTTCATCCGCCAGGCGTCGGTCGACCCGCGGGTGCTCGCCATCAAGCTCACGCTCTACCGCACGTCGGGCGACAGCCCCATCATCGCGTCGCTCATCCGGGCCGCCGAGCGGGGCAAGCAGGTGGCGGTGCTCGTCGAGCTCAAGGCCCGCTTCGACGAGCAGGCCAACATCGAGTGGGCCCGACGGCTCGAGCAGGCGGGCGTCCACGTCACCTACGGCCTGCTCGGGTTGAAGATCCACACCAAGACGGCGTTGGTGGTCCGCAACGAAGACGACCGCATCCGTCGCTACTGCCACGTGGGCACCGGCAACTACAACCCCAAGACCGCCAAGCTCTACGAAGACCTCGGGCTGCTCAGCTCCGACGACGACCTCGGCGCCGATCTCACCCAGCTGTTCAACTTCCTCACCGGCTACGCCCGCGAGGTGCCCTACCGCAAGCTGCTGCTCGCCCCGCACTGGCTGCGGGCCCGCATGCTCGAGCTGGTCGAGGGCGAGATCGCGGCCGGTCCCGAGCACGGCCGGATCATCCTGAAGATGAACAGCCTGGTCGACGCCAAGCTCATCGACGCGCTCTACCGGGCGTCCGACGCGGGCGTCCCCATCGACCTCGTGGTGCGGGGCATCTGCTGTCTGCGGCCCGGCGTGCCCGGGCTGTCCGACACCATCCGGGTGCGGTCCATCGTGGGCCGCTACCTCGAGCACTCGCGGATCTACCACTTCGCCAACGGCAACGGGCCGGGCCGGCCGATCTACTACATCGGGTCGGCCGACCTCATGCCCCGCAACCTCGACCGCCGGGTCGAGGCCCTCGTGCCCGTCGACGACCCCGGCCTGCAGGCCCGTCTCCACCAGGTGCTCGACGTCAACCTGGCCGACGACCAGCACGCCTGGCACCTCAGCCCCGACGGCGCCTGGTCCCGCACCCGTGGCGAGGCCGGGGTCAACACCCACGACCGGCTCCAGGAGCTCGCCCTCGAGCGGGCCCGGCGGCCGGTCCCCACGCCGTGACCGACCCCGCCGCGCCCGCGGTGCGCGCCGCTGGCGCGGTGGTCTGGCGTCGCGGCGCCGACGGCGTCGAGGTGCTCGTGGTGCACCGGCCCCGCTACGACGACTGGTCGCTGCCCAAGGGCAAGCTCGACCCGGGCGAGACCGACGAGCAGGCCGCGGTGCGCGAGGTCCACGAGGAGACCGGGTTGCGCGGGTCCCTCGGCCCCGAGCTGGCCGCCAGCGCCTACATCGACCACCAGGGCCGGCCCAAGACGGTGCGCTACTGGGCGATGGAGGTGAGCGACGGCGCCTTCACGCCGTCCGACGAGGTCGACGAGGTGGCCTGGCTGGCCGTGGGCGCGGCCCGGGCCCGGGTGTCCTACGCCCGCGACGTCGAGGTCATCGACAGCTTCGCCGCGCTCGACCTCGTCGCGACCTGACGCTGTCGGCGCCCAGGGGGGCGCCCCCGTCTCAGCATTGACGCCGGTCGATGCGATGTGCTCGACTGCCGGTCACATCGACAGTCGTCGATCGGATGGAGGGTCAGGGCGTGGGTGGGGTGAGACGAGTGGTCGCGCTCCTCGGCGTGGTCACCATCGCGGCCTACGGCTCGACGTTCTACGCCTTCGGGGTGCTGCTCGAGCCGGTGCACGCCGACACCGGCTGGAGCCGCGGGGCGATCGGCGCCGCGTACTCGGTGAGCCTGGTGCTCGGTGGTCTCGGTGCCGCCATCGGCGGGCGGCTGCTCGACGCCTGGGGCGGGCGCCGGGTGCTGGTGGCCGGGGCGGTGCTCGGCGCGCTCCCCCTGGGGCTGGCCGGGCAGGTCGACAGCGCCGGCGCGTTCGTGGCGGTGTGGGGCCTCGGCGCCGGGGTGGTGGCGGCCACCGCCTTCTACCACGTGACCATGGTGGTCACGGTCCGCGCCGCGGGTGGGGCCCGGGCGTCGACGTTCGCCGCGCTCACCTTCCTCGGCGGGCTCTCGAGCCCCATCTACCTGCCGCTCACCGCCGGCCTGATCGAGCGCCTCGGATGGCGCGACGCCCAGCTGGTGCTGGGGGCGAGCCTGGCCGTGGTCCTCGTGCTGGCCGCGTTGGCGCTGCCGGCCGGGTCCGGCGCCGGTCGGCCGGCCAGCGCCACCGCCGAGCGGCTGGCCGAGGCGCTGCGCCGCCCGGGCGTGCGCGTGTTCGTGGTGGCCACGGCCGGTGCGTCGCTGGTGGGCACGGTGCTCAACACGTACCAGGTGGCGGCCATGCAGTGGGCGGGGCTCACCCTCGTGGCCGCATCGGGCATGGCGGCCGTCCGGGGGGTGGCATCGCTACCGGGGCGGGCCCTGCTCGCCCCGGTGGTCGCCCGCCTGGGTCCGGCGGGGGCGCTCGCCGCGGCCTACGCGGTGATGGCGGTCGGCACCTTGGCCCTGCTCGCCGGCGGCGGCGGCGTCACGGTCTACGCCCTCACCACCGGCGTCGCCTACGGCGCGGTGCTGCCGCTGCAGACCCTCGTGGGCGCCGACCTGTTCGACGCCGACCGCCTCGGCAGCCGGCTCGGGTCGCTCCAGGCGGTCACCTCGGTGGTGTCCGCCGCTGGACCACCGCTGGCTGGCGTGGTCGTCGACGCCACCGGCTCGTTCGTGGCCGTGATCGTGGTGGTGTCGGCGGGCTTCGCCGCCGCCGCCCTCGGCATCCGCCGCACCGCCGCCAGCCGGCCGGCCGCGGTCAGGCCGGTGGCCGGCCCGGCCAGCGGCGGGTGAGCGCCTCGGGCATCCAGTCCGGCCAGCGGGGAGCGCCGACGACCTCGCCGGCGACGAAGATCGCAACGGTCGTCGGCCCGAGCCCGGAGTTGTCGAACACCTCGGCGCTGGCCGCGAGCTCGACCATGGCGGCCACGTTGTCCCACAGCCGAGCCCACCGCGCCCTGATCTTGTCCTCCGGGACGTCGTGGCCCCCCACCTGGACGCGCTGCGCGACCCGTGCCACCGAGCACTCCTCGGGGACGGCGACGACGATCACGTGGACGTGGTATCCGGCGGCGACGGCGCGGCGGACGAGATCGACCTTCGACGGGTGCGAGGCGACGGTCTCCGCGATGAACGGGTCGCCGCGCTCGAGCACGGCGTCACGGATCTGCGCCGCGGCTCGGGCGGCGTCGTGGCCGTGCCCG
>DATHSN010000290.1:0-2771 GCA_035464115.1 Acidimicrobiales bacterium | reverse complement strand
TCGTCGGCCCAGGAGGCGTCGACGGTCACCGACGCCGCCGTCGGCACCGCGCAGGACGCCTCGGGCACCGTCGGAGCGTTGGGCGACGCCTCGGCGCGCATCGGCACCATCATCGAGGTCATCACCTCGATCGCCGAGCAGACCAACCTGTTGGCGCTCAACGCGACGATCGAGGCTGCCCGCGCCGGTGAGGCCGGCAAGGGGTTCGCCGTCGTCGCCGGTGAGGTCAAAGAGCTCGCCAAGCAGACCTCCGCGGCCACCGAGCAGATCAGCTCGATGATCGCCGAGATCCAGGCCGGCACCGGCTCCGCGGTCACCGCCATCGAATCGATCACCGAGGTCATCGGCCGCATCGCGGACCTGTCCAACTCGATCGCCTCGAGCGTCGAAGAGCAGACCGCCACCACCGCCGAGATCTCCCGATCCGTGCACGAAGCCGCAGCCGGCACCTCGGAGGTGGCCCGCAACGTCGCCGGCGTCGCCCAAGCCGCCAGCGAAGCCAGCCAAGCCGCCGTCATCGCCGAACAGACCGCCGACCAGCTCACCATCGTCGCCGCCGACCTGCGCGGCCTCGTCAACGGCACCCACGGCACACCCCCCAAGGCGAGTGGGTCGGCACCGACACCCACCCCCACCACGACACCGACGTTCGCCCCCGCCTAGGGACGAACGCCTCACCCACCCCCACCGCCCCGGGCACCCCCTCCGCCCGGGGCGGTGGCGCGCCCGACGGCGGAGGGCCGAGCCGGGGCCCGGGCCCCGCCCGGGCCCAGCGCGACGCCGCGTGACCGCACGCCGCCATCGGGTGGCCGGCGCCGGCCGCGTAGGGCCGAAGGTCCCGCGGTGGCGAGTCCGGTGGCCCTCGCCGGGAGCATCGTGGGCCGGTGAGCATGGGCGCACCAGGCTCGCCGGCCGGGGGGAATCGTCGACGGCCAGCATCCGCGTGACCAGAGAGAGGGGCTCGGCCCATGAAGGTGCTCGTCGTCGAAGGAAGCAAGGGCGCGGCCGTGCGGGCGGTGCGCGCGCTGCACGAGGCCGGCCACGAGGTCGCCACGTGCGTCGACGAGGGCGCCACGTCGTTCCCGTGCCGGGGCATGCACGACGGCGGCACGTGCCCGCTCGACGGCCCCAGCGTCGACGTGGCCCTGCTGGTGCGCATGTCCGCCGACCCCCATCCCACGGCCGAGGAGGAGGGCATCCGGTGCGCCCTGCGCCACCAGGTGCCGATCGCCATCGCCGGTGAGGTCGGCTCCCCCTACACCGACTGGGCGGCCGTCGTCGCGCCCGGCACCAACGGGGTCGTGGCCGCCGTCGAGGCCGCGGCGGCCGCGCCGCTGCCTCGCCACTCCGTCGCCGCCACCGAGGCGCTGCGAGCCGTCCTGGCCGGCAACGGTCTCCCCACCGACGACGCCCGGGCCGCCGTGCACCGCCAGGGCAGTCACCTCCACGTGCTGCTGCGGCCCGGCTGCGAGCTCGAGCCCATGGTCGCCGACACCGCCTCGGTGCGGGTGCTGGCCGCGGTCCGCGCCCTCGACCACCACGTCGAGATCATCGACGTCAGCATCGACGCCTGACCCAGCTCCGGGCCGGCTCCTCCCCCAGGTGCCACGGTCCGAGGACCGGCTCGTCCCCCCTTCGAGCCACGGTCCGCACGAGGCGCCGCTCCCCCGAGCGGCGCCTCGTCGCGTCACCACGCCGGTGAGGCGCTGGGCGATGATGGAGACGTGAGCGGGCACGACCGGGCGACCCGGGTGCGGGCCTGGTGGGAGGCCCGGACCTTCATCGGCGACGTCACGCTGGGGTTCACGGCCGTCACGGTCGTGAACAGCGCCATGATGCTCACCGGTCTGGACGAGCCCAAGGTCGGCACGTTCGCCTACGTGCACCTCCTCGGCCGGCTCGGGATCGTCACGGTGGTGGTCGGGCTCTTCTACCTCGACGAGCTCCGTGACGCGCTGGCGCGTGGGTTCCGGGGAGCCGGTCGGCTCCGCCGGCAGCGCCGCCCCCGTCGTGCGACCGTCGACGCCATGGTCCGCTCCGCGGCGCGCGCACCGGTGGAGAGCGCGGCACGGGTCTTCACCGCTGCGGTGGCCGCGACCAGCGTCGTCACGGTGGCCCTCGCGTGGGTCGACGTGCGGACCCCGGCAGGAGGCGACGAGCTGTACGGCGCGCTGGTGATCGTCGCCGGGCTGCTGCTGGTGGCGACGGGCGCCGCGAGCTGGAGGTGGCGACGACGCCTCGACCCCGCGTGATCTCGAGCCTCAGCCGTCGGCCAGGCGCGGCGGGAACCCGCCGGTGGCGATCGGTCCCCACCGCTCGATGGTGATGCGGATCAGCGACTTGCCCTGACGGACCATCGCCTCGCGGTACTCGTGCCAGTCGGGGTGCTCGCCGGCGATCGACCGGTAGTACTCGACCAGCGGCTCGACCGCGGCGGGCACGTCGAGCACCTCGGCGGTGCCGTCGACCTGCACCCAGGCCCCACCGAAGTCGTCGGAGAGCACGCACACCGACGCCGCCGGGTCGCGCCGCAGGTTGTGGGCCTTGGCCCGCTCCGGGTAGGTCGACACGACCACCCGCCCGGCGGCGTCGACCCCCATGGTCACGGGCGACAGCTGCGGGCGCCCGTCGCGTCGGGCGGTGACGAGGACGCCGTGATGGCGGGGCCGGACGAACTCCAGCAGCTCGTCGCGGTCGACGGGTCGGTTGGTGGCGATGGAGCGGGCCATGGGCCGACGGTACCCAGCGATCGGCGGTCGGGCGCGAAGGGG
>DATHSN010000289.1:0-2582 GCA_035464115.1 Acidimicrobiales bacterium | reverse complement strand
CTGCGTCCGCCCTCGGTGCCGGGCCACACGTCGATCGCGGTCCCACCGGCCGCGGCTGCGCCGATCGCTGCGGCCTGCTCTCCGCTCACGGCGCCCGCCGAGCTGTCGGCGGCTGGCGCCTCTGCGACCGGCGCCTCTGCGACCGGCGTCTCGCCCACCGGCGCCTCCGCGACCGGCGCGGGGACGTCACCGGCCGCCTCGTCGGCCGGGGCGGACACATCGCCGGCCGGCGTCGCCGTCAGCGACACGTCGTCATCGAGCAGCTCGTCGACCGCGACAGCGGCCAGGGCACCGACGGCCAGGGCGCTCGCGATCAGCACGGCGACACGGTTGCGGGACATCGGGGTCATCGTCTCCTTCGTGGCAGGGGGTGATGTCCCACACCCTGACCGGACCCCATGAGCGACTCATGATGCACGAATGAGAGTTCACTCATCTGGCGACGCTGGGCCTGCCCCTCGCGCCTACGGCTCGCCGGGCACCACCAGGCCGCTCTCGTAGGCGACGGCCACGGCCTGGGCCCGGCTCGACAGGTTGAGCTTGGCGAGGATGCGCCCGACGTGGGTCTTCACCGTGGCCTCGCCGACGAACAGCTTCTCGGCGATCTCGGTGTTGGAGAGCCCGCGGGCGATCTCCACCAGCACCTCGGTCTCGCGGTCGGTGAGGAACCGGAGGGCCTCGGGATGGGCCGCGTCGGCGGGACGGGGTGCCGCTCGGGCGAAGTCGGCGATGAGGCGGCGGGTGATGCCCGGGGCGAGCAGCGCGTCGCCGCCGGCCACCACCTTCACCGCGGCGATCAGCTCGGCCGGTGGCGTGTCCTTCAACAAGAACCCCGACGCCCCGGCGCGCAGCGCGGCGTAGACGTACTCGTCGAGGTCGAACGTGGTGAGCACGAGGACCCCGGGTGGATCGTCGGTGGCGGCGAGGTGGCGGGTGGCCTCGATGCCGTCCATGCCGGGCATGCGGATGTCCATGACGACCACGTCGGGGTGGGTGGCGGCCGCCACCTCGATGGCCTCGGCGCCGTCGCCCGCCTCACCGACGACCTCGAGCGCCGGGTCGGAGCCGAGGAGGGCGACGAAGCCGGCCCGCACGAGCGCCTGGTCGTCGACGACCAGCACCCGGCACGGTGGCCCGTCGCTGCCGGTCACGCCGCCTCGCCGTAGGGCAGCACCGCGGCGACCCGGAACCCGCCGCCGGGACGGGGCCCGGTGTGGAGCTCGCCGCCGACGACGGCAGCCCGCTCGCGCATGCCGATGATGCCGAAGCCGCGGTGGTCGGGGTCGAGGCTCGACAGGCCCCGACCGTCGTCCTCGACCCGCAGCTCGAGGTGGTCGGGGCGGTAGTCGAGCACGATGTGGACGCGGGCCGGTCCGGCGTGGCGGAGCACGTTGGTGAGCGCCTCCTGCGCGATGCGGAACGCCGACAGGTCGACCCCCGACGGCAGCGGTCGTTCGGCGCCCTGCCGCTCGATCTCGACCGTGAGCCCGGCGTCGCGGACCTGCTGGCAGAGGGCGTCGAGGCCGGCCAGGCCGGGCTGGGGTGCGAGCTCGAGGGCGTCGTCGCCGCCGTCGGAGCGCAGCACGCCGAGCATCCGGCGCATCTCGGTGAGCGCCTCGCGGCTCGAGTGCTCGATGGTGGCGAGCGCCGCCTTGGCGTGCTCGGGTCGCTGGTCGATGAGGTGGTGGCCGACGCCGGCCTGCACGGCGACGACGCTCATGGAGTGCGCCACCAGGTCGTGCATCTCGCGGGCGATGCGGGCCCGCTCGTCACGGACGGCGGCCTCGGCCATGCGGTCCTGCTCGCGGGCCAGCGCCTCGAGCCGGGCCTGCTGCTCGGCGGCGAGCTCCATGCGGTTCCGCGTGCCGTCGCCGAGCGCCAGCGCGGTGGCGAAGATCAACACGTCGGCCAGGCGCTGGGCCAGTCCGATGACCTGCGGGACCACCTCGTAGACGACCTGCGACGCGGCGAGCGCCACGATGGCGCCCACGACCCCGAGGCGCAGGGTGCGGTAGACGACGACCGAGTAGAGGGTGAGGAGCACCCCGTAGTTGTTGGCCGGCGCGGCGTACTCGAGGAGGGCCAGGAGCACCACAGAGGCGGCGGTGGCGAGGAACGACGCCAACGGGAACCGGCGGCGCGTGAGGATCGGCAGCGTCTGGCCGGCGAAGAGGACGTAGCCGAGCAGGTCGAGGTGGCGCAGCCCGAACTCGTCGGCGATCCCGTCGACGT
Source organism: Acidimicrobiales bacterium (assembly GCA_035464115.1). GTDB lineage: Bacteria > Actinomycetota > Acidimicrobiia > Acidimicrobiales > SKKL01 > DATHSN01. Next base: position 350 of record DATHSN010000289.1, on the reverse strand, counting down.
CGAACTCGGCGAGGATCGCCACGTGGATGGCGAGCACGACGAGCGCGAGGACGCCGTCCTGCACGATCGGGGGCCACGACCGGACCCAACCCACCAGCCGGGTCGGCGCCGACCGGCGCGTCGCTCGTCCCCCCGTCGCCGTGGCGGTGCTCACGGCCGAGACGGTACCGACCCGTGCTCGGTGGGGCGCGGTGGTGGCCAGGCCGCCATGGTGCCGCCCACCGGGCGGTCGGGTCGTCCCGCCGTGGGGGGATCGACGTGTCCCCCCGGGGTGGGAGGGGGCGGACGCGCCGACGCGACAGCGGTCGGTCCCGGATGCGGGACCGATCGCTGCCGCGTCGATCGGGGGC
>DATHSN010000288.1:0-2768 GCA_035464115.1 Acidimicrobiales bacterium | reverse complement strand
CGGCCGCGACGTGGCCGAGGTGGTCGACGACGGCTCACCGCGCGGCGAGCGCCTCCTCGCCGTGCTCGACCCGCCGGTGCTCGACGTCGACACGGGGGTGCGCTCGTCGGGTCACGCCGAGACCGCGTCGGTCACCGCCGAGCTGGTCCGTCGGGGCCACCGCACCATCGCGTTCAGCCGGAGCCGCACCGGCACCGAGCTCACCTGCGCCGACGTGCGCCGTCAGCTGCCCGACGACCTCGCCGAGGCGGTGCGCCCCTACCGGGGCGGCTACCTGGCCGCCGAGCGCCGCGAGATCGAGTCCGAGCTGTTCTCGGGCCGGCTGCGCGGGGTGGTCGCCACCAGCGCCCTCGAGCTCGGCGTCGACGTGGGCGGGCTCGACGCCTGCGTGCTCGACGGGTTCCCCGGGACCATCGCGTCGCTGTGGCAGCAGGCCGGCCGGGCCGGCCGCGAGGGCCAGCCGTCGCTCGCCGTGCTCGTGGCCGGCGACGACCAGCTCGACCGCTGGTTCGCCGAGCACCCCGACGAGCTGGTGGCCCGCCCGCCCGAGCCCGCCGTGATCAACACCGCCAACCCGTTCGTGCTCGCCCCCCACCTGGCGTGCGCGGCCTACGAGCAGCCCCTGCGCCCCGCCGACGAGCGCTGGTGGGGCGAGCTGCTCCACGACGGGGTGCGCGACCTCGTGCTCGCCGACCAGCTGCGCATCCGCCCCGACCGCGACCGCACACCCCGGGCCTACTGGTCGGGGCGGGCGTGGCCCGCCCACGGCGTGGGGCTGCGGTCCGGATCGTCGCGCGAGGTGCGCATCGCGTCGGCCGACGGCCGCCTCATCGGCACCGTCGACGAGGCCCGGGCGCCCGCGGTGGTCCACGAGGGGGCGATCTACCTCCACCAGGGGCGCACGTGGCGGGTGGTCGACCTCGACCTCGACGACCTCACCGCCATCGTCGAGCCCGACCCCGGCGACACCTACACCCAGCCCCGCAGCGAGGTCGGCGTCGAGATCCTCGGCGAGGACGAGCGGCGACGGGTGGGGGCGGCCGACCTCGCGCTCGGCGCCGTGCGGGTGCGCTCGCAGGTGGTCGGCTACCAGCGCCGCGACGTCCGCACCCGGGCGCTGCTCGCCAGCGAGCCGCTCGACCTGCCGGGCAGCACGCTCGACACCCGGGGGTTCTGGTACGAGGTGCCCCTCGGCCTGCTGGAGGCCGCCGGGGTGGGCCCGGCCGACATCGGCGGCTGCCTGCACGCGGTGGAGCACACCGCCATCTCGCTGCTGCCGCTGTTCACGATCTGCGACCGCTGGGATGTGGGCGGCGTGTCGACCCCGCTGCTCGCCGACACCGGGGCGCCCACCATCGTGATCCACGACGGCTACCCGGGCGGCACCGGCATCGCCGAGCTGGGCTACGCCGCAGCCGACCGGCACCTGGCCGCCACCCTCGAGCTGCTCGAGCGGTGCGGGTGCGTCGCCGGGTGCCCGTCGTGCGTGCAGTCGCCCAAGTGCGGCAACGGCAACGAGCCCCTCGACAAGGCCGCCGCCATCGCCCTGCTGCGGGCCCTGCTGGCCGCCTGACGGCCTGCGGCTCAGACGTCGACCGGCTCGCGGAACATCACGCTGATGCGGGGGCCGGCGTGGGCCCGCTTGGGGACGCAGTGCTCGAAGGTGGTCTGGCACGTGCCGCCGAGGACGAGCAGGTCGCCGGGGCCGGGGTCGAGGGCGATCGACGGGCCGCCACCGGTGGGCCGCAACAGGAACCGGCGGGGCTCGCCGAGGATCACCAGCGCGACGACCGTGACCCGCCGGACCCGGCCGATGCGGTCGCCGTGCCAGGCCACCGAGTCGGCGCCGTCGCGGTAGAGGTTGGCCGACACCGCCGACAGATCGAGGCCGTAGCGCTCGCCGAGGAGCCGGGCGGCCGCGGGGATCGGCTCGGGCGGCGCCTCCCACCGGCCAGTGACGAGGCGGGGCACGTCGACGACGCGGTCGTACATGGGGCGCTCGTGGGCCGCCCAGGGCGCCGCCGCGGCGATCTCGTCGAAGAGCTGGTCGGCGCCCGCCACCCACCCGGGGGCTTCGTCGATCCACGCGCCACGGCCGAGGTCGCGCCGGCGGGCCGTTGCGAACGACGCATCGAGCCGCGGCGGGCCGCCGTCGAGCAGCGAGGGCTGGCGGACGAGTGGCGCCATGTCGCCAGGGTAGTCGAACACCTGTTCTGTCGGACGGTGGGCGAGGTCAGGGCGGCCGGTGCTCGATGCGCATGGTGGCCGACCCCCTCAGGGTGACGTCGCCGATGAGCGCGCCCACGAGCGGCAGGTCGGTGGCGGCCCGGTGCTCGACGTCGACGCGCACCCGACCGTCGCCGGCGTCGGTGACGCGCACCGTGACCCGGTCGACCGGCAGCGGGCCGGCCGCCAGCGCGGCGACCAGCGCCGCATCGGGGTCGGGATCGACGGCCGCGGCCCGGACCGCCTCGCGGGCGGCGTGGGCCACGAGCAGCTGGGCGCGCAGCACCAGCGCGACCTGCACGACGGCGAGGAGGAGGAGCGCCACCAACGGGAGGACGAGGGCGAGCTCGACCGCCGCTTGGCCCCCGTCCTCCCGTCGGCGGCTCACGTGACCTGCGAGATGATCGACTCGATGACACCGTCGAGGAGCCGACCGATGGTGTCGGTGCGGCCGGCCCACGCCACGAGGAGCAGGGCGACGGTGGCGGCGCCGAGCAGGACGAGGGCGTACTCGGCGGTGCTCTGGCCGCGATCGCCCGGTG
>DATHSN010000287.1:0-3042 GCA_035464115.1 Acidimicrobiales bacterium | reverse complement strand
CCGAGCCCGGGCGGGTCTCGGCGAGCAGCCGACGCAGCGGCTGGCGCGGTGCCGCGGCCCCGTCGGGGAGCGGCGTGGGGTCGCCGCCGCGGAGCGGCGTGTCGTTGTCGCGGACCGACGTGGGGTCGTTGCCGGGGGCCGGCGTGGGGTCGTCGCCGGGGGGCGGCGTGTCGTTGCCGGGGGGCGACGTGAGGTCGCGGTCGGAGAGCGTCATGGCGTCGCCGCCGATGTGCCGGCGGGCGCCGACGCCAGATCGATGACGGTGTCGGCGACGGCGATCAACAGCGGGTCGTGGGTGGCGACCACCACGGTGCGGGGCCCGGCCAGGCCGGCGACCGCGGCCACGATCCGGGCGGCGGACGTGGCGTCGAGCTCGGCGGTGGGCTCGTCGAGCAGGACGAGGGGGGCGGTGGTCACCCAGGCCCGGGCCAGGGCGACCCGGTGGCGCTGGCCGGCCGAGAGGCCGGCGCCACCCTCGACGAGCACGGTGTCGAGGCCGCGGGGGAGCGACCTCACGACCTCGTCGACGCCCACCGCGGCGAGCGCGGCCCACAGGTCGGCGGTGTCGGCGTCGGGGCGGGCGAGCCGCAGGTTGTCGGCCACCGAGGCGGTGAGCAGGTGGGGCTGCTGGGGGATCCACGCCACGCGTCGCCGCCACGACGGCGGCGCGACGTCGTCGCGGTCGACGTCGCCGACCCGCACCCGGCCCCGCGTGGCGGGGACGGCCCCGGCGAGGACGCCGAGCAGGGTCGACTTGCCGACGCCGCTGGGCCCGCTGACCACCACCAGCGCACCCGGCGGGATGGTGGCCGACGTGGGGGGCAGCGACGCCTCGGTGCGGTCGGGGCGGGTGACCCCGACGTCGTCGAGGGTGATCGGCACCTCCGTCGGGTCGGGGGCCGGGAGCCGGCCGGCGTCGGCCTCGGTGTCGGGCGCCTCGAGCACGGCGAAGATGCGGTGGCCGACGGTGAGCGCGTCCATGCTGGCGTGGAAGCGGGTGCCGACCAGCCGCAGCGGCAGGTAGACCTCGGGGGCCAGGATCAGCACGGTGAGCGCCGGCTCGAGCTCCATGCCGCCGGTCACCACCCGCAGGCCGATGGCGACCGCCACCACCGCGGTGGCGATGGTGGCGAACAGCTCGAGCACCAGCGACGAGAGGAACGCGATGCGCAGGGCGCCGAGCGTGGCGTGGCGGTGCTCGTCGGCGAGGTCGGCGAGCGCGGCGCGGGTGGTGGCGGACCGGCCGGCGAGGCGGAGGTCGGCGAGGCCGGCGACCGCGTCGGTGAAGCGGGTGGAGAGCATGCCGAGCAGCACCCACTGCCGCTCGGTGCGGTCCCGGGCGACGTAGCCCACGAGGGCCATGAACACCGGGATCATGGGCAGGGTGACCACGAGGATGGCGGCCGACGTGAGGTCGAGCGGCGCGATCCAGGCGATGAGCACCATCGGCATGACCACCGACTGCACGAGCTGGGGCAGGTAGCCCGAGAACCAGGGGTCGAACGCGTCGACGCCGGTGGTGGCCAGCGTCGACAGCTCGCCGCGGTGCTCGCGACCGAGCTGGTCGGGGCCGAGCGCCACGACCCGGCCGAGCAGCGCCCGGCGCAGGTCGGCCTTGACCCGCCCCGCCGCCACCCGCGAGGCGCCCTCGCGCAGGCCGGTGAGGGCGCCCCGGGCCACCACCACACCGATGAGGGTGACGAGGTCGTCGCGCACGTCGGCGAAGCCGGCGCCGTCGAGGAAGACCTCGGTGATGATCCGGGCGAGCAGCACCGCCTGGGCGATGATCAGGACCGCGAGCGCCCCGGCCACCACCGTGGTGAGCCCGAGGAACCAGCGGGTGTCGCGGGCCCAGCGCAGCAGCCGGGGATCGAGCGGTGTCATCCGCCGCCCGGCGCTCCGGCTCCTGTGCCCGACGTGGACTCCGGGTCGGGGCGGTCCGACGGCGTGCCGCCGAGCTTGTCGGCCAGCAGGTCGACGGGGCTGCGGGGCTGGCCGATGGTGTCGCGGCTGATCCGGTGCCGGAAGACGTAGTAGGTCCAGCCCTGGTAGAGCAGCACGATCGGGGTGAACACCAGCGCCACGATCGTCATGAGGGTGAGCGTGGTGTTGGTGGACGAGGCGTTGAAGATGGTGAGGCTGTTGGCCGGGTCGGTGCTCGACACCATCACCCGGGGGTACAGGTTCAAGAAGATCGTGGCGGTGGTGAGGGCGATGACCCCACCGGTGGCGACGAACGCCCAGCCGTCCATCTTCACCTGGATGAGCCAGCCGGCGACGAAGGCGAGGGCCATCGCGGTGACCGGCACCACGCCGGGCACCACGCCGGTGTCGTCGGAGTCGAGCGCGTTGAGGAACGTCCACATGAGGTAGGTGACGACCAGGAACGCCACCGGCAGCGCCAGGCGCATGGCCGCGGCCCGGGCCCGGTCGCGCAGCTCACCGTCGGTCTTCAAGGTGAGGTAGATGGCCCCGTGGAGGCTGAACAGCAGCAGCGACGTGACCCCGCCCACCAGCGCGTACGGGTTGAGCAGGTCGAAGAAGCTGCCGGTGAACTCGAAGTCGGCGTCGATCGGCACGCCCCGCAGGATGTTGCCGAACGCCACGCCCCACAGCAGGGCGGGCAGGGCGGAGCCGACGACGATGGCGGTGTCCCATGTCATCTTCCAGCGGACGGTGTCGTGCTTGCCCCGGAACTCGAACGCGACCCCGCGGATGATGAGGGCCACGAGGATCAGGAACAGCGGGAGGTAGAAGCCGGAGAAGAGCGTGGCGTACCACTCGGGGAAGGCGGCGAAGGTGGCGCCGCCGGCGACGAGGAGCCAGACCTCGTTGCCGTCCCACACCGGCCCGATGGTGTTGACCATGACCCGCCGGTCGGTGTCGTCCTTGCCGAGGAACGGCAACAGGATGCCCACCCCGAAGTCGAACCCTTCGAGGAAGAAGTAGCCGATCCAGAGGATGGCGATGGTGGCGAACCAGAAGGTCTCGAGGTTGAAGTAGTCCACGGCTCGCTCCTCAGTAGGTGAACGAGGCGCCGAC
>DATHSN010000286.1:0-9246 GCA_035464115.1 Acidimicrobiales bacterium | reverse complement strand
CGCATCCTGCGCGCCAGGCGCGCAGGATGCGCGACGGTTCGAGTCGAGGACGGGCGGAAACGTCCGAACGGTCCTGGTGGGCGACGGCTGCGGGGTCGATGATCAACCCGACGGTCGTGCCGTCGACCGGTCGGGAGGGCGTTCCATGGGCTCGCAGGCCGCCGTGCTCACGTTCCTCGGGGGAGCGGGCACCGTCACCGGCTCGAAGACCCTCGTCGAGACCGGGTCGGCGCGGGTCCTCGTCGACTGCGGCCTCTTCCAGGGGCCCAAGGCGCTGCGGCTCCAGAACTGGGAGCCCCTGCCCGTCGCCGCCGACACGATCGACGCGGTGGTCCTCACCCACGCCCACCTCGACCACTGCGGCTACCTGCCCCGGCTGGTGCGCTCGGGCTTCCGCGGCCCGGTGGTCTGCACGCCGGGCACGGCGCGGCTCGCCGCCATCGTGCTGACCGACAGCGGCCGGCTCCAGGAGGAGGAGGCCGACTACGCCAACCGGATGGGCTACTCCAAGCACCACCCGGCCGAGCCCCTCTACACCGAGGCCGAGGCGGTCGCCTCGCTGACCCAGATCGAGACGGTGCCGTTCGCGACCCCCCACGAGGTGGTGCCCGGGGTCGGCGTCACGTTCCGTCGCGCCGGCCACATCCTCGGCGCGGCGTCGGTGCACCTCGAGCTGAGCGAGTCCGCGACCCGCGTGGTGTTCAGCGGCGACCTCGGTCGCTCGACGCACCCCCTGCTCCTGCCCCCCGAGCCGATCGGTCCCGCCGACGCCGTGATCACCGAGTCGACCTACGGCGACGACGACCGCGACGAGGCGCGGGTCGACGACGTGATCGTCGACGTCGTCACCGGCGCGGCCTCCCAGGGTGGGGTGGTCGTGATCCCGGCGTTCGCGGTCGACCGGACCGAGGTCGTGCTCTGGCACCTCGACCGGCTGGTCGCCGACGGCCGGATCCCCGACATCCCCGTGTTCCTCGACAGCCCCATGGCCTGCCGGGCGCTCGACGTGTACCGGTCCGAGGCCGCCAACGGGTCACCCGAGGTCCGCCCCGAGCTCCACGGCGTCGAGCTGTACCCGTCGCTGCAGCCGACCCAGGTGCACACCACCGAGGAATCCAAGGCGCTCAACGCCCGTCGGGGACCGATGATCATCGTGTCGGCCTCGGGCATGGCCACCGGCGGGCGGGTGATCCACCACCTGGCGCACCGTCTGCGCGACCCCCGCAACGCGGTGCTGCTCGTCGGGTTCCAGGCGCCCGGCACCCGGGGCGACGCGCTGCGCCGCGGGGCCCAGCGGGTGAAGATGCTGGGCCGCTACCAGACGGTGCGGGCCCGCGTCGCGTCGGTCGAGCTGTCCGCCCACGCCGACCAGGCCGACCTGCTCGCCTGGATCGCCACCGCCGACCCGGCGCCCGAGATGGTCTACGTCAACCACGGTGAGCCCGACGCGTCGGCCGCGCTGGTCGACGCGGTGGGTGAGCGGCTCGGCCTCGACGCGGTGGCCGCCCAGCTGGGCGAGCGGGTCCTGGTGGGCCCGGGGAGCGGCCGGGAGGGCGCCTACTGATCGAGCCAGACCTCGGCCCAGTAGATCTCGGCGTTGAGCACGCCGCTGCCGACGATCTCGTCGCCGTCGGCGGTGGGGATGGTCCACCCGGCGAGGTTGCGGACGTCGGGCCGGGCGTAGAGCGCCGTGGGGGTGCCGTTGGTCCACAGGTTCGGGACCTGCTCGGTGAGCTCGAGCATGATCGACTCCACCGCGGCATACCGCTCGTCGACGTCGGTGCTGGTGCGCAGCACGGTGAGGTTGTCGTCGATGCTCGCCGAGGTGTAGTTGGTGAAGTTCTGCGGCTCGGTCGCCACGGGGCCGAAGGCGGTGGCCAACGTGGTGTAGGGGTCGGCCGCCGAGCCGTTGCGCCAGCAGTTGATCATGTAGTCGCCGAGGAAGGGCGGGTCGGTGTCGGGGCTGCCGATGGCGTTGGCCACGTGGGGCGCCTGCTCGATCTGCAGCAGCTGCACCTCGACGCCGACCGCGCTCCAGAACGCCTGGTAGGCGAGCGAGAGCTCGACGAGCGACGGGTCGGGCGGGCAGCTGAAGGTGACCGAGATGGGAGAGCCCGGGGCCTTGCCGTCGGAGCGGGCGGGGTCGTCGATGTAGGCCTGCAGCAACGTGGCCGCCGTGTCGGGCTCGTAGGTCGGCCACGCCTCCTCGACCGTCTCGGAGAACCACGGTGAGCTCGGTGAGAACCACTGCGTCTGGGGCGGGGCGAGGCCGGTGGCGCCCAGGATGTCGACCAGGTCCTCCTGGACGAGGGCGTGGGCCAGCCCCAGGCGGACGCGCTGGTCGTCGACCGGTGGGACCAGCGTGTTGAAGATCACGCCACCGCCGACGTTGCCGATGGCCTCGAAGCTCTCCAGCTCGGTGGCCTCGCGGGCCTGGCGGACGAGGCTCGGGCGCAGCGTCTGGCCGACCTGGGCGTCACCGGCGCGCACGGTGGCGAGCCGGGCGTCCTCGTCGGCGATCGGGCGGAACTCGATCTGGTCGAGGTAGGGGAGCTGGACGCCGTTGGCGTCGGTGCGCCAGTAGCTCTCGTTGCGCACGAGCACCATGCGGTCGTCGCGGGTCCAGCTGTCGAGCTGGAACGGGCCGGCGCCGACGGGTTGGGAGCCGCAGTCGTCGCCCGCGGCCTGGCAGGCGGCGAACGAGAATGGCCACCCCGCCGTCCCGGCGAGCAGGTCGAGGAAGGCGGCGTTGCCCTCGGTGAGCACGTAGGTGTAGGTCAGCTCGTCGTCGACCCGCAGCTCGGCGACCTGGGCCAGGTTGCCCGCCAGGTTCGACCCTTCGCTGGCCAGGTACGTGTCGAACGTGGCCTTCTGGTTCTGGGCGTCGAGCGGGGTGCCGTCGGTGAACGTGATCCCGGGACGCAGGGTGACGGTCCACTCGGTGAGGTCCTCGTTCGGGACGATCGACTCGGCCATCAGCGGGTGGACGTCGCCGTCGGCGCCCCGGGCCGCGATGCCGTCGTAGAGGGCGCGACCCACGTTGACCCCGGGCGAGGTGAACGACCCCTGCCCCGGCCGCCAGCTGTTGGTCTCGGCTTCGAGGGCCACCGTGAGCGAGCCGCCCCGCTGGGCGCCCTCGACCTCGGGCGTGGCGGTGGTGGAGGTGACCGCCTCGCTCTGGTCGGCCGCGTCGGCCGCGTCGGCCGCGCCGGTGCCGCTGCCCGTGTCACCGCTGTCGCCGCCGCAGGCCCCGGCCACCAGCGCCACCAGGACGAGGGACCATGCCAGCACCCACACGCGAGCCCGCGAGATGTTCATGGGCGACATTCTGACACCCGCCATGTCACCGGACCGCACGTCGGGGGCCGGCGGTCGCGGCGGTCAGACCGACGACCCGCGATCGGCGCGGTCGCCGGCCACCTCGCGCAGCCAGGTCGTGGCCATCGGCACCCAGTCGTGGGGGCCCACCCGGTCGGCGGCCAGGTCGGCCGGCCAGCGCTCGATGGTGTCGAGCAGCCGGGCCGCGACGTCCGCTCGACCCCGCAGCGCGGTGAGGGGAGCGAGCTGCACCCCGATGGTGAACAGCACCGCACCGGTGCGGGGGAGGCGGCGCAGGGTCTGGCGCTCGCTCCGCAACCACAGGTGCTCGACGTCCCACGGCTCGGGGCGGGGCAGGGCCTCGTAGGCGGGGACGAACAGCAGCGGGTGCGGGGTGATGCCCCAGTTGCGCCGGCTCACGATCCGACCGGGGGCCAGCCGGTCGAAGAACGTGTCGACGCGCCGGGTGAGCGTCGCGTCGAAGTGCGGGACCGGCTCGTGGATGCGGCCCTGGGGGCGCCCGATCTTGTCGGCGAGCTGCCACGAGGTGGGGAAGCAGACGATGGCCGCGGTGAGTCGCCAGTCGTGGCCGTCGTGCTCCATGACGCACAGGTCGTCCTGCACCGCGAGGCCGGCTCGCACGAGCGGGTGGGCGATCGAGGTGTCCCAGTCGACGAGCGTCTCGGGGTGATGACCGACGAGCCACTCCTGGACGGTGGCGGCCACCTCGTCGCAGGCGGCCTCGCTGCCGTCGCGCACGGCGATCACCTCGTCGGTCGCCTCGGCGACGAGCCGCTGCCGCAGGGCGATCTCGGTGGCGCGGTGCTCGTCGACGCGCAGCCAGGCCGCCTCGTCGATGGCCCGGGTGCCCATGCGGTGGTGGGGCTCGCCGGGGTGCACGACGTGGCGGTCGAGCTCGTCGACCCACGCGTGGTCTCCCGAGCGGTAGGGCGCCGTGTCGAGCGCGAACCTCAGTGGATCGACCGGCGCCATCGGCCCCGACCGTAGCGCCGGGCCGTCAGCCGGGGCGGTGGTTCGACAACCAGGCGGTGAGGGCGACGACGCCGGTCTGCTGGTCGTCGGTGGCGAGCGCCGAGCCGATCGCGCCATCGCCGCCGATCATCATCAGCTTCATCTTGCGACCATCGCGGAGCTTGAGCTTGATCGTGCCGCCAGCCGAGCTCATCACGAGCGAGGTGGCCACGCTCCCGAGGTCCCACCCGAGGTTCTCCTCGCCCATCCTCTGACCCGAGACCTGGTCGAGGTCGCCGGGGAGCACGGTGAACGCGTCGCCCGACGGTGCCCAGCGGTTCGACATCGGCTGGAAGACCAGGCGCTCCTTCGTGACCCCGATGACGTAGGTCCGCTGGGAGAAGATGCCCTGGTCGTTGGCGACCGCGACGCCGATCAGCTCCTCGCCGGCGGGCACCATCTGGCTCATCATCTCGACGAAGCCCTGGTAGAGGTCGTCGGCGCGTCGTCCCATGGGCCGGCACGCTACGAACCGGTCCGCTCCGGGTCGTGAGCAACGATCACCTACGGGTCGACGGGGCGGGGTGATCCGTTCGCCGGTCAGCGCGGCGACAGGCGAGCGGCGGCGGCCCGGTCGCACAGGACGAGGACGTCGGGATGACGGCGGAGGGCCGAGGCGGGGCACCGCTCGCTGACAGGGCCGTCGACGGCGGCGGCGAGCGCGTCGGCCTTCGCCGTCCCGGTGGCGACGAGGACGACGCGGCGGGCCCGCAGCAGGGTGCCGATGCCCTGGGTGATGCCGAGGTGCGGCACGTCGTCGGGCCGCTGGAAGTGCCGTGCGTTGTCGGCGCGGGTGGTGGGGGAGAGCCGCACCCGGCGCGTGGTGGAGTCGAACCGCGTGCCCGGCTCGTTGAACCCGATGTGGCCGTTGCGCCCGATGCCGAGGACCTGCAGGTCGACGCCGGCGGCGACCACCTCGGCCTCGAAGCGGTCGCACGCCGCGACGGCGTCGGTCGCCCACGCGTCAGGACCGTGGACGCGGGCGATCCCGAGCGGGTCGGCGAGCTCGCGGTGCACCTCGGCGCGGTACGTGCGGGGATCGTCGGGTGCCAGCCCGACGTACTCGTCGACCAGCCACAGCGATGGCGAGCCGGCCACGAGCCCGCCCGCGCGGTGGCGGCGGACCAGCTCGCGGTAGCCGCCGCGCGGGGTCGCTCCGGTGGCCACGCCGATGGCCGGCGCGGGAGCCGACGCCAGCGCCGCGGCCAGCTCGTCGGCGAGGGCCCGATCCGCCTCGTCGGCGTGGTCGGTGACCACGACACGCATCGCCATCAGGGGAGCCGTCGCCCCCAGCGGTCGAGCAGGGCGCCGAGCCCCCCGAAGCGGACCACCCGGTGCTCCTCGGCCATCGCCAGGCCGTGACGGGCCCCGACCGCTTCGGCGCCCCGACGCAGCAGCGGCTCCATGACCGGGCGGAGGTCGCCCGACGCCAGCGCCTCGTCGACCGGGGGGATCTCCCAGCCGCCGGTGCGGGCCTGCAGGCGCAGCTGGTTGAGGTAGTTGCGCACCATGGTGGGGTGGGCGAGCGCGGCGTCGACCTTGCGGTCGATGACCGCCGAGATGTCGACCACGTCGGTGACGTCGACGACCCGGCGACCGAAGTACCAGCGCTCGAAGCACCCGTGGGGCTCGAGGCCGTCGGCCAGGTGCTCGGGGTGGTGCAGGTCGAACTGGCTGGTCCAGAACGCCTCGTCGGTGGCGGCGGCCACCACCAGGTGGTCCTGGTTGTCCTCGCCGTACATGGCGTAGGGGTCGAAGGTGACCAGGGCGTAGGGGCGGTGGGTCCGCACCAGCCGGATGATGCGCTCGCGCAGCTCGACCTCGCTGACGTCGGCCAGCACGTCGGTGGGATAGCCCAGGTCGATCACCTCGGCGATGCCGAGGATCGCCGCCGCCCGCCGCAGCTCGTCGCGGTTGGCGGCGATGGTGGCGGGCTCGGTGGAGCCCACCGAGTCCCAGCGGTCGTCGGTGGCGCGCACGCACACCACCCGCCAGCCGGCGTCGGCCCAGCGGGCGATCGTCCCGCCGATGAACAGGGCAGGATCGTCGGCGTGGGCGACCACGACCAAGATGGTGCGCGCGCCGCCGTCGACGATCTCGCAGAGGTCGGCCACGGACGGAACGTAGCGGCTCGTCGCCGCGCCATCGCTCACCGCTGCCGATCCGAGGAGCCCCGCAGGTGCCTGAGCTCGCCATCAACGGTGGACCCCCCGTCCGCTCCGCCGACTACCCGGCCTGGCCCGACTTCGACGACCGCGAGCGCGAGCTGCTGCTCGAGGTCCTCGACAGCCGACGGTGGTGGGCCACCCAGGGCACCAAGGTGCGCGACTTCGAGGCCCGGTGGGGCGAGCTGCACGGCACCGAGCCGGCGGTCGCCGTGACCAACGGCTCGCACGCCATCGACGTGGCCCTGCTCGCCCTCGGGGTCGGTGCGGGCGACGAGGTGATCGTGCCGGGGTGGACGTTCCTCGCCACGGCCGCCGCGGTGCTCATGGTGAACGCCGTCCCGGTGCTGGTCGACGTCGACCCCGACACCGGGTGCGTCGACCCGGACGCGGTCGAGGCCGCGATCACCGAGCGCACCGCCGCGGTCATCGCGGTGCACATCGCCGGCCACCCCGCCGACATGGACCGCCTGACCGAGCTGTGCGCGGCCCGGGGCCTGGCGCTGGTGGAGGATTGCGCCCACAGCCACGGCTCGACCTGGTCGGGGCGCCCGGTGGGCACCCTCGGCGACGCCGGCACGTACTCGTTCCAGTCCTCGAAGCTGATGACCGGCGGCGAGGGCGGCGCCATCGTGGCCCGCGACGCCGACGTGCTCGCCCGGGCCCGGTCGTTCAGCGACTGCGGCCGCCGACCCGGCGAGTGGTACTACAGCCACTACGTCCTGGGCGGGAACTACCGGATGACCGAGTGGCAGGGCGCGGTCCTGCTCGCCCAGCTCGAGCGGTTCCCCGAGCAGCAGCGCCGACGGGCCGCCAACGCCGACTGGCTCAACGAGCACCTGCGATCCATCCCGGGCGTGCACCCCCAGGCCCGTGACCCGCGGTGCACCTCCCAGGGCAACTACTGCTACGTCGTGCGCATCGACGCCGCCGAGTTCGGGGCCGACCGCGAGGCGGTGCGCCTGGCGCTGCTGGCCGAGGGCATCCCGCTGACGATGGCGTACCCGCCCATCCACCGTCTCGACGCCTTCGTCGACCCCGAGGGCTTCGTGCCGCGGTTCCGCTCGCGTGACGGGATGCAGGACTTCACGGCCCTGTCGCTCCCCGTCGCCGAGCGCCTGGCCGACGAGACCCTGTGGCTCACCACCTCGGCGCTCATGGGGTCGAGCGACGACACCGCCGACGTGCTCACCGCGCTCGACAAGATCCACCGTCACGTCGACGAGCTGCGGTCGGTCCGATGACGTTGCGGGTGGCGATGCTGGGCTACGGGTTCATCGCCGGGCTCCACACCGAGGCGGCCCGGGCGGCCGGGGTCGAGGTGGTGGGGGTGGCCGGCCACCGCGCCGGGCGCGCCGAGGAGTTCGCCGCCCGCCACGGCATCGGCTGGGCGGGTGACGACTGGCAGGCGCTGGTGGCGCGCCCCGACGTCGACGCGGTCGTGATCGGCACGCCCAACTCGCTGCACCACCCCCAGGCGATGTGGGCCCTGGCCCAGGGCAAGCACGTGCTCGTCGACAAGCCCATGGCGCTCACGGTCGCCGAGGGTCGCGAGATGGCCGCCGCGGCCGACGCCGCCGGTCGGGTCCTCGCGGTGGGCCACATGTGGCGGCACCGGTCCGAGGTGGTGGCGCTGCGCGACCGCATCGCCGCCGGCGGGCTGGGTCGGGTGGTGCGCACCCACGGCTGGGGCGTCCACGCCGGCTGGGGCCCGTCGGGCTGGTTCACCGATCCCGAGCTGGCGGGCGGCGGCGCGCTCATCGACATGGGCATCCACGCCCTCGACACCGCCCGGTTCCTCCTCGGCGATCCCCGGCCGGTGCGGGTCCAGGCCAGCATCGGCCACGGCGAGTTCGCCGACCACGGCCTCGACGACGACGGCCTGGTCCTCGTCGACTGGGACGACGGGACCCGCTCGCTCGTGGAGTTCGGTTGGTGGCAGCCCCGGCTGGGTGGTCTCGAGGCCGACACCGAAGTGCTCGGCACCGCCGGCCACGCCCGCATCTGGGACACCGTCGCCCCGCCCGACGACTACGTGCACTGCTCGGTGCCGATGTACGCCGCCCAGATGGCCGACTTCGCCGACGCCTGCGCCACCGGTCGCACGCCGGTGGGCTCGGCCGAGGTGGGGCTGACCGCGCTCGCGATCGTCGAGGCTGCCTACGCCGCGGCCGCCCTTGCCCCTCGATCCCGTCCGTAGTACCCTCAGGGGTATGCCGACCACCGATCGTGAGACGACATCGGAGCACGACGCGCCGGCGCGCGACGTGCTGGTCGTCGACGAGCTGCCCCTGCTCACGGTGCCGCCGGCCGAGGTCGAGCGTCGGGGCCGACGCTGGTTGCTCGGCTCGTTCGTCTTCTGCCCGTGCCACCTCCCGTGGACGCTGGCGATCCTCGGGGCGATGCTCGGTGGCACGGCGTTCGGCGCGGCGATCCGCGAGCACACCGTGCTCGCCGGCGTGGTGATCACCGCGGTGTGGGTGGCCGGCACCGCCCGGGGCTTCGTGCTGGTGCGCATGGCCGAGAAGGGCACCTGCCCGCCCCCGAAGGCCCGCCGCTGGGGACGCCGCGCCGGCTGAGCGCGCCGAGCGCCCCTCGCTCGACCCGCGCTCGTGGCGGGGCTCCAGGAGGTCTGCTCAGGGCGCGAGCTGGGACCGCGCCGTGGCGTAGTCGGCCTTGCCGTTGGGAGCCCGCGGGACGCGGTCGACGAACACCACCGCGCGCGGCACCT
>DATHSN010000285.1:0-9880 GCA_035464115.1 Acidimicrobiales bacterium | reverse complement strand
TCGACGATCAGGATCTCTCGGGCCTCGAGGCCATCGACGGAGACGACGCCGACGACGCGCGCCCCCTCACCCCCCGCCTCGAGGTCTTGAAGGCGCTCGGCGACAACACCCGCTACGCCATCTACCTCGAGCTCGCCCGGGCGCCCCGCCCGCTCGCCACATCCGCGGTGGCCCGGTCGCTCGGGGTGCACGCCAACACCGTGCGCCCCCACCTCGAGCGCATGCGCGAGGTCGGCCTGCTCGACGTCCGCAGCGAGGCCCGCGGGGTCGGCCGGCCCCAGCACCGCTACTCGCTCGCCGCCGACGCCCCCTCGCTCGGCCTCGAGCCCTCGCCGTACCCGGCGCTGGCGCGCATGCTGCTGCGCCTGGCCGGCTCGGCCGGCATCGACGCCGACGCCGCGGTCGACGCCGGCCGCGACCAGGGCGAGGCCGACGCCGCCGCCTGGCCCCCGGGCTCGCCCTGCCTCGAGGCGCTCATGACCGAGCTCGACGCCATGGGCTTCGATCCCGAGGTCGCCATCGACGACGACATCGCCACGGTGGCGTTCGCCCACTGCCCCTTCGCCGACCTCGCCGCCGTCGATCCCCGCCTGGTGTGCGGCCTGCACCGCGGCATGGTCGAGGGCTTCGTCGACGCCATCGGCGGCCGACCCATCCGCGCCTTCGCCACGCTCGTCGACCGCGACCCGTGCCGGGTCGAGCTCGCGGTCGGCGCCGAGGCGCCCGGCTGACCCGTTCCCTTCCGCCGGCCCCGCCGGTACATTGACCCCCGTCACGTCTCACCGCAGGAGGATCACCGTGATCGCGCTCACCGATTCCGCAGCAACCAAGGTGCGCCAGCTCATCGAAGCCGAGGGCGACACGTCGCTCGCGCTCCGGGTCGCCGTGCGTCCCGGTGGCTGCTCGGGCTTCAGCTACGAGATGTTCTTCGACACCGACGTCGCCTCCGACGACCTCACCGCCGACTACGACGGCGTCCGGGTCATCACCGATCCGTCGAGCGCCCAGCTGCTGTCGGGCGCCACGCTCGACTACAAGGACGGGCTGCAGGAGGCGGGGTTCGCCATCAACAACCCCAACGCCCAGCGCACCTGCGGGTGCGGCTCCAGCTTCAGCTGATCCCCACGCGATCGTGATCCGGCCGGGTCCTCCGGGACCCGGCCGTGACGCGTCCGGGGCCCGGTGGTCGGCCTACAGACCGACGAGGGCCAGCGCCGCGGTGAGCTCGGCGCGGTCCCACAGGTTGTCGAGGCGCTCCACGACCCGACCGTCGGCGTCGGCCACGAACAGCGAGGGCTCGTAGCTGAGCCCGAGCTCGCCGATCACGGGCACGCTGGTGGCGTCGAAGACGCCCACCTCGGTGGCGTCGGCGTAGACCTCGACGTGGACGACACGGGCCGGGTCGAGATCGAGGTCGACGAGGAGGTCGAGGGTGGGCCCGCACAGCCCGGTCTGGCAGAACGCGGGGGTGCTCACCACCAGCACGGTGGGCCCGGCGGCACCGAGCGCGTCGTCGAGGGAGACCTCGTGGAACCCGCACGGCTCGGGGCGGGTGCACACCGGGTCGACGCCCATCGGGTCGGCGGTGGTGGCCGTCGTCGTGGCCGGGAGCGGGTCGCCGATGCCGGGGACGGCGCTGGTGGCCGGCACGAGGAAGCTGGCCGCGAGGGGCTGGCCCGAGATGGTGACCCCGGCGGCGTGGACGCCCTCGGTCTCGGGGGTGAACCGCACCGGGTAGTAGGGGATGGGGATGCCCTCGGCGTGGGCTCGCACGGTGATCGGCTCGCCGATGGGGCGGATGCCGCCCTCGCCGTCGTCGACGCCGATGGTGAACGTGGCCTCGGCGGGGATCTCCCGCAGGGGCACGCCCTCGAAGTCGGCGAGGGTGTAGGTGAGGCGGGCGGGGGCGCCGACCCGGAGTCCCGCCCCGTTGACGTCGAACGCCGACAACAGGTTGAGGGTGGCGTCGCCGGCCCCGACGGTGGTGGTGGCGGACGTGGCGTCGTCGCCACCGCCCCCACCACAGGCGGCGAGCAGCGCGCCGGCGCCGCCGGCCACGACGACGGCACCCGTGCCCCGGAACAGATCACGGCGTGACAGGCGGGTTCGACGGATCACGGCCGCAACCTAACCTCGCCGACATGGTCTTCCGACGTCACCCCCCGACCCCGTGAGCGACGCCGACCGCCCCGAGATCCAGCTCGAGGTCGACGGCCGGCAGGTGTCGGTGCCCGACGACGGCTCCTCGCTCCTCGGCGCCCTGCGCGACCACCTCGGGGTGCGCTCGCCCAAGGACGGGTGCAGCCCGCAGGGTCAGTGCGGCTGCTGCACGGTGCTCGTCGACGGCGCGCCGCGGGTCGCGTGCGTCACCCCGGTGCGCCGGGTGGCGGGACGGGCGATCACCACCCTCGACGGGCTCGACGCCGAGGTGCGCGACCGCTGGGCGGCCTCGTTCTGCGCCACCGGGGCGAGCCAGTGCGGGTTCTGCACCCCCGGCATCGTGGTGCGCCTGGTCGCCACACCGGCCCGGTCGGGGGCCGATCAGCCGACCGAGGCCGAGGTCGAGCGGGCCCTGGCCGCCCACCTGTGCCGCTGCACGGGATGGCGCACCATCGTCGAGGCCGACCGCTTGGCCCGCGCCGGTGGCCCCGGGTCGACCGCCGCGATCCCCGGCGTGCCGGCCGGCGGCGGCCCCGACGGCCTCGGCGGGCGCGACCCCGAGGCGGCGGCCCGCCGGGCGGCCCTCGAGGGCGGGGTGGCCCAGCAAGTGGGCCCGCACGTGGCGCTCGGCGCGGCCGGTTTCGCCGACGACACCGCCCCACCCGACGCGCTGGTCGCGGTGCCCGACGGCGCCGGCGGGTGGGCGGTCGGCGTCACCCTGGTCGAGGCGCGCCAGCGGGCCGGCAAGGTCCAGGGCCGACGCACCACCGTCGATCCGGCCCCGCCGCTCGAGCTGCCCGATGGCGACTGGGCCGTCACCCTGCGGACGTCGTGGGTCGAGCCGGCCTACCTCGAGACCGACGCCGCGTGGTGCGCGCCGGGCGGCACGCCGACCTCACCGCTCGCCAACGGCGGGGCGTTCGGTGGCAAGGCCGACAGCGACGTCGGGGCCGTGG
Organism: Acidimicrobiales bacterium; assembly: GCA_035464115.1. Classification (GTDB taxonomy): domain Bacteria; phylum Actinomycetota; class Acidimicrobiia; order Acidimicrobiales; family SKKL01; genus DATHSN01. The sequence continues at coordinate 6,764 of DATHSN010000285.1, read as the reverse complement.
CCCGCCGCCTGGCCGACGAGCACGGGCGCGCCGTGCGGGTGCTGGTGTCGCGCGAGGACACGGTACGGCTCGGCCCCAAGCGCCCGCCGGTCGCCGCGGGTCTCCGGGCCGACGGAAGCGGCGTGGTCCGGGTGGTCCGCACGCCGGGCGTCGCCGAGCGGATCGCGACGGTCGCGCCTGCGCTGGCGGTCGAGGAGGTCGACGTCGAGGGACCACCGACGTCGGTGGCGCTGCGCGGCGCCGGCTGGGTCGAGGCGCTCGTGCTGCAGGCCGGTCTCGCCGCGGCCACCGCCGCGCCCGAGCCCCCCGTCGGGCCGGCCCCCCTCGGGTGGGCGGCCCCGGAGGCCGGCGGCGCCACCGCGATGGTGGTCTCGCCCGCCGGCGGCCGCGCCGTGGCGTCGGTGATCGACGGCGCGGTCCACGTCGCCGTCCGGTGCGGCGCACCCCTCGACGAGGTGGTGCTGCGCTCCTACTGCATCGGCGCGGCCCACCAGGCCCTCGGCTGGGTCCGCGCCGAGGGTCTGGCGGTGGGCCCCGACGGCGAGCCGCTCGACCTCACCGTGCGCTCGTTCGGCGTGCTGCGCGCCGCCGACACCCCGCCGATCCACGTCGACATCGAACCCGACGACGGCGCGGCGGTGAACGGATCCGACGCGGTGTTCGCCGCCGTCGCCGCGGCCACGTGGGTGGCGGGTGGGCTCGCGCCCGAGTGGCCCACCGGGCAGACTGGCGGGCGCTGACCGAGCGCCGCAGCGGCGCCCCGACCACCCCGCGCGCGGGACGAGGAGACGACATGAGCCGACCAGTGGGTCCCTACACGCCGATCGTCCGGGCCGGCGAGTGGCTGGTCGTCTCGGGCCAGGTCGGCATCCGCGACGGCCAGCTCGCCGACGGCGGCCTGGTGGGCCAGCTCGAGCAGGCGCTGGCCAACCTCGCGGGGCTGCTCGAGTCCGAGGGCGCCACCATCGACCAGGTGGTCAAGACCACCGTGTTCCTGCGCCACATGAGCGACTACGCGCTCATGAACGAGACCTACACCGCCTTCTTCGGCGACCACCGCCCGGCGCGCTCGGCCATCGGCGTCGCCGATCTGCCCCTCGGCGCGCTCATCGAGGTCGAGGCGTGGGCCCACGTGGGCTGATCGGCTCGCGCTCATCTAGGCTGGCGCCGTGCTCGGAGCGATCATCGTCGGTCTCATCGTCGTCGTCGGCATCCCGGTGGGCGTGCTGGTGAGCGGCGCCGTCGCCTCGGCCATCCTCGGCTGGTCCCTGCGCGACCACGCCGAGGCCACCCACGAGGGCAGCGAGCTCGTCGATCTGAACGTCTGACCGGCGCCGCCGGCCGGGTGCACGCGCACGGCCGCTTCCGTCGCGGGCCCGTCCCGGCTACGCTGTGAGGGCTTCAATCAGTGGGACACCGGCGTAGGCCGACCCCAGAGCAATGAAGGGGGTTCGGTCATGGCGACCGGTACCGTCAAGTGGTTCAACGCAGAGAAGGGCTACGGATTCATCTCCCGCGAAGGTGGGCCTGATGTGTTCGTTCACTTCTCAGCCATTCAGGGAGCGGGCTATCGCTCGCTCGAAGAGGGCCAGGCCGTGGAGTTCGAGGTCACCTCGGGCCCCAAGGGCGACCAGGCCCAAGACGTCAAGATGATCTGACGTCGTCGAGATGTGACGAGGGCCGTCCCTTCGGGGGCGGCCCTCGCCGCGTCCGGGCTCAGGCGCTCCAGCGCGACTGGCCGAAGCTGTAGCCCACCGACCGCACCGTCTGGATGAGGCTGGCCTGCTCCTCGCCGAGCTTGGCCCGCAGGCGCCGCACGTGGACGTCGACGGTGCGGGCGCCGCCGTAGTACTCGTAGCCCCACACCCGGCTGAGCAGGGTCTCGCGGGTGAACACCTTGCCGGGGTGCGAGGCGAGGAACTTGAGCAGCTCGTACTCCATGTAGGTGAGGTCGAGCGGTCGCCCCGAGATCGACGCCTGGTAGGTCTCGAGGTTGAGCACCAGGTCGCCGTACTCGATGAGCTCGGGGCGGGTGCCGCGCCCGGTGCGCCAGAACAGGTGCTTGAGCCGAGCCTCGAGCTCGCGGGGGTGGAACGGCGTGAGCTGGAAGTCGTCGAACAGGTCGTCGCGCAGCTCGAGCTCGTTGAGCTGGGCGCCGCTGATCAGCAACAGCAGCGGCTCGAGGGGCAGGTCGCGCTTGCGCACCGCTCGACACACGGCGAACGCGGTCTCCGGCGTGGTGTCGGCGACCACGATGGCCCCGGCCCACCCGTCGGCCGGCTCGAGGCGGTCGATCGAGGCCTCGTCGCCCACGGCGCGCCACGGGTAGCCGGCCAGGTCGAGGGCCTGGGCCAGCTCCGGTGGTGGCGGGTCGGGGTAGAGCAGCAGCGGTTCCACGTCGGCAGGTGGCTACCAGGTCGGGAGGTAGCGGGCCAGCTCGAACGCGGACACGTGCGCCTTGTAGTCGGCCCACTCCGAGCGCTTGTTGCGCAGGAACCACTCGAAGATGTGCTCCCCGAGGGCTTCGGCGACCAGCTCGGAGCGCTCCATCTCGTCGAGGGCCTCGGCGAGCGACTGGGGCAGCGGGCGGATGCCGCTGGCCAGGCGCTCCTCGTTGGTGAGCTCGTAGAGGTTGGCGGCCGCCTCGGGCGGCAGCTCGTAGCCGCCCTCGATGCCGGCGAGACCGGCGGCGAGGATCACCGAGTAGGCCAGGTAGGGGTTGCACGCCGGGTCGGGCGACCGGTACTCGATGCGGGTGGAGGAGGCCTTGCCCTCCTTGGTGATCGGCACCCGGATCAGCGCCGAGCGGTTGTTGCGGGCCCACGACACGTAGACCGGGGCCTCGTAGCCGACGATGAGCCGCTTGTAGGAGTTGACCAGCTGGTTGGTGATGGCCGTGATCTCGGGCGCGTGGTGCAACAGCCCGGCGATGAACGAGCGCCCGACGGTCGAGAGCCGGTACGGGTCGTCGGCGTCGTAGAAGGCGTTGGTGTCGCCCTCGAACAGGCTCATGTGGGTGTGCATGCCCGACCCCTGCATGCCGGCGAGCGGCTTGGGCATGAACGTGGCGTACATGCCGCGCTCCATGGCGATCTCGCGCACGACCAGGCGGAAGGTCATCACGTTGTCGGCCATCGAGAGGGCGTCGGTGTAGCGCAGGTCGATCTCGTGCTGGGAGGGGCTGTCCTCGTGGAACGAGTACTCCACCGGGATGCCCATCGCCTCGAGCACGTGGATGGTGCGCTGGCGGGTGTCGCCGTTGACGTCGCTGGTGGTGAGGTCGAAGTACGAGCCCGTGTCGAGCGGGGTGGGCGGCACGTGGGGCGAGCCGTCGGCGAAGTAGAAGAACTCCATCTCGGGCGCGGTGTAGAAGGAGAAGCCGCGGCTGCGGGCCTGGTCGAGGCTGCGGCGCAGCACCTGGCGGGGGTCGCCCTCGAACGGGGTGCCGTCGAGGTTCTCGATGTCGCAGAACATCCGACCGGTGGTGCCGTCGGCGGTGTTCCACGGCAGGATCTCGAAGCTGTTCGGGTCGGGACGGGCGAGCACGTCGCTCTCCTGGACCCGCGAGAACCCGTCGATGGCCGAGCCGTCGAAGTGCATGCCCTCGGTGAAGGCGGTCTCGAGCTCGGCCGGGGAGATGGCGAACGACTTGAGCTGGCCGAGCACGTCGGTGAACCACAGGCGGACGAGGCGGACGCCGCGCTCCTCGACGGTGCGCAACACGTAGTCCTGCTGGCGTTCCATGGGCGCCATCCTGCCATCGGCCGTTGGTGTCGTCGGCCGGCGGCGGTCCGGTTCACATAGCGTTCATACGTGGGCAACGGGTGGGAAACGGCTGCCGGCCTACCTTCGGCGCCGAGGGCCCGACGGGCCGCCATCCCCCGTGCGCCGGTGTCCGGCGTGCACCCGACCCGACCGAAGGACGACTCGTGAGCTACAGGGCTGAGTACATCTGGATCGACGGCACCGAGCCGACGGCCAAGCTGCGTTCCAAGACCAAGATCCTCGCCGACGGCGACGAGCCCGGCATCTGGGGCTTCGACGGCTCCAGCACCAACCAGGCGCCGGGCGAGGCCTCGGACTGCGTGCTGCGGCCGGTCTTCATCTGCCCCGACCCCATCCGCGGTGGCGACGACAAGCTGGTCATGTGCGAGGTGCTGCTCACCGACATGACCCCGCACCCCACGAACACCCGGGCCGCGTGCGCCGAGGTCGCCGAGAAGTACGCCCACCACGAGTCGTGGTTCGGCATCGAGCAGGAGTACACGTTCCTGCAGGACGGCCGCCCCCTCGGCTGGCCCCAGGGTGGGTTCCCCGGTCCCCAGGGCCCGTACTACTGCGGTGTCGGCGCCGACGAGATCTGGGGCCGCGACATCGTCGAGATGCACACCAAGGCGTGCATGGACGCCGGCCTCGCCATCTCGGGCACCAACGCCGAGGTGATGATGGGTCAGTGGGAGTTCCAGATCGGCCCGGCCGGCCCGCTCGAGGCCGCCGACCAGATCTGGGTGGCCCGCTGGCTGCTCTACCGCTGCGGTGAGGAGTTCGACGTCACCGCCACCCTCGACCCCAAGCCGGTCGCGGGCGACTGGAACGGTGCCGGCGCCCACACCAACTTCTCCACCAAGGAGATGCGGGAGAGCTACGAGCCGATCATCAAGGCCGCCGAGGCGCTCGGTGCCAAGGCCGACCTGCACATCACCAACTACGGCGGCGGCATCGAGCGGCGCCTCACCGGCCTGCACGAGACCGCGCCGTGGACCGAGTACAGCTACGGCGTGTCGAACCGGGGCGCCTCGGTCCGCATCCCGTGGCAGGTCGAGAAGGACGGCAAGGGCTACCTCGAGGATCGCCGCCCCAACGCCAACATGGACCCCTACGTGGTCACGCGGCTGATCACCGACACCTGCTGCTCGGCTCTCGAGAGCTGACCCAGGTCGTCATCGTGTCCGGAGGGGGACCGCTGCGGCGGTCCCCCTCGACGCGTCGACGCACTGGCGACCGTAGGCTGCGCGCCAGCTGATCGACGAGGGGGGCAGGGGTGGAGGAGCGGACGCCGGGTGAGGTCCTCGAGCTGGTCGAGCGGGAGGGCTGCGAGTTCGTCGACCTGCGCTTCTCGGACCTGCCGGGGGTGATGCAGCACGTCTCGATCCCGGCCGCGCTGCTCGACGAGAGCCACTTCGACGACGGTCACGGCTTCGACGGGTCGTCGGTGCGGGGGTTCCAGCAGATCCAGGAGTCCGACATGGTGCTCGTGGCCGACCCGGCCACCTGCTACCTCGACCCGTTCCGCGAGCGGCGCACCGCGGTGCTGCACTGCTTCGTCGCCGATCCCGTCACCGGCGAGAGCTACACCCGCGACCCGCGGTTCGTGGCCCAGAAGGCCGAGGCCCACCTGTTCGCGACGGGGGTCGCCGACGCCGCCTACTTCGGCCCGGAGCCGGAGTTCTTCATCTTCGACGACGTGCGGTTCGCCACCACCGGGAACTCGTCGTTCTACGCGGTCGACTCGGTGGAGGGGGCTTGGAACACCGGGCGCGACGAGGGCCCCAACCTGGGGTTCAAGCCGCGGACGAAGCAGGGCTACTTCCCGGCCCCGCCGATGGACCACTACCAGGACCTGCGCTCGGAGATGTCGGCCACGCTCGAAGCGGTGGGCATCCCCGTCGAGCTGCACCACCACGAGGTGGCCTCCGGGGGTCAGGGCGAGATCGGCATCCGCTTCGACACGCTGCTCGCCATGGGCGACTCGCTCATGACCTTCAAGTACGTGCTGAAGAACGTGGCCTGGCGCGCCGGCAAGAGCCTCACGTTCATGCCCAAGCCGATCTTCGGCGACAACGGCTCGGGCATGCACGTGCACCAGTCGCTGTGGCGGGGCGGCGAGCCGCTGTTCTTCGACGAGACCGGCTACGCCGGGCTGTCCGACATCGCACGGTGGTACATCGGCGGACTGCTCGCCCACGCCCCGTCGGTGCTGGCGTTCACCAACCCCACCACCAACTCCTACAAGCGGCTGGTGCCGGGCTACGAGGCACCGGTCAACTTGGTCTACTCGCAGCGCAACCGGTCGGCGGCGTGTCGCATCCCGCTCGCCCAGAAGAGCCCGCGGGCCAAGCGGGTGGAGTTCCGCTGCCCCGACTCCACGTCGAACCCCTACCTCGCCTTCAGCGCCATGCTGATGGCGGGTCTCGACGGCATCGCCCGGCGCATCGAGCCGCCGGATCCGGTCGACAAGGACCTCTACGACCTCCCGCCCGAGGAGCTCGCCGACGTGCCGCAGGTGCCGGGCTCGCTCGAGGCGGTGCTCGACGCGCTCGAGGCCGACCACGACTTCCTGCTCGCGGGCGACGTGTTCACCCCCGACCTCATCGACACCTGGGTGCGCTACAAGCGGACCCACGAGGTCGACGCCATGCGCCTGCGGCCCCACCCCTACGAGTTCGCCCTCTACTACGACATCTGATGCGTTCTTCCGGCAGAAGTGGTCGCTCAGCGACCACTTCCGCCGGAAGAACCGCCGGAGGCCCTGGGATCGTGGCGGAGGATCGCAACGTGAGAGCGCCCGGAAGGGGATCCCCCGCCTGGCTGATCGACACCGTCGTCGGGCTGGCGGCGTGGATCCGTCACCCGATCAGGGAACGGTGCCGGCCGGTGGGTCCTCCACGACCTGGTGCTCGCCGAGGCGGTCGCCGACCGGCGTGCCGCGGGGGAGCGCGGGTCGGCCCGCTGACCCCGCTCGGCACCGTGGTGGCCGATCCTGT
>DATHSN010000284.1:0-3415 GCA_035464115.1 Acidimicrobiales bacterium | reverse complement strand
AACGTGACGTACTCACGGTTGCGGCCGATCTCGCGGGCCCCGTCGATCCGGGCGGCGATGGCCGCAGCGCGGGCCGGATCGCCGACGACCACGGCCCGCTCGGGCACGTCGCCGACGCGGACGGCGAGGAGGGGCAGCACGGTGGGGGCGGTCGGGTCGCTCATCGGTCGGCCATCATCGTCGCGATGGCGGACCCCCGCCCGCCACCGATGGGAGAACCGTGAGCGCCATCCGCTTCGTCGCCGACCACCTGGTGACCCTCGCCGACGACGACCCCGCCGGGGTCGGGCGACACTCGCCCGGTGTGGTCGACGTGGACGCGGGGGTCGTCATCTGGTCCGGTCCGAGCGCCGCCGCGCCGCCGCCGCCCGTGGGCGCCGTCATCGAGCAGATCGACGGGATGCTGATGCCGGGGCTGGTCAACGTCCACGCCCACAGCCCGATGGTCCTGATGCGGGGCGCCGGCGACGGGTTGGCGACGGGGGAGTGGCTGCGCACCGTGATCTGGCCCCGGGAGGCGCGGCTCACCCTCGACGACGTGCGGTGGGGGATGACCCTCGGCGCGGCCGAGCTGCTCGCCAACGGCGTGACCACCAGCGTGGAGATGTACTTCGCCGGCGACACCCTCGCCGAGGTGGCCGCCGAGGCCGGGCTGCGCTGCGTCGTCACCGCCCCGCTGCTCGACGGCGGCGACATCGGGCTGCTCGGCTCGATCGATGCTCAGCTGGCGTCGGCCGAGGCGTCGATCGAGCGGTGGTCGGGCCACCCGTTGGTCACGGTCGGGCTCGGCCCGCACTCGGGCTACACGCTCGGCGATGCGTCGCTGCGGCGGGTGGCGGAGATGGCAGCCGCCCACGACGCGCTGGTCCACGTCCACCTGGCCGAGCAGCGCGACGAGGGCGACGCCGTGGCGGCCCGCACCGGGCGAACCATGGCCGCGCACCTCGACCACCTCGGGCTGCTCGGCCCCCGGACCCTCGCCGCCCATGCCGTGTGGCTCACCGACGCCGACATCGAGCTGCTGGCCGAGCGCGGCGCCGCGGTGGCGCACTGCCCGATCTCCAACGCCCGCCACGCGTCGGGGACGGCGCCCGTCGCCCGCCTGCTCGGCGCCGGGGTCCGTGTGGGGCTCGGCACCGACGGGCCGGTGTCGCACCCGCGCCTCGACCTGTTCGCCGAGATGCGCGAGGCCCAACGTCAGGCCCGGCTCGTCGACCTCGACGCGGCCCGGCTGCCGGCGGCGACGGCGCTGCGCCTCGCCACCGCGGCCGGGGCCGACGCGCTCGGGCGGGGCGACCTGGGCCGGCTGACCCCTGGGGCCCGGGCCGATCTCGTCCACGTGGATCTCGCCGGGCCCGGTGTGGGCCCGATCGTCGACGACGACGACGTCGTCGCCCACCTCGTCGGCGCCATCGACGGCGGTGCGGTGCGCCAGGTGTGGGTCGAGGGCCGGCAGGTGGTGGCCGACGGGCGGTGCACCACCGTCGACGTCGGTGCGGCGCAGGCGCACGTGGCCGATCGCGCCCGCCGGCTGACCCGGACCTGACCCGGGCCGAACAGCGACCTTGGGCCCTGGCCGGCTCGCCGGGCGACTGCCACGGTGGACCCATGGGTCACTTCCACGACGTCATCGCCGAGCTCCGCCAGCCCACCCGCGACCTGCGGGGTCTCGCCCCCGAGGCGATGGGCGGCTTCGGGCAGCTCCACGCCGCGGCCATGGCCGACGGCGCGCTCTCGACCAAGGTCAAGGAGCTGATGGCGCTGTCGATCAGCATCACCACGCACTGCGAGGGTTGCATCGCCTACCACGCCAAGGGTGCGGCGGCGGCCGGCGCCACCGAGGCCGAGGTGGTCGAGGCGATCTCGGTCGCGCTGCTCATGAGCGGTGGTCCGGCGACGACCTACGGCCCGATGGCCCTGAGCGCCTACCGCGAGTTCGCCGAGGACTGAGCGGCGCCGTCGGGCGGCGGCTGCGTTCGGGCCCCGCGCTAGACCACGACGGGGCGGGGGAGCCCGGCGGCCTCGACCACCTGGGCGAGCAGCTGCATGCGCTCCGAGCGCGGCGCGCCGAGCGTCATCGTCGTCGGGCGCACACCGTGGCACCGGAACGACGTGAGCTGCACCCGGGTGTCGGGGGCGACGGCGGCCAGCCACGAGGCGGCGTCGCCGACGGTGGCGGGGTCGTCGTTGACCCCGTCGACCAGCAGCATCCGCACCTCGCGGAGCAACCCGAGCCCGGCGAGGTGGCGGAGCGAGCCGAGCACGGGCGCCAGCGGCCGGCCGGTGAGGCGCTCGTGGACCTCGGGGTCGAAGGCCTTGAGGTCGACGAGGAAGCCGTGGGTGACCGGCGCCAGCCGGTCCCACACGTCGAGCGGCGCCCCGCCGTTGGTGTCGACGAGGCGGGAGAGATGGCCGAGCTGCGGGTGGGCGGCCAACGCGCCGAACAGCTCGGCGACGAAGCGGGGCTGCTGGGTGGCCTCACCCCCCGACACGGTGACGCCCGAGATGAAGGGGGCGGCGCGGCGGATGTGCTCGACGACGTCGTCGACCGACAGCCAGCGGGCCTTGGGGGAGCTGTCGAAGCTGCACGCGGCGATGCACGCGTCGCCACCCGTGCAGGTGGCGGCCTCCCAGCGCATGGCCCCGTCGACGAGCGACAGCGCGCCGCTCGAGCAACCGGCGAGGCAGTCGCCGCACGACGTGCAGGGGTTGATGGTCTGGGGGTTGTGGCACGCGACGCAGTCGAAGTCGCAGCCCTGGAGGAACACGACGAAGCGGTTCCCCGGACCGTCGACCCACGACGACGGGAGCAGGTCAGCGACGAGGCCCAGGGTTCCGCTCATGGCTCTCGATCCTCTTGGTAGCTCGCTGGTCGCAGTGGACACCGGCGACCGACCCGGCGCCGAGGTGGGTGGAGAGGTGGCGCACGCCGTCGTCGATGGCGGCGAGGTCGGACGCCCGCACCAGGTAGCCGGTGACGCGCACGAAGCCGTTGCCCTCGAGGTTGAAGGTGAACTCGCGCATCCCCGCCGTGAAGGCACCACGGATCACGTCGACGATGGCCGCGGGGTTGCGCCGGGCGGTGTCGTCGAACTGCAGGATGTCGCTCACCCCCGACGGGAAGTAGCGGTGCATCGGCGCCACGGTGGCGATGTGGTCGTAGAGCGGGGGTTCGGTGCCGATGGGGATGCGGGCCCCGGCGGTGGCGCCGACGTCGAGGTCGATGCCGGCCTGGGCGTGCAGCAGCGCCCGGTCGCCGGTGCCGGGGCAGTGCGGCAGCGGTCGGGCGGCCACCAGCTCGGCGGTGCGGGCCACGATCTGCTCGGCCAGCGCGTCGACCTCGTCGCCCGCGCCGTAGCGGCCGGGCAGGCCGTCGCGCTCGGCCAGCAGGTCGGCGGCCTCGGCCAGCGCGAAC
>DATHSN010000283.1:0-4844 GCA_035464115.1 Acidimicrobiales bacterium | reverse complement strand
GTCGGCGGAGCCCGCGGCAAGGCGAAGATCGACGAGGACACCTGGATGGACCTCGAGGACGCGCTCCTCAGCGCCGATGTCGGCATGGAGCTCACCACCGAGGTGCTCGACGGGCTCCGGGCGCGGGTGGAGGACGAGGGGATCTCCGACGGCGACGGCCTCGTCGAGGCCCTGAAGGACGACCTCAAGGCCCGCCTCCGCACCGAGCCCGACGACCTCGCCCTCCACGTCGGGGGCGACGGCCCCTCGGTCTGGCTCTTCGTCGGTGTCAACGGGGTGGGCAAGACCACCACCATCGGGAAGGTCGCCCGCCGGGAGATCACCGACGGCCGCCGGGTCCTGCTGGCCGCGGGCGACACGTTCCGGGCCGCGGCCGCCGAGCAGCTCGCCATGTGGGCCGAGCGCACGGGCGCCGACTTCGTGCGGGGCAGCGAGGGTGGCGACCCGAGCTCGGTCATCTTCGACGGCATCCAGCGCGCGGCCGCCCAGGGCCACGACCTCGTGCTCGCCGACACCGCCGGTCGCCTGCACACCAAGACGAACCTCATGGAGGAGCTGGCGAAGGTCCGTCGGGTGGCCGGCCGCGAGCCCGGCCACGTCACCGAGGTGCTGCTCGTGCTCGACGCCACCACCGGCCAGAACGGGCTCACCCAGGCCGCCCAGTTCACCCAGGCCACCCAGGTCACCGGGGTGGTGCTCACCAAGCTCGACGGGTCGGCCAAGGGCGGCATCGTGCTGGCCATCCAGTCCCAGCTCGGGCTCCCGGTGAAGCTGGTCGGCCTGGGCGAGACCGCCGACGACCTCGTCGAGTTCGACCCCGACGACTTCGTCGACGCCCTCTTCGAGCCGGGCGGCTGATCGGCGTCGCCGCGGCGGCGACCTGCTCGGGCCCCGTGTGATCCCCCTGCCGGGGTGGTAGCGATGGGGGAGCAGCCAACGGGAGGACTCGTGAGCACCCTCGGTTCGATCATCACCGCACCCGCCCGCCTCGCCGCGTGGCTCGTGGCCAGCGTCGTCGCTGCCGTCGCAGCTGTGCTGCTCGGCGTCGCCCGGCTGGTCGCCGGGCTCGTCGGCGGCCTGGCCCGCCTCGCGCTCTGGCCGGTGCGGGTCGCGGCCGTGGTGGTGGCCGCCACCACCCGGCTCTCGGCCCGACTGGTGGGGCTGAGCGCGCGCACGTCGGCGCGGGCCGTCGGAGGATCGGCGCGGTTCGCGGCGGCATCCACGGTCGGGTCGGCCCGCACCGTGGCCGGCGTGGGGCGGGCCGCCACCCGGTCGAGCATCGTGGCGTTCGCGGTGGGTGTCGCGCTCGGGTGGTTCCTCGGCACGCCCACCGGGCGGCGCTTGAGGCGCGAGGCCACCTCGCTCGTCGCCCCCTCCGGCGGCGACGGCCCCGTCTCCGACGACGAGCTCGCCGCCCGGGTGCGCGCCGCGCTCCGTGGCTCGCCGCGCACCTGGCACCTCGCCGAACCCACCGTCGACGTCCACGCGGGCGTCGTGAGCCTCACGGGCGAGGCCGCCCACCCCGAGGCCCGCACCGACCTCGAGGTCACCGTCTCCGGCGTCGCCGGTGTGATGGCGGTCGACAACCGGCTCGTCCTCGCCGGGCCCACCGCCTGACCCGTGCCGTCCGGGCGCGGGCGGCACCGGGGGAGCGGTCCGGTAGCATCGGAGACCGCATGTTCGAGTCCCTCTCCGATCGCTTCGACGTCATCTTCACGCGGCTGCGCAGCCGCGGCCGCCTCGGCGAGGCCGAGGTCGACGAGGTCCTGCGCGAGATCCGGGTGGCGCTGCTCGAGGCCGACGTCAACGTCTCGGTGGCGCGCGGCCTGGTGCGGCGCATCCGCGAGCGCACCGTGGGCGAGGAGCTGAGCCAGAGCCTCACGCCGGCCCAGCAGATCATCAAGATCGTCCACGAGGAGCTCATCGCCACCCTCGGCGGCGACACCATGGCGATCACCTTCGCCCCCAAGCCGCCCACCGTCATCTTGATGGCCGGCCTGCAGGGCTCGGGCAAGACCACCAACACCGCCAAGCTCGCCCAGTGGGTCAAGAAGCAGGGGCGCAACCCGCTGCTCGTCGGCGCCGACCTCCAGCGTCCCGCGGCGGTCGAGCAGCTGCGCACCCTCGGCGCGCAGATCGACGTCCCGGTGTTCTCCGAGCCGTCCGACCCGGTGGCCGTCGCGGCCGCCGGGCTGGCCGAGGCCCGCCGGCTCGGGCGCGACGTCGTCATCGTCGACACGGCCGGTCGCCTCGCCATCGACACCGAGATGATGGCCCAGGTGCGCCAGATCTCCGACGCCGTCGAGCCGCACTACACCTTCCTCGTGGTCGACGCCATGACCGGCCAGGACGCCGTGTCGGTCGCCGAGGCCTTCCACGCCACCCTCGAGCTCGACGGCGTGATCCTCACCAAGCTCGACGGCGACGCCCGCGGTGGCGCCGCCCTGTCGGTGAAGGAGGTCGTGGGTCGGCCCATCGCCTTCGCCTCCACCGGTGAGAAGATCGCCGACTTCGAGCAGTTCCACCCCGATCGCCTCGCCGGGCGCATCCTCGGCATGGGCGACATGCTCAGCCTCATCGAGAAGGCCGAGGAGGCCTACGAGGCCGACGAGGCCGAGGCCGCCGCCGCCCGCCTGCTCGAGGGTCAGTTCACCCTCGAGGACTTCCTCGAGCAGATGCAGCAGCTCAAGAAGATGGGCCCGCTCACCAACCTCATGGGCATGCTGCCGGGCCTCCCGAAGGAGGTCCGCGACACCGAGATCGACGATCGCGAGATCGCCCGGGTCGAGGCCATCATCCGCTCGATGACCCCGGCCGAGCGCGCCACCCCCGACCTCATCGACGGGTCGCGCCGCCAGCGCATCGCCGACGGCTCGGGCACCTCGTCGGCCCAGGTCGCCCAGCTCATCAAGCAGTTCAAGGAGGTGTCGTCGCTCATGAAGCGCATGGGCGTCGGTGCCTCGAAGAAGGGCAAGAAGGGCAAGAAGGGCAAGAAGGGCCGCGGTGGCGGGCGGGTCACCCCGAAGGGTCCGGCCCAGCCCCGCTTCGACCCCGACGACCCGCTCGGGCTGTCGGCCCTGGGCGACCTCCAGCTCCCCGGTCGGGGCCCCAAGTTGAACTGACCGGTCCCGCCGGCCCACACTGTCGGGTCGCTCCGCCGGGCCCCGCCCGCCGGAAGATCGCCGCACGCTCGCACTCAGCACGTCTCGAACACAGGAAGAAGGACACGTGGCCGTCAAGCTCCGCCTCATGCGGATGGGCAAGAAGAAGCAGCCGACCTACCGGGTGGTGGCCGCCGACGCGCGCTCGCCCCGCGACGGGCGCTTCATCGAGATCGTCGGCACCTACGAGCCGCGCCAGGATCCGTCGCTCATCAAGATCGACAACGAGAAGGCCCTGAAGTGGCTGAAGAACGGCGCCCAGCCCACCGAGACCGTCGAGAAGCTGCTGAAGATCTCGGGCGCGTGGGCCTGGTTCAAGGACGGCACGCCGCCCCCGGCCGCCGACGACGCCGCGCCGGCCGAGGCCGGCACCGCATCGTGACCGACGCCGACACCGACACCACCGAGTCCGACGAGGTCGCGCCCACCGCGGTGGCCGTCCTCGAGCACCTCGTGAAGGCCCTGGTCGACGCCCCCGACGCCGTCCGCGTCGACGTCGACGACAGCCACCGCCACAAGGTCCGTCTCGACGTCCACGTCGCCGAGGGCGACATGGGTCGCGTCATCGGCCGCCGCGGCCGGGTCGCCATGTCGATCCGCACCGTCGTGCGGGCTGCGGCCGTGCGCGACGGCGTCGAGGTCGACGTCGAGTTCGTCGACTGATCCGGCCGTGACCGACCGACTCGAGGTCGGGCGGATCTCCAAGCCCCACGGCATCCGCGGCGAGGTCGTCGTGGCGCTCACCACCAACCGTCACGAGCGCGTCGCCGTCGGCGCCCACCTGTGGGCCGGCGGGCGCGAGCTGGTCGTGGTCACCTCACGACCCCACCAGGGCCACCACCTGGTGCTCTTCGACGGCGTCAGCGGCCGCGACGCGGCCGAGGCGCTGCGGGGCGCGGTGCTCACCGCCGAGGCCCTCGACGACCCCGACGAGCTGTGGGTCCACGAGCTGGTCGGATCCCAGGTGGTCGAGACCGACGGCACCAGTCGGGGCCGGGTCGAGGCCGTGCAGGCCAATCCCGCCGCCGATCTGCTCGTGCTCGACACCGGCGCGCTGGTGCCGCTCACGTTCGTGGTCGACCGGGCTCCCGGCCGCGTCGTCATCGACCCCCCGGCGGGGCTGTTCGACCTGTAGGACCCATCGCCGGCCGACGCGGATCGGACGGCGCCGGACCGGGTACGTGGGCGCGGTGCCGCTCACCAGCCTCCGCGCGCCGGTCGCGTCCGAGACCGGCGCGGCGCGACCGCGACCGACCACCGAGGTGGTCACCGTCACCGCGCTCACGTGGGCGGCGGGCCTGGAGCACGCGCTGGTGGCCGTCCACCGCGCCCGGTGCGCGGGTCACGACGTGCGCTGGCGCATCCACGGCGACGGTCCCGAGCGCGAGCGGGTGGTGTTCACCATCCACGATCTGGGCCTGGACGAGGTGGTGACGCTCGGCGCACCGCTCGGGGGTGGCGATCTCTACCTCCACCCCCGACTCGACGACGAGGTCGGCGACCTCGCCCACTGGCTCGCGGTGGGCGGCCGCGCGGTGGCGACCGACGGCCGGCGCGTGCGGGAGCTGGCCGTGCGCCACCCGTGTCGGCTGTGGCGGGTCCCGCGCCGGGACCCCGCCGCCATGGCCCGCACGCTGGTCGAGGCCGGGTGACGACGATGCCCGCACCCCGTCGGCGAGGCCG
>DATHSN010000282.1:0-23458 GCA_035464115.1 Acidimicrobiales bacterium | reverse complement strand
CGGCTACGCCCGCGCCGACCGCTGGGAGGCCCCGGTCGGGCGCAACCTGCTGGGCGCTCGGGTCACCGTGCTCGGCGGCGGCGAGATCACCGTGTCGCTCGCCGAGCTCCTGGCCCCGTTCGCCGTCGAGCTCACCGTGGTGCGTCGCCGTCCCGACCCGTTCCCCGGCGCCGCCCGGACGCTCTCTCCCGACCGCCTCGACGACGCCCTGCCCGGCGCCGACCTCGTCGTGCTGGCCCTCGCCCTCACGCCGGAGACCACGGGCCTCATCGACGCCGGGCGCCTCGCCCTCATGGAGCCGCACGCCTGGTTGGTCAACGTCGCCCGCGGGCGCCACATCGTCACCGACGACCTCGTCGCCGCACTGCGGGCCGGCACCATCGGCGGGGCCGCCCTCGACGTCACCGACCCCGAGCCCCTCCCGCCCGGTCACCCGCTCTGGTCGCTGCCCAACGCCGTCATCACCCCCCACATCGCCAACACCCCGGAGATGGGAGTGCCGCTGCTCGCGGCCCGCGTCACCGAGAACGTCCGGCGCTTCGCCGCCGGCGAGACCCTGCTCGGCCTCGTCGACGTCGACGCCGGCTACTGACGAGGAGCCACCGTGCCCGTCCGCCTCCGCCAGGTCGCCACCGTCGCCCACGACCTCGACGCCACCGTCGCCGCGCTCACCGCCGGCCTCGGCGTCGACGTGTGCTTCTCGGACCCCGCCGTCGGCGAGTTCGGGCTCCACAACGCGCTCATGGCGCTGGGCGACACCTTCCTCGAGGTGGTCTCGCCCACCCGCCCCGGCACCACCGCCGGCCGGTACCTCGACCGGCGGGGTGGCGACGCCGGCTACATGGTCCTCGTGCAGGTCGACGACGTCGCCGCCGCCCGCGCCCGCGTCGAGGCCCTCGGGATCCGCGTGGTCTTCGTCGCCGACGGCCCGGGCATCCACGGCATCCACCTGCACCCGGCCGACATCGGCGGAGCCATCGTGTCGCTCGACCAGGCCGACCCGCCGACGTCGTGGGGCTGGGCCGGACCGGCGTGGACGGGCGACGTCGCCGAGCACCCCGACGGTCGCCTGGCCACGGTCGAGATCGCGGCCGTGGACCCCGACGCGCTCACGGCGCGATGGGCCGCGGTGCTCGACCGTCCCGCCACCGGCCACCGCATCGACCTCGACGACGGCGCCATCGTGGTCGTCCCCGCCGTCGACGCGACCGGCGAGGGCGTCACGGCCATCGGCGTGCGCGCCACCACGCCCGCCGACGTCGGCCGCAGCTGGACGGCGGGTGGCATCCGGATCGACGTCGTGGACTGAGGTCGACGCCGTGGACGACTCCTCGTTCCGGGTGCTGATGGCGGCGATGGTCGCCGCGGTCGCCGTCGTCCTGCTCGTCCAGGCCCTGCGCGACCAGCAGCACCGTCGCCGCATCACCGACCTGCCCACGTCGCGGGCCAAGGGCGTGTTCGTCGGCCTCAACGAGGTGGCCGGCACCGCTCGGGCGTCGATCCCGCTCCTGAGCCGGTTCTCCCGGACGCCGTGCGTCTGGTACGTGTGGCGCGAGGAGCAGGAGACCCGGCGTCAGCGGCGGGGCAACGACAGCGGCGGCACCGAGACGGTGTGGATCGAGATCGGCCGCGGCGGCGAGATGATCCACTTCACCGTCGAGGACGACACCGGTCAGGTCGAGGTGCACCCCGAGGACGCCGAGATCCGGGGCGCGGTCACCATCGACGACGTCATCGGGTCGCGCGGTGGGGGCACCCTCCTCTCCTTCGCCGGCGGGGGCGTCGGGCCCACCGGCCGCTACCGCCGCTACGAGGCGGTCGTCGCCACCGACGAGCCGGTCTACGTGCTCGGCACCGCCCGGCTCGTGGACGACGGCCGTCGGCCCCAGATCGCGGCGGCCGATGGCGCGCCGTTCTTCATCACCACCAAGCGCGAGGACGAGCTGGCCGGCATGTTCCGCTGGCGGGGCACGCTCGTGCTGGCCGCGGCGGCGCTGGTCGGCGGGGGCGCCGCGGTCCTCGCCGCCGGACCCGACGATGTCGCGGGCGGGGTCGTGCCCGCGCTGCTCGGCGTCGGCGCCGTCGTGGTGGTGGCCGTCGCCGCCAACGTGCTCGCCGCCTGGAACGGCCTGGTGGCTCTGCGCCAGCGCCAGGAGCGGGCGTGGAGCCTCATCGACGTGCAGCTGCGCCGCCGTCACGACCTCATCCCCCGCCTCGTCGCCTCGGCGCAGGCCTACGCCGACCTCGAGCGCGACGCCCAGGCCACGCTGGCCGCGATCCGCGCCGGCGACTGGGACGGCGCCCGCGGCGACCTGCCCGGCTCCGGTGAGGTCGAGCAGGCCTCGGCCGCGGCCACCGAGCAGTCGGCGGCCACCCGCAGCCTGATGGCGCTGCGCGAGTCGTACCCCGAGCTCGGGGCCGACGTGCTGTTCGCCGACCTGTTCGCCCAGCTGGTCGACAGCGAGGACCGCGTCGCCGCGTCGCGGGGCTTCTTCAACGAGAGCGTCCTCGCCCTGCGCCAGCGGACCGACACGTTCCCCGGGTCGATCCTCGCCCGCTGGGGGCACATCCCCACCCGCCAGATGTTCACCCTCGACGGCGACGCGGGCTGACACAGACCGTCACCGACTCCTCACACTCTGCTCACAACTGGGTGCGAGGGTGCCCCCGTGGACGATCGGACGGCCATCGGGTGGCTCCATCGACGGGTGGGGTTCGGGCTCGCCCCCGGCGAGCTCGACCAGCTCGCCGCGCTCGGGGTCGACGCCACCCTCGACCGCCTCCTCGACCCCGGGGCGGCCGGTGTGGCCGCCGAGGGCTCGCCGTTCGACGGCATGGCCTTCGACCCGCAGCGCCGCTGCGCCGCGATCATCGAGGCCGTCGGCCGGTGGCTCGACCGCATGACGACCACCCAGCGGCCGCTCGTCGAGTGGATGGCCTGGTACTGGCACGGCCACCTCACCACCTCGGTGGCGTCGGTGCCCTTCGCCCCGCTCGTCGGCGACCAGATCGACCTGTACCGCGCCGCCGGGCTGGGCGACCTGCCGTCGCTGCTGCGCTCGGCCACCGTCGACGCCGCCATGCTGCTCTACCTCGACGGGAACACCAGCACCGGGGACTCGCCCAACGAGAACTACGGCCGTGAGCTGCTCGAGCTGTTCGCCCTCGGGGTGGGGGCGTTCGACGAGGCCGACGTGCGCGCCGCCGCCCGGGCCCTCACCGGCTGGACCGTCGCCCGCCGCACCGGTGAGGTCCGCTTCGTCGCTGCCCGCCACGACGCGACGCCCCAGCGCCTGCTCGGGCGCGACGTCGACGATGTCGACTCGGTCATCGCCGCCGTGGTCGAGCACCCCGCCTGCGCCCCGTTCGTCGCCGGCCGCCTGGCCCGGGCGATCCTCGGCGAGGTCGACGACGGGCTGGTCGCGTCGTTCGGCCGCCGGTTCGCCGACGCCGACCTGCAGATCGCCCCGCTGGTGCGGGCCATCGTCGAAGCCGGTCTCGACGGCGCCGGCACCACCATGTTCGGCGCTCCGGTGCCCTGGGCGGCGGGCGCGGCCCGGGCGACGGGGGGTCGGCCCGATCGACGGGCCGTGCTCGGTCTGCTCGACGGCGCCGGGCAGGTGCCGTTGCGGCCGCCGAGCGTCGCCGGCTGGCCCGGTGGCGGGGCGTGGCTCGCGGCGTCGACCGTGGTCGGCCGCTTCAACCTGGCCTTCGCGACCGCGTTCGCCGCACCGGTCGACGGGGCGGCCCGCACCGCGGCGGCCCGGGGCGACGTCGCCGCCCTCGCCGACGTGCTCGGTCGACCCGAGGGCCTCTCGGGCCCGACTGCCGACGCCGTGCGTGCCGCGCCGGCGGGCGCTGGTCGGTTCGCCGGCCTCGAACGGCTCGCCGTCGCCCTCGCCAGCCCCGACCTGGCGGTGATCTGACCGTGCCCGCCTCCTCGATCTCGCCGATGCCGCCGTCGCCCCTCTCGTCCAGGAGCCACCGATGACCGAGCCCACGCCGTCCCGCGTCGACCGCCGTCGGTTCCTGCTCGGCGCCGGCGCCCTCGGCCTCGGCGTGGGCCTCGGCGGCTGCCGCCCGGGCAGCGACCCGGCGCGGGCCGCCCTCGGCGCCGCCGCCGTCCCGGCCACCTCCCTCCCGGCCCCCTCGGCCCCGGTCGCGGCCGCCGACCCGTCCCGCCGGGTGCTCGTGCTGGTCCAGCTGCTCGGCGGCAACGACGCCCTCAACACGGTCGTCCCCGCGGCCGGGCGCTACCACGACGCCCGACCCGGCCTCGGCCTCGACGACACGCTGGTCGCCCTCGCCGGGCGCACCGACCTCGGCCTGCACCCCTCGCTCGCCCCCCTGGCCGACCGGTGGGCCGCCGGGCAGCTCGGCGTCGTGGCCGGGCTCGGCCTGCCCGAGCAGTCGCGCTCGCACTTCACCGCCATGGACACCTGGTGGTCGGCCCGCCCCGGTGAGCCGCCCCGCACCGGGTGGCTCGGCCGCTGGCTCGACGCCACCGCCGACGAGCCGGGCGCCGCCGACGCCGAGATGCGGGCCATCGCGCTCGGCGGCGGGGCCCCCGCCCTCGGGGCCGAGGGCGAACCGGCCGTCGCCGTCGGCCAGCCCGCGGGCTTCGCCCTCGGCGCCGGACGGGTCGACATCCGCCCCGACACCACCGACGCCTACCGCGCCACGGCCCTCGGCCCGACGCGGGACCCTCGCCTGGCCGCCGCCCGGGCCGCGGTGCCCCACGCGCTCGACGCCGCCGAGCTGCTGGCGTCGCTGGCCTCGCCCCCGAGCGACGACGACGCCGAGCAGCCCGGCCCCGGCGGCGACGCGGCCCGTCTGCTCGACCTGGCGGCCGGCATCGTGGCGGGCGACCTCGGGACCCGGGTGATCAGCGTGGGTGTCGGCGGGTTCGACACCCACGCCGCCCAGGCCGACACCCATGCGGCCCTGCTGGCCGACCTGGCGACGGGCCTCGAGGGCTTCCTCGCCCGAGTGGCCGGCGCCGGTCGGCTCGACGACGTGCTCGTCGTGACCACCAGCGAGTTCGGGCGCCGGGTGGCCGAGAACGGCAGCGCCGGCACCGACCACGGCACCGGCGGCCTGTCACTCGTGCTCGGGACCGGCCTGCGTCCGCGCCAGGTGGTGGGCGGCTACGACCTCGACCGCCTGGTCGACGGCGACCTGCCGCTCACCGTCGACACCCGGTCGCTCTACGCCACCGCCCTGGGCTGGCTGGGGGGTCCGGTCGACGGGGTCATCGAGGGCCCGATCGACGACCTCGGCCTGCTGGCCAGCGCCTGATCACCCCCGGACGCGGCGAGGGGGAGCGCAGCTCCGGCCGGCCGGAGCCTCCCGATCACCTCGGTGATCAGATGGCGCCGGCCGGCCGAGCGCTCCCCCTGATGAACGCAGCGTAAACAACGTCGCGAGGTCCGCACAAGCCCTCTCGGCCACATTTCGTGACGAGCGTCACCGGATTCGGGACCTCGCAACCACGCAGAGCGCTCGTTCAGGTGCGTGGTGTGACCTACGTCTGGAGGGGCAGCAACGTGGCCGCCAGCTCCTCGAGCGTGGGCGTCCAGTCGTCGGGCTCGGCGAGCGGCAAGACCACGAACTTCGACGCCCCCGCCTCGACGAAGCGCTCGATCCGCTCGACGAGGGCGGGCAGGCCGACGGGGATGACGTCGGTCGGGTCGAGCTCGGGGCGGCGGCGCTGCACGAACGCGGCCAGCGGCGCGGGGATCTCGTCGTCGGCGAAGGCGATCAGCGCGCCGAGGTGCTCGGGATCGATCTCGCGCTCGTGCGCCGCGGCGGTCTCGGTGACCACCTGCCAGCCGGATCGGACCTCGTCGGGCGTGCAGAACGACGGCAGCCACCCGTCGCCGAGCCGACCCACCCGCCGCAGCTCCGACGGCGCCACGCCACCCAGCCACACCTCGATCGGGTCCTGCACCGGTCGGGGCAGCACCCGGACGCCCGCCAGGTGGAACCGCTCGCCGTCGTGGTCGACCGGCTCGCCCGACCACAGCCGGCGGATGAGCGGCAGCGCCTCGTCGAAGATGCGGGCCCGGTCCTCGCGCCGCACCCCGAACGCCTGGTGCTCCACCGCGTCGACCGCGCCGAGGCCGAACGCCGGGAGCAGCCGCCCGTTCGACATCCGGTCGAGGCTGGCCAGCTGCTTGGCCACGATCACCGGGTTGCGGCCCGGCAGCACCATCACGCTCATCCCGAACTTGAGCCGGGTCGTGCGCGCCGCGGCAACCGCCATGGCCACGATCGGGTC
The DNA here is from genome assembly GCA_035464115.1 of Acidimicrobiales bacterium. Taxonomy (GTDB): domain Bacteria; phylum Actinomycetota; class Acidimicrobiia; order Acidimicrobiales; family SKKL01; genus DATHSN01. The sequence continues at coordinate 17,178 of DATHSN010000282.1, read as the reverse complement.
GGGCGCCTCACCGCTGATGCGGTCGCTGACCCACAACGAGTCGAACCGCAGCCGCTCGAGGTCGTCGACCAGCCCGGCGAAGCGCTCGCCGTCGTGGGTGTGGCTGCGGGTGCCGAGCCCGAACCCGATGCGGACCTTCACCGACGCTCCCCGGTCATGGCCCGCATCCTGTCAGCCCCGGCCCCCTCACGCCGGCTCCGCCTACGCTCGCCGGCCATGACCGACGCCCCCACCCCCGACGCCGTCCCCGCCCCGGTCGACCTCGCGTCGCTGTTCCGCCTCGACGGCCGCACTGCCATCGTCACCGGCGCGTCGAGCGGGCTGGGTACCCGCTTCGCACGGGTGCTGCACGCCGCCGGGGCCGATGTGGTCCTCGCCGCCCGCCGCCTCGACCGCATCGAGGCCCTCGCCGCCGACCTGCCGGGCTCGGTGCCCGTGCGCTGCGACGTGTCGGTCGACGCCGAGCTCGAGGCCCTCGTCGCCACCACGCTCGAGCGCTTCGGGCACATCGACGTGCTCGTCAACAACGCCGGCATCGGCACCCCGTACCCGGCCGAGCACGAGACATCCGAGCACTTCCGCTCGGTGGTCGACGTGAACCTCAACGCCACCTTCGTCCTGAGCCAGCTCGTGGCCCGCCACATGATCGAGCAGCGGTCGGGGTCGATCGTCAACATCGCCTCGGTCCTCGGCCTGGTCGGCTCGGCCCCCATCAAGCAGGCCAGCTACTGCGCGTCGAAGGGCGCGGTGGTGAACCTCACCCGCGAGCTGGGGGCCCAGTGGGGGCGCAAGGGCGTGCGGGTCAACGCCATCGCCCCCGGCTGGTTCCCGTCGGAGATGACCGCCGACATGTTCGCCGACGACGGCTCGGTCGACTGGATCGCCAGGAACACCCCGATGGCGCGCGGCGGTCTCGAGCAGGAGCTCGACGGGGCGCTGCTGCTGCTGGCCTCCGACGCGTCGAGCTACATGACCGGCCACACCCTCGTCGTCGACGGCGGGTGGACCGCCCGCTGATCGGGCCACGGCGAGCCCCCGCCCCCCGTGAACGGCGGCACTAGGTTGGCGGGCGTCACGCACCAGCGAGCACCTCAGGGGGAACGGTGAAGGTCGCGCTCACGCTCCGGGACTTCCTCGACCGCGGGGAGGCCGTCTACCCCGACCGGGTCGCGCTGGTCGACGAACCCGACCAGCCCGCCCCGTCGCTCGGCGAGCTGACGTTCCGCGACCTCGGCGAGCGGGCCCGGGCCCAGGGCGCCGCCCTCGACGAGCTCGGCATCGGCTTCGGCGAGCGGGTGGCGATGGTGTCGCAGAACTCGGCCCGGCTCCTGTCGGCCATGTGGGGCGTCGGGGGCAACGGCCGGGTGCTCGTGCCCATCAACTTCCGGCTCAACGCCGAGGAGATCGGCTACATCGTCGAGCACTGCGGGGCGTCGGCGCTGCTCGTCGACCCCGAGCTCGACGAGTCGCTCGCCTCGGTCACCGCACCGCACCGCTTCGTGATCGGCGCCGAGTCCGACGAGGCCATGTACCGGTTCGGGGTCGAGCCCCGACCGTGGGAGCCCGACGAGGACGCCACCGCCACCATCAACTACACGAGCGGCACCACCGCGCGCCCCAAGGGCGTGCAGCTCACCCACCGCAACCTGTGGCTCAACGCCACCACGTTCGGGTGGCAGACCGGGGTGAGCGACCGCGACGTCTACCTGCACACCCTGCCGATGTTCCACGTCAACGGGTGGGGCATGGGCTACGCCACCGCCGGCATGGGCGCCACCCAGGTGGTGCTCCGCAAGGTCGACGGCGCCGAGATCCTGCGCCGCATCGAGCGCCACGGCGTCACGCTGCTGTGCGGTGCCCCCGCCGTGCTCAACATGGTGCTCGACGCCGCCGCCGAGTGGGACGGGCCGATCCCCGGCCGCGACCGGGTGCGCATGGTCGTCGCCGGCGCCCCGCCGCCCACCCGCACCATCGAGCGGGCCATGGCCGAGCTCGGCTGGGAGCTCATCCAGATCTACGGCCTCACCGAGACGTCGCCCCTGCTCACCATGAACCGCATGCGCGCCGAGTGGGACGACCTGCCCCTCCCGCAGCAGGCGGCCAAGCTCGTGCGCGCCGGCGCCCCCGCGCTCGGCGTGGGCCTGCGCATCTCCGAGCAGGGCGAGATCATGGCCCGCACCAACCACGCGCTCGACGGCTACTGGGAGCAGCCCGAGGCCACCGCCGCCGCGGTCGTCGACGGCTGGTTCCACACCGGCGACGGCGGCTACCTCGACGGCGAGGGCTACCTCACCATCTCCGATCGCAAGAAGGACGTGATCATCACCGGCGGCGAGAACGTGTCGTCGATCGAGGTCGAGGACTGCCTGTTCAACCACCCCGCGGTGGCCGAGGTGGCGGTCATCGGGGTGCCCGACGACAAGTGGGGCGAGACGGTGAAGGCCCTTGTGGTCCTCACCCCCGGCGCCGAGGCCACCGAGCGCCAGCTCATCGACCACTGCCGCGAGCACCTGGCGCACTTCAAGTGCCCCACGTCGGTCGAGATCCGCGACGAGCTGGCCCGCACCGCCACCGGCAAGCTCCAGAAGTTCATCCTCCGCGCCCCCTACTGGGAGGGCCGCGACCGCCAGGTCAGCTGATCGGCCCGACGCTGGAGTGGCGGCCGCGGCCGGGGTGGCGCCGGGCGACGGGTGCGGTGCTGGCGGTCCTCTGGGTGGCGCTGGTCGCCCGGTTCGTGGTGCTCGCCGTCGACGACGCGACCACCCGCGACGACGGCGTGCTGGCGTCGGCCGAGGTCGTCTGGCTGGTCGAGCCGTACCGCAGCAGCGACGAGGCGGTCGTGCGCTTCACCACCGTCGACGGCCAGGTGATCGAGCAGCGCATCCTGGTCGAGGTGGTCGACGGCGACCTCGAGCTGGGCGGCCGCGTCGACGTGCGCTACCGGCCCGACGATCCCGCCGGCACGGTCGTGGTGGCCGATGTCGATCGCGTCGCGCTGTGGTTCCAGCTCCTCGTCGGCGGGCCGATCGTCCTCGTCGGGACGGCGGCCGCGGTGGCGTGGGTCGCTGGCGTCGGCGTGCGCCGGGGTCCCGGGCCCCGAACGGGGCTCGGGCAGGTCTCGTAGCGACGCGACGGATCACCCCGGTGGCCGGGGGCGGCCGGACCGAGCCGGGGCCGCGCCGTCAGTGCTCCCGGAAGCGGTCGAGCTGGCGGCGGTCGCGCTTGGTGGGGCGGCCGGTGCCGCGCTCGCGCTCGAACACCGGGCCCGGCCGCTCCTCGCGGGGCGGGGGCGGGGGGCTGTGGTCCACCAGGCACTCGGCGGCGATCGGCGCCCCCACCCGCTTCTCGATCAACCGCACCACCTCGAGGTCGCGGTCGCGCCCGCCGGCGCGGGCGGCCACCCGGTCGCCCACCTTCACCGTCGTCGCCGGCTTGGCCGGGGCGCCGTTCACCCGCACGTGGCCGCCCCGGCAGGCGTCGGTGGCCGCCGAGCGGGTCGGGAAGATCCGCACCGCCCACAGCCACCGGTCCACCCGCGTCGCGTCCACGTCGACATGCTCGCACGACTGCCATGACCGACGACCGGCGATACCCGGTGTGGCGGGGTGGCCCGACGCTGCGAGACTGGTTCGGTGATCCAGGTGCGTGACCTCGCGGTCGAGGTCGGAGGGAAGCTGCTCGCCGAGGGCATCAGCTTCGACGTGCGCGCCAAGGACAAGGTCGGCCTGGTGGGGCGCAACGGGGCCGGCAAGACCAGCCTGTTCAAGACCATCGGCGGCGGCCTCCCGCCCAAGGCGGGCCGGGTGAAGGTCGTCGGTGGCGTCGGCTACCTCTCGCAGGACCCGCGGGTCGACGCGGTGCCGCCCGACACGCTGGGGCTCACCCACGTGCTGTCGGGCCGCGGCTTCGACGAGATGACGGTGCGCCTCGAGAAGCTCCGCCTGCGCATCGAGGAGCACCCGAGCGACGAGAACGTCGAGCGCTACACGCGCCTCGAGGAGCGGTTCCGCATGGACGGCGGCTATGCCGCCGAGTCCGAGGTCCGCCGCCTCGCCGCGGGGCTCGGCCTCGAGGACGACCGCCTCGACCTGCCCATCGGCGTGCTGTCGGGCGGCCAGCGCCGCCGCGTCGAGCTGGCCCGCATCCTCTTCGCCGGCAGCGACGTCCTCCTGCTCGACGAGCCCACCAACCACCTCGACGCCGACGCCAAGGACTGGCTGCTGGGCTTCCTGCGCTCGTACCAGGGCGCCCTGCTCGTCATCAGCCACGACCTCGAGCTGCTCGACGAGGCCATCACCCGGGTCATCCACCTCGACCGCGAGGGCGAGGACGCCCTCGGCACGGTCGTCGAGTACAAGGGCACCTACTCGCAGTACCTGGTCGCCCGCGAGCGCGACGAGGCCCGCCTGGCCAAGGTCGCCGCCCGCCAGGCGTCCGAGATCGACCGCCTGTCGCGCCTCGCCGACTCGATGCGGGGCCAGACCGAGAAGCGGGCCAAGACCGCCAAGTCGCTCGACACCCGCGTCGCCAAGCTCGAGGCCCACAAGGTCGAGGGCCCGAAGAAGCGCCGCGACATCAGCGTGCGGTTCCCCGAGCCGCCGCACTCGGGACGCACCGTGCTCGAGGTGTCGGGGCTGGCCAAGTCCTACGACGACCTCACCGTGTTCGTCGACGTCGAGTTCGACCTCGGCCGGGGCGAGCGCATCCTCGTCATGGGCCTCAACGGCGCCGGCAAGACCAGCCTGCTGCGCATCCTCGCCGGGCGCACCGACGCCGACCTCGGCGAGGTCCGCTGGGGTCACAACGTCGCGGCCGGCTACTACGCCCAGGAGCACGAGGGGATCACCGCCGGGCGCACCCTGCTCGACCACATGCGCGAGCAGGCCGGCATCGACGACGAGGAGCTCCGCCGGCTCATGGGCATGTTCGGCCTGTCCGGCGACAAGGCCTTCCAGGACGCCGGCACCCTCTCGGGCGGCGAGAAGACCAAGCTCGCCCTCGCCCAGCTCGTGGCCGGCCGCCACAACCTGCTGCTGCTCGACGAGCCCACCAACAACCTCGACCCGGGGTCGCGGTCGGCCACCGCGGCGGCGCTCGCCGCGTGGCCCGGCACCATGATCATCGTGAGCCACGACGCCCAGTTCGTGCGCGAGCTGCAGCCCGAGCGGGTGCTGATGATGCCCGAGGCCCAGCTCGACTACTGGAGCGACGACCTCATCGAGCTGGTCGAGCTGTCGTAGCGCCCCGGTGTCGGGGGCAGGTCGGGCCGGGCCCTACGATCCCCCGGTGGCCGCCGCCCGGTACCTCGATCTCGACCGCGACACGTGGAGCGCGCTGCGGGCGTCCACCCCGCTGACCCTCGGCGAGGCCGAGCTCGACGAGATCCGGGGCCTCAACGAGCACCTGTCGATCGACGAGGTCGTCGACGTCTACCTGCCGGTGAGCCGCCTGCTGAACCTCCACGTCGCCGCCTCCCAGGAGCTGCACGGCGTCACCCAGCGGTTCCTCGCCTCGGGTGAGGCGAAGGTGCCCTACGTCATCGGCATCGCCGGCAGCGTGGCGGTGGGCAAGAGCACCACCGCCCGACTGCTCCAGGCGCTGCTCGCCCGTTGGCCCGACCACCCCCGCGTCGACCTGGTCACCACCGACGGGTTCCTCCACCCCATCGCGGTGCTCGAGGCGCGGGGCATCATGCACCGCAAGGGGTTCCCCGAGAGCTACGACCGGCGTCGGCTCATCGACGTCTTGGTCGCGCTCAAGTCGGGGGCGCCCGAGGTGCGGGTCCCGATCTACTCCCACCTCGTCTACGACGTGGTCGAGGGCGAGGAGCAGGTGATCCACCAGCCCGACGTGGTCATCGTCGAGGGGCTCAACGTGTTGCAGCGCGGGGGTCCCGACGACGAGCTGGTCGTGTCGGACCTGTTCGACTTCTCCGTCTACGTCGACGCCGACGAGGACGACATCCGCAGCTGGTTCCTCGAGCGGTTCCTCACCCTGCGAGCCACCGCCTTCGTCGACCCGACGTCGTTCTTCCACCGCTACGCCGAGATGCCCGAGCCCGACGCCATCGCGTTCGCCAACGGCATCTGGGACGGCATCAACGGCGTGAACCTGGTCGAGAACATCCTCCCCACCCGCGACCGGGCGCACCTCATCCTCGACAAGGGCCCCGATCACCGGGTGCGGAGCGTCCGGCTGCGCAAGCTCTAGCCCGCTCGGCTCAGCGGGTCGGATCGTCGCGGTCGTCGAGGGACGCCGGTCCCAGGAGCAGCGCGACGGGCTCGCCCCACCAGGCCACGAGCGGGACGCCCCGACGCGGGCCGCTTCCGGTGGGCGTGAGCACAGGAGTGGGAGGGGTGGACACGGGGATCTCCTCGGGGTCAGGCCGCGGGTCGGGCCGACGGTCGGGGCGACGCCGCGTCGGGCGAGCGGCGCAGGAGCCAGGCCCGGCGGTCCCGACCGAGCTCGGCGAGCAGGCGCGTCTGGGGATCGGCGTCGGGCGCGACGGGCACCGCAGCGGCGAGCGCGCCGGCGGCGCGCCACTCGTCGGCGCTGGCGGCGAACCAGTCGAGGGCGGTGGCCACCAGCCCGGTGGGGAGCTGGTCGTCGACGCCGATGGCGACGGCGAGGTCCCAGCGGTGCACGAGCAGGTCGGCGAACACCTCGGTGAGGTAGTGGCCGGCCGGTGCCGGGCCCGCGCTGGTGGCCACCACCCGCTGGGTGGAGGTCCGCCGGATGGCGTCGACCGCCCGGGCGGCCGCCGCGCCCCAGGCGCGCTCGGGCGACGCGGGCGAGGCCGCGGCGACCTCCGCAGCCGCCTGGTCCAGCGAGCGGCCGGCGAGCAGCGGAGGCGCCCAGCGGAGCTCGTCGACGACGTGGTCGAGCAGCTCGGCGACCCGCCAGTCGGCGCAGGGGGTGGAGCGCACCACGTCGTCGGGGCGGACCGAGAGCACGACGCCGTCGAGCCCGCCGATGGCGGCGACAGCGAGTCGGGTGGGATCAGACATCGGCGCCGACCTCCTCGGGTCGGACCGCGGCCAGGGCCAGGTCGGTGGTGGTGGCCGGTCGGACCCGCTCCTCGGCGGGGGACGGCGTGCGGTACCGCAGCGCGGGGTCCTCCAGGTCGACGAGCCAGAGCCGGCCCCCCTCGTTCGGGTGCGGGTCGTACTGGGCGAACCCGAGCAGCTCGCGAGCACGGGCCGGGAGCGACGGGACGAGGCCCTCGGGGATCGACAGCTGGTGGGCTTCCTCGGGGCGCAGCCAGCCCAGGCACAGGCCCACGTGCATGCCCCAGCGCCACCCATCGGTGGTGTTGGCCCCGGCGCCGTGGATCGTGCGCCCGGTGAAGAGCAGCGCCGAGCCGGCCGCCATCTCGGCGGGCACGGACGCTGACGGGTGGAACAGCTCGGGGGAGTCCGCCCAGGCGTGGCTGCCGGGCACGACCCGCGTGGCGCCGTTGGCCTCGGTGAAGTCGGTGAGGGCGATCAGCGCGTTGACCATCACCTCGGGGCCGTGCGGGACCAGGCCGTTGAAGAACGGCCAGTTCGACTGGTCGCGGTGCAGGTACTGGGCCGGCTCGCCGGGGCCGACGATCATCGTCTGGCCCGACGACAGCTGGTACCCGCCGTGGGGCCGCAGCACCTCGTCGGCCCAGCCGAGCAACGTCGGGTGGGTGAGCACGTCGACGAACGAGGGTGCCTTGGCGGCGAGGCCGGCAAAGCGGACCGTGCGGGTCCCGTAGAACCGCTGCCACTCGGGGTTGGGCTCGGCCACACCGGGCGAGCGTCGCTCGGCCCACGGCGCCAGCTCGGCGCGGAGGCGCTCGAGCAGGTCCTGGTCGATGAAGCCGTCGACGATGACGGCGCCGTCACGGGCGACGGGGGTGGCCACGTCGCCGGGGCCGACGGTGGGGGCAAGGGTGGTGAGTCGTCGCATGGCCCCACCGTGACGACCGCGGCTGACGCCCGGCTGTCGCCGCGCTGTCGGTCGGTGGGAGCGCGGGCGGTGGGTGCGAGGGTGGGTCGCTCAGAGGCTCTCGGCCCGGGCGGCGGCGCGGGCCAGCGCGAGGGCGCCGGCCTCGTCGAGGGTGCGCCCGGCGCGGGTCTCGGCCTCCCAACGGGCGCCGAGCGCCGCCCGGTTGGCAGCGTCCAGCTGCGCGAGCCGCTCGGCGTCGGGACCGAACACCGGTGCGGCGTGGGGGCTGGCCGCCAGCGCCCCGGCCAGCCGCGCCGAGGCGGCGGCGTCGCCGCGTCGGGCCAGCTCCTCGACCAGGGCGCGCGCCGCGGTCCACAGCGCGGTGCGGTTGCCGGACCGGTGGAGCAGCTCGACGAGGTCGACCAGCTCGTCGAGCGGCACCGAACCCGGTCGCCGGCGGGATCGCAGCGTGAGCAGCGAGAGCCCGGCCACGCCGAGGACGAGATCGGCGCCGAGCGGGCCGGCCAGGCCGACGGCCCGCTCGAGGTGCGCCTCGGCGGCGTCGGGGTCGACCTCGAGGGCGCACTCGCCGGCGAGGTACGCGTGCCACGCGCCCGCCAGCTCGCCCGCCTGGTCGAGCAGCGCCGCCGCCGCGGCCAGCTCGGCGTGGGCGGCCTCCTCGTCGCCGCCGTAGCCGAGGGCGACGGCGGCGCTGCCCCGGCTCAGGATCGTGCGGTGGTGATCGCCCGCCGCCGCGGCGAGCTCGGCGCTGCGGCGGTAGTGCCCGGCCGCGGCCGCGAGGTCGCCCCCGGTGACGAGCAGGTCGCCGAGCGCCTCGTGGGCCCACCGGCTGTCGGGTCCGTCATCGGCATCGGCCACCGCCCGCTCCCCGAGGGCGAGCGACCGGGTGCGATCGCCGCGGAGCCACGCGCCCGAGCACCCGATGGCGCGCACCCGGGAGACCACCGGTCCGGCGGCGTCGGCGGGGAGGGCGTCGAGCACCCGGTCGACCCAGGCGAGCACCTCGGTGTCGACGCGCGCCACGGCCAGGTCGAACAGCGGCGCCAGCGCGGCGAGCGCCCGCTCGGGGCGGTCGTCGCCGAGGGCCCGCTCGACGACCGTGCGCACCTCGGCGCGGACCGCCTCGAACCGGGCCACCGCCGCAGCCGCACCGGGTCGGCGCATGCCGGCCGCCGCCTCCTCGCTGACGCTCGCCACCCAGGCGGCGTGACGCGCCTCGATCTCGGTGCGCCATCCCTGCTCGGCCAGTCGGCGGCGGCCGTCGGCCCGCACCACTTCGAGCATCTCGTAGCGGCCGCCCGGCGCCGGCGCGAGCAGCGACCGGTCGACCAGCTCCCACACGAGCGGAGCCACCTCGGCGGCGGCGCCGCCCGTCTCTCCGGCCACCGCGGCGGCGGCAGGCAGGTCGAACGGTCCGGCGAAGACCGCGGCGTGGACGAACAGCCGGCGCTCGTCGGGGGTGAGCCGATCGACCGACCAGCCGACGAGCGCCGCCACCGACCGGTGGCGGGCCTCGGCGGTGCGCGACCCCCCGCCGAGCACGGCCACGTCGTCGCGGAGCGCGGCCACCAGCTCGGGGAGGGGCATCACCCGCAGCCGGGCCGCCGCCAGCTCGAGTGCCAGGGGCAGGCCGTCGAGGCGATCGCACACCTCGCCGATCAGCTCGGCGGTGGCGGGCTCGTCGGGATCCAGGTGGGGCGTCGCCGACCGGGCCCGGACGACGAACCGCTCGCGGGCCGCGCCGGCGGTGCCCGCCGAGAGGGGGCGGACCGGCCAGGTCCGCTCGCCGTCGACCCGGAGGACCTCGCGCGAGGTGGCGAGCACGGTCACCTCGCTCGTGCGCTGAACCAGCGCCTCGGCCAGCGCGGCCGCGGCGTCGACCACGTGCTCGCACGAGTCGAGCACCACGAGGCGGCGCGCTCCGGCGAGGGCGTCGACGAGCCGGTCGACGAGCGACACGTCGACGCGGTCGCTCACCCGGAGCTGGCCGGCCACCGCCGGGACCACGTCGGCGGGGTCGCCGACCGCGTCGAGGCGCACCAGGTCGACGCCATCGGGGAAGTCGTCGGCGACGGCGGACGCGGCCTCCACGGCGAGGCGGGTCTTGCCGACGCCGCCCGGTCCGACGACGGTGACGCAGCGGCTGTGACCGAGCAGGTCGACGAGCGCAGCGAGCTCGTCGGACCGGCCCACGAACGAGCTCACCGGGCGGGGGAGCGCGCGGGGCCGGCCGCGACCGCCGGTCGATCGCCGCGGGCCGTCGGGATCGCTCGCCGACCAGGGTGCCGCGCCCGGCCCCGACTCGCCGCCCGGCCCCGACTCATCGCCCGGCCCCGGCTGGGCGACCGGCTCCCGGGTGGTCGCCCCGGCCACCGGCTCGCCGCGCAGGATCCGCCCCTCGAGCTCGCGGAGCTCGTCGGAGGGCTCGAGGCCGAGCTCGTCGACGAGGCGGTCGCGGAAGCGGCTGTAGGCCCGCAGCGCCTCGGCGGTGCGGCCGGTCCCGTGCCGCGCGGCCATGAGCGCGGCGACCGGCCGCTCGCGCAGCGGATGGCGAGCGACGAGGCCCTCGGCCCGCACCACGGCGTCGTCGAGCCGTCCGGTCTCGACGAGCAGGGTGGCCAGCCGCTCCTCGGCGACGACCCGCCGCTCCTCGAGCGCGGCGGCCTCCGCCTCGGCGAGCGGGAGGTCGGCGACCTCGACCAGCGCCGGACCCCGCCACAGCGCGATCGCGGCCGTCAGCTGCGCGATGGCGTCGGCGGCCGGGGCGCCGTCACCAGCCGCCACCAGCGCCTCGAACCGGTCGGCGTCGAGCTCGGCCGCCAGGCGGTAGCCACCCGGCTCGGTGGCGACGACGTCGGCGCCGACGACCTGGCGGAGGCGACGCACCTGGCTGTGCAGCGCAGCCGCCGGGTCGCCGGGCAGGTCGTCGCCCCAGACCGCCTCGGCCAGCGCGTCGGGGGCGACCACCCGGCCGCGCGCCGCGGCCAGCACCGCGAGCAGGACGCGCTGGCGGTCGCCCCGCAGCGACGCGCTCCGACCGTCGTCGTCGACGACGTCGAGGGGTCCGAGGACCAGCACGCGCGCGGTCACGGCGCGAGCATCGCACCTGCGCCCACCTGCGCACCGGCGCTCACGCCCGTCAGCCGTGCGACAGTGGCTCGTCAGCACCCACCGCCATGGTCGGGTCATGACCACGACCACGACCACCCATCCCGCACCCGCCCACGGCTCCGCCCCGGAGACCGCCCGCGACACCGTCCACGAGACGGCTCGCGACGGTCTGGCCGAGCGGATCCTCGAGTCGCTGCTCGGCGCCATGGAGCTGCTCTCGGTCGAGATCGGCCTGCGCGTCGGCGCGTACCGGGCCCTCCGCGACCACGGCCCGGCCACCCCGCCCGATCTGGCGCGGCGCGCCGGCATCGAGCTGCGCTACGCCCGTGAGTGGCTCGAGCAACAGGCCACCGCCGGCATCGTCGCCGTCGACCACGATGCCGACGACCCCGACGATCGCCGCTTCGCCCTCCCGTCGGGTCACGCCGAGGTGCTCCTCGACCCGGAGAGCCCGGCCGCCCTGGCCGGGGCCGGCTCGCAGCTGCTCGGGCTCGCGAGCGCCGTCGACGCGGTGGTCGAGGCCTACCGCACCGGCGGTGGCGTCCCCTTCGCCGACTACGGCGGCGACCTCCGCCACGGCATCGGCGCCATGAACCGACCCGCCTACGTCCACGAGGTCGACGGCTGGCTCGCCGCCATCGCCGACGTGCACCCCGCCATCGGTGCCGCCCGTCGGGTGATCGACGTGGGCTGCGGCGTGGGCTGGTCGACCGTCGCCCTCGCCCGCGCGCTGCCCCACGCCGAGGTGGCCGGCATCGACCTCGACCCGGCGTCGATCGACGAGGCCGTCGTCAACGCGGCCGGCACCGAGGTCTCCGACCGGGTCCGGTTCGCGGTGGGCGACGGCGCCCACCTGACCGTCGACGGTCGACGGGCCGATCTCGTCGCGCTGTGCGAGGTCCTCCACGACTCGGCCCACCCCGTGGAGCTGCTGCGCCGGGCCCGCGAGGCCACCGACCCCGATGGCGTGGTGATGGTGATCGACGAGCGCGCCGCCGAGGAGTTCGGGGCCATCGGCGACCCCGTCGAGCGGTTGCTCTACGCCTACTCGGTCACCCACTGCCTGCCCGCCACCATGGCCGAGGACCCGAGCCACGCCACCGGCACCGTCATCCGCCCCGCCACGGTCGCCGCCTACGCGCTCGACGCGGGGTTCGGCACGTGCCGGGAGATCCCCATCGAGAACCCCCTGTGGCGCTGCTACCTGCTCAGCGGGTGAGCGAGCGGGCCCGAGCGCGTTGCGGCCGGCCGGGGCGGGCGGCGGATCCTGTCCCGGCCGGCCACCATCACCGTACGGCCGGGCCGGGGACGGACCAGTCTCCTAGGTCCCGACTCCGGGCCGGGCGCGCTGCGCGCCGGGCCCGGAGTCGACCGTCCTCGTCGTGGCCCGCGGTCAGCTCTTGACGCCGATGTCGATCGGGCGGCTGACCTCGTCGAAGAAGTCGTGGCCCTTGTCGTCGACGACGATGAACGCGGGGAAGTCGCGCACCTCGATGCGCCACACCGCCTCCATCCCGAGCTCGGGGTACTCGAGTGTCTCCACCTTGGTGATGCAGTCCTTGGCCAGGCGGGCCGCCGGCCCGCCGATCGACCCGAGGTAGAACCCACCGTGGCGCTTGCAGGCGTCGGTGACGGCCTGGGAGCGGTTGCCCTTGGCCAGCATCACGTGGCTGCCGCCGGCCGCCTGGAACTGCTCGACGTAGGAGTCCATGCGCCCCGCGGTGGTGGGCCCGAACGATCCCGATGCGTAGCCCTCGGGGGTCTTCGCCGGGCCGGCGTAGTACACGGGGTGGTCGCGCAGGTACTGGGGCATCGGCTCGCCGGCGTCGAGGCGGTCCTTGATCTTGGCGTGGGCCAGGTCGCGGGCCACCACCATGGTGCCGGTGAGCGACAGGCGGGTCTTCACCGGGTAGCGCGACAGCTCGGCGCGGATCTCGTCCATCGGCCGGTTCAGGTCGACCTCGACCACGTCGCCGTCGAGGTGCTCGTCGGTGATGTCGGGCAGGTACTGGGCCGGGTTGGTCTCGAGCTGCTCCAAGAACACGCCGTCGGCGCTGATGCGGCCGAGGGCCTGGCGGTCGGCCGAGCACGACACCGCGATGCCGATGGGGCAGCTGGCGCCGTGGCGGGGCAGGCGGATCACCCGCACGTCGTGGCAGAAGTACTTGCCGCCGAACTGGGCGCCGATGCCGGTGCGCTGCGACAGCTCGAGCACCTGCTGCTCGAGCTCGAGGTCGCGGAACCCGTGGCCCAGCTCGGAGCCCGAGGTGGGCAGCGAGTCGAGGTAGCGGGCCGACGCCAGCTTCGCCGTCTTCAGCGTGTGCTCGGCCGACGTGCCACCGATCACCACGGCGAGGTGGTACGGCGGGCAGGCCGCAGTGCCGAGCATGCGGATCTTCTCGTCGAGGAACCGCATGAGGCTGGTGGGGTTGAGGACCGCCTTGGTCTCCTGGAACAGGTAGCTCTTGTTGGCCGACCCGCCGCCCTTGGCCATGAAGAGGAAGTCGTAGGTGTCGCCGGGGGTGGCGTAGATCTCGATCTGGGCCGGCAGGTTGTTGCCGGTGTTCTTCTCCTCCCAGACCGTGAGGGGCGCCATCTGCGAGTAGCGCAGGTTCGACGTGGCGTAGGTGTCGTAGACGCCCTTGGCGATGTGGCGCTCGTCGTCGGCGCCGGTGAGGACGGTCTCGCCCTTCTTGCCCATGACGATGGCGGTGCCGGTGTCCTGGCAGCCGGGGAGGATGTACCCGGCGGCGATGTTGGCGTTCTTCAGCAGGTCGAGGGCGACGAAGCGGTCGTTGGCCGACGCCTCGGGGTCGTCGAGGATCTTCGCCAGCTGGGCCAGGTGACCGGGCCGCAGCAGGTGGGCGATGTCGCGCATCGCCTCGGCGGTGAGGAGGGTGAGCACCTCGGGGTCGACCTGCAGGAACCGCCGCCCGCCGGCCTCGAACGTGGACACCCCCTCGGCGGTGAGGAGACGCCACGGCGTGTCGTCGTGGTGGTCGATCGGGAGCAGCGGGGAGTACGGGAAGTCGCTCACGACCGAACGGTACCGACCCCGGGTCGACCGTCGCACGCCGACCGGTTTGGCTCGGGGTGCGCCTCCGTAGGGTGGACCCATGGCCGAGCAGAGCGAGTTCCGCGTCGAGCACGACTCCATGGGCGAGGTGCGGGTGCCCGCCCTCGCCAAGTGGGGAGCGCAGACCCAGCGGGCGGTCGAGAACTTCCCCGTCTCGGGTCAGCGCATCGACCCGCGGCTCATCCGCGCCCTCGCGCTCATCAAGGCCGAGGCCGCCACCGTCAACGCCCGCTCTAAGGACGTCCCCGCCGTCGACCGCCACATCGGGCGGGCCGTCGCCGAAGCCGCCGAGCAGGTCGCCACGGGGGAGTGGGACGACCAGTTCCCCGTCGACGTGTTCCAGACCGGGTCGGGCACGTCGTCGAACATGAACGCCAACGAGGTGATCGCCACCCTGGCGTCGGAGGTGCTCGGCGATCCGGTCCACCCCAACGACCACGTGAACGCCTCGCAGTCGTCGAACGACGTGTTCCCGTCGGCCATCCACCTGGCGGTGGCCGAGGCGATCGTCGACGACGTCATCCCCGCCCTCGACGAGCTGTCCGCCTCGCTGCGCCGCAAGCAGCGGGCCTTCGCCAAGGTCGTGAAGTCGGGCCGCACCCACCTCATGGACGCCACCCCGGTCACCCTCGGCCAGGAGATGGGGGGCTACGCCGCCCAGGTGGAGGAGGCGATCGAGCGGCTGCGCGACACCCTGCCCCGCGTCGGGCGGCTGCCGCTCGGCGGCACCGCGGTGGGCACCGGCATCAACGCGCCGAAGCGGTTCGGGCGGTCCGTCGTCGCCCAGCTCGCCGAGCGCACCGGCCTGCCACTGGTCGAGGCCCCCGACCACTTCGCCGCCCAGGGCGCGCGCGACGCGTTGGTCGAGGCGTCGGGGCAGCTCCGGGCCGCCGCCGTGGCCCTGGTGAAGATCGCCAACGACCTGCGGTGGATGGGCTCGGGGCCCCGGGCCGGCCTGGCCGAGATCCGCATCCCCGACCTGCAGCCCGGGTCGTCGATCATGCCCGGCAAGGTGAACCCGGTGATCGCCGAGACCGTCACCCAGGTGGCCGCCCAGGTCATGGGCAACGACGCCGCCGTGGCCTTCGCCGGCTCGCAGGGCAACTTCGAGCTCAACGTGTACCTGCCGGTGATGGCCAAGAACCTGCTCGAGTCGTGCACCCTGCTCGCCAACGGCTCCCGCCTGTTCGCCACCAAGCTGGTCGACGGCATCGAGGCGAACGAGGAGACGTGCCGCCGCTACGCCGAGTCGTCGCCGTCGGTGGGCACGTCGCTCAACCCCCACATCGGCTACGAGGCGGCGGCGAAGGTCATCAAGGAGGCGATGGCCACCGACCGCACGATCCGCGAGGTGGTCGTCGAGCAGGGGCTGCTCACCGAGGAGCAGGCCGCTCAGGTGCTCGACGTGCTCGCCATGACCAAGGGCGGCATCCTGCGCTGAGGCGCCGCGCCACGCCGGCCGGCCGGAGAGCTCAGCCGGCGGCGGGGGAGCCCGCGTAGGCGACGGGGTCGCCGGCGGCGGGGATGAGCGGGTGGCTCCAGCTCATGCGCTTGCCGAGCGCCACCGCGACGTCGCGCCACGCGGCCGGGTCCCATCCCTCGGCGACGCCGGCCACCGAGCCGTCCTGGTTCACGTGCACGAACGCCGGCAGCAGCTCGAGCCCGACGCCCTTCACGAACGCCCGGTCGGGGTCGGCGAAGGTGAGGATCTTGTCGGCCCAGGGCCCGAGGAACTGGCGGGCGTCGTCGTCGGTGCCGGTGACGATCCACGCGATGCGGCAGTCGGCGCCCCGGAAGTGCTCGAGGATCCGACCGGCGGAGTCGATCACCCACGCGCTCTCGTTGGTGTACGGATCGAGCACCACGGCCGCCAGGTGGAACGTGGTGAGCCACTCGCCGAGCGACCGGGCGTCGCGGTCGAGCGGCTTGAGCTGGAGGTCGAGAGGGGCCGCGGTCGTCACGGCGGCGAAAACTAGCGCCCAGGACCGGGGCGGCTCGACTCGGCGCCGTCGGCGGGGCCCGTCACCCGTCCGACCCACGAGTTCGACCGGCCCGCGCGGCGACTCGTATCGTCGGCCCCACCAGCGGCCCTCGACCACCCGGAGCCCCCGATGCGCAGCCCCAAGGACTTCTTCCGGCCCCTCGCCGTCGGCGCCCCCGCCCCGGTGCGCGAGATCCCGTTCGCGCCGTCTCGGATGATCCACTTCTTCCCGCCGCAGAACGAGAAGGTGGTCGCCAAGCTCCCCGACATCGCCACCAAGGTCGACGTGCTGCTCGGCAACCTCGAGGACGCCATCCCCGCCAGCGACAAGGAAGCCGCTCGCGCCGGCTTGGTGCGGGTCGGCAAGGAGGTCGACCTGGGCGACGCCCAGCTGTGGACCCGGGTCAACTCCCTCGACTCGCCCTGGGCGCTCGACGACCTCACCACGCTCGTCACCGAGATCGGCGATCGCCTCGACGTGATCATGGTCCCCAAGGTCGAGGGCCCCGAGGACATCCACTACGTGGATCGGCTGCTCGCCCAGCTCGAGGCCAAGGCCGGCCTCGACCGGCCGCTGCTCGTGCACGCCATCCTCGAGACCGCCCGGGGCGTGGCCAACGTCGAGGAGATCTGCGGGGCCAGCCCCCGCATGCAGGGCCTCTCGCTCGGCCCGGCCGACCTGGCCGCCAACCGCCGGATGAAGACCACCCGGGTCGGCGGCGGCCACCCCGGCTACCTGGTGCGCCAGGACCCGAGTGCCGACGACGCTGATGCGCCCCGGGCCACCTATCAGCAGGACCTGTGGCACTACACGATCGCCCGCATGGTCGACGCCTGCGCGATGCACGGGATCCTCCCGTACTACGGCCCGTTCGGCGACATCGCCGACACCACCGCCTGCGAGGACCAGTTCCGCAACGCCTACCTGCTCGGTTGCGTCGGCGCCTGGAGCCTGCACCCGGTGCAGATCGACATCGCCAAGAAGGTGTTCAGCCCCGACCCGGCCGACGTGGCCCACGCCCAGCGGGTCATCGAGGCCATGGGCGACGGCACCGGGGCGATCATGCTCGACGGG
>DATHSN010000281.1:0-8587 GCA_035464115.1 Acidimicrobiales bacterium | reverse complement strand
CCGGCTGGCACGACGTCGGCCTCACCCCCCAGGGCGAGGCCGAGGCCGAGGCGTCCGGCGGCGACCGCATCGACGCCGGCGTACTGCCCGACGTGGTCCACACCTCGCTGCAGAAGCGGGCCATCCGCACCGCCGAGCTGGCGCTCGGGCGCGCCGAGCGCAGCTGGATCCCGGTGCGGCGCACCTGGCGGCTCAACGAGCGCCACTACGGGGCGCTGCAGGGCCTCGACAAGAAGCAGACCGCCGAGAAGTACGGCGCCGACCAGGTGTTCGAGTGGCGCCGGTCCTACGACGTGCCACCCCCCGCCCTCGAGCTCGACGACGAGCGCCACCCCCGCCACGACCCCCGCTACGCCGATCTCGCCCCCGACGTCCTCCCCGCCACCGAGTGCCTCAAGGACGTCGTGGCCCGGATGCTGCCCTACTGGTACGACGGCATCGTCTCCGACCTGCGGGCCGGCAAGGTGGTGCTCGTCGCCGCCCACGGCAACAGCCTGCGCGCCCTGGTCAAGCACCTCGACGGGATCTCCGACGACGACATCGCCGGGCTGAACCTGCCCACCGGCGTGCCGTTGCTCTACCGGCTCGACGACGACCTGTGCGCCGACCCGGTCGACTCGGTCGACCAGCGCTACCTCGGCGACCCCGAGGCCGCCAAGGCTGCCGCCGAAGCCGTCGCCCGCCAAGCCGGGTAGCGGTGCGACATCGGACTCGTGTGGATGCGTCGCGGAATGCGCGACGCATCCACACGAGTTCGGGTCAGGCCACTGCCCGCCAGTTCCAGCCCGACGCATCGAGCACCGCTGCCACAGTGCTCGCCACCCACTGGCCCCGACGGCTGACCTGCCGCCACGTGAAGGTCGGAACACGCCAGCCCAGGGCCTCGGCCCGCGAGCGGCGCTCCCGGTCGGCCTCGAACCGCTCGCGGGAGTGGTGGAAGCGCACGCTGTCGGCCTCGATGGCCACCTGCGCCTCGGGGTAGGCGCAGTCGAAGCGGCCGATGAGACCCCACTGGTCGTGCAGCGTCAGCTGACGGACCGGCTCGGGGAGCCCGGCTCGGCGCAGAACCTGGACGAGCCGCATCTCGAACATGGACTCGGTGACCCCGGTCGCGCCCTCGCGCCCCTCGACCAGGGCGCGGAACGGTCCGATGCCCCGGCGGCCGCGTCGCCCCAACCGCCGCAGGACGGCGGCCGCACGGGGCAGGCTGGTGAGGCCCTGGCGCAGGGCCGAGTCGAAGGCGCACTCGAGGTCGTCGGCACCGATGACCGATGCGAGGTCGACGAGCGTCCGCGTCGGCTCGGTGACCGGGATGCCGTCGACCACGGTGCTGGATCTGGGCGCCAGGTCGCTGGCTCGGTGCACGATCACGCCGGCGGGGCGGCGGTCCACACCGGGCGGCACCGACACCTCCGGTGCCGGCTGGGTGACGGCGTCGAGACCCCACAGCCATCCGGCGCTGCGGTGCGACGCAGCGGCGCCGGGACCGGTGGCCCAGACCGCGGCGAGCAGTCGCTGGTGCGGCGTGACCTCACCGCCGGCGACGCGTCGGATGCCCGGGCCGCCGAACCGCTCCAGCACGCCGGCGTCGGTGAGCCGCCAGACCGCGCTGCGGTCGATGCCGACGCGATCGAGCCGGTCCACCCGGACCAGGCCGTGCTGCCGGCCCGCCACCGCCAGGATCTCGCCGACCCGCTTGCTCGTCATGCACTGAAAGATACTGAAATGTCGTGGCGGGTGGGCGGCCCGATCGAACTCGTGGGGATTCGTCGCGGTATGCGCGACGGATCCCCACCAGTACCGGAGTGACGGAGGCGACCGCGCTGTTCGCCGGTCCAGCCGCTACAGTCACCCGGTCGGACCTGGTCCGGCCGTCACCGGTTCGCCGGTGGGTCACGCTCGGGACGTCCCCCGGTCGAGGCCACCCTCCCCCCGCCGCCAGCGATGCGGCCCCGCCGGGGAGGTGCCCCTGGGTTGGTCGCACCCCTTCGTTCGCGCCGTCCGGCGCATCCCCCCGTGGAGCCGTTCGTGTCCCCCACCGCCACCGCGCCCGTCGGCGCGTCCACCACCCCCGTCACCTTCGCCGAGCTCGGCGTCCCCGCCGCGATGGCCGCCAGCCTCGCCGCCCGCGGCATCACCGAGCCGTTCCCCATCCAGGTCGCCACCCTCCCCGACGCCCTCGACGGGCGCGACCTGTGCGGGCGCGCCCCCACCGGGTCGGGCAAGACCATCGCGTTCGGCATCCCCCTCGTCACCCGGGTCGGTCAGGCCCGGCCGGGTCACCCCCGGGGCCTGGTGCTGCTCCCCACCCGCGAGCTCGCCGGGCAGGTCGAGCGCGAGCTGCGCGCCCTCGCCGGTCCGAAGGGCCCCCGCACCCTCGCCGTCTACGGCGGCGTCGGGTTCGGCAACCAGCTCTCGGCGCTGCGCCGCGGGGTGGACATCGTGGTGGCCACCCCCGGTCGCCTCGCCGATCTGGTCAACCAGCGCGCGCTGCACCTCGACGAGGTCGACCTGGTCGTCATCGACGAAGCCGACCGCATGGCCGACATGGGCTTCCTCCCCGAGGTCAAGCGCCTGCTCGACCGCACCCGCACCCCGCGCCAGACGCTGTTGTTCTCGGCCACCCTCGACGGCGACGTCGACGTGCTCATCAAGCGCTACCAGCGCAACCCCGCCCGCCACGAGCTCGAGGTCGACGACGACGCCCCCGTGAACGACCACCGCTTCTGGCGCGTGGAGCGGGCCGAGCGCGTCGCCATCACCGCCAAGGTCACCGCCGTGCACTGGCCGGCCGTGGTGTTCTGCCGCACCAAGCGGGGCGCCGACCGGCTGGCCCGCCAGCTCACCAAGGAGGGCGTCGCCACCGCCGCCATCCACGGCGACCGCTCCCAGGGCCAGCGCGAGCGGGCCCTCGCCGACTTCTCGTCGGGCCGGGTCCAGGCGCTCGTCGCCACCGACGTCGCGGCGCGCGGGATCCACGTCGACGACGTGGCCAGCGTCGTGCACTTCGACATGCCGCCCGACCCCAAGGACTACGTCCACCGCTCCGGGCGCACCGGTCGGGCCGGCGCGGTCGGGCTCGTCATCTCGCTCGTCCCCGGCGACCAGGTCGGCGACGTCACCAAGATGCAGCGCAAGCTCGAGCTGCCCACCGGCATCCACCGCGCCGACCCCGAGGGCCTCGGCACCGGCCGTGAGCCCCACCGTCGCCCGCCGACCCCGGTGGCCACCGACGACGGCGCCCGCCCGGGCGACGGTCGCAACGGCGGCGGTCGCAACCGCAACGGCGGCGCCAACGGCGGCGGCCGCTCCGGTGGACGCGGTGGCCAGGGCGGTGGCGGCAACGGCGGCCGCGGCCGTCAGGGCCAGAGCGGCCGGGGCGGCGCCTCGAGCGCGGGACGGCGCGGCGGCAACCGCCGGGGCTGAGCCCGACGCCCACGTCTCGGGGCGGCACGCGGCACCCGGCGCGTCTCGGCCTGGCACCCACATCTCGGACCGGCTCGGTGACGTCACCGTCCCGGGCCCACGTGCCTCGCCGGCGCGGACCGCCCTCGGGCGGCCGCGACCGGACGGGGCCCACCCCCGCCTCGCCGTCGGCACCACCGACGGCGAGGCGCACACCGATCAGGGCACGAGCACGACCCGTCCGAACGCCTGTCGACTCTCGATGTGGGCGTGGGCGCCGGCGGCGTCGGCCAACGGCCACGTCGAGTCGACCACCACGGTGAGCTCGCCCTGCGCCACCTGGTCGAGGAGCGCCCCGATGAGCTCGTGGGCCCGGGTGCCCGACGCCAGCTCGGCGCCGAGGAACACGCCGGTGAGGCTGCGGTTGCCGGCCATGAGGATCCCCACGTCCTGGGGTTGGGGCTCGCGGCCCGCGTTGCCGACGGTGATGCCCCGCCCCCGGTAGCCGAGGCAGCGGAGGCTCCCCGCCAACGTGGGTCCGCCGACCGGGTCGATGGCCAGCTCGACGCCGCGACCATCGGTGAGCGAGAGGACCTCGGCCACCCAGTCGGGGCTCGTCCGGTAGTTCACCGGGTGGTCGAGCCCGAGGGGCCGCAGCCGCTCGAGGCGCTCGTCGCTCGACGCGGTGGCGATGACCGTGGCCCCCGCCCGGTGGGCGAGCTGCACCGCGGCGATGCCGACGCCGCTCGCGCCGGCCTGCACGAGCACCGTCTCGCCCTCGGCGAGGCGACCGAACTCGAACAGGCAGTCGTGGGCGGTGCCGAAGGCGATGGGCACGCACGCCGCGGTGACGGTGTCGAGCCCGTCGGGGATCACCCAGGTCGACCGCACCGGCACCGCCACCAGCTCGGCGTGCGAGCCGTGGGCCATGGTGGCGACCACCCGTTGGCCGACGTGACGGTCGGTGACCCCGGCGCCGACCTCGCTGATCACGCCGGCGCACTGGTAGCCCACGATGTGGGGCACGCCGGCCAGCGCGCCGCCGCCGCGGTTCAACGTGTCGCCCCCTTCGATGCTGATGGCCTCCACCGTCACCAGCACCCCGCCGGGGCGGACCTCGGGGTCGGGCACCTCGTCGTAGCGGAGCACCTCGGGACCACCGGTGTGGTCGTAGACGGCGGCGTGCATGGCGTCCCCCTCGTGGTCGGTCGGCTCCAGCATCGCCCACCGGACGCGCCGGAGGGGCACGGACCTCGTCCGTGCCCCTCCGGTCGTGCTCGGCGACGCCGATGCCGGTCCCGCCGTGGAGCTCGCCTAGATGGCGTCGACCCCGGTCTCGGCGGTGCGGATGCGCATGAGCGCCCCGACCGGCGTGACCCAGATCTTGCCGTCACCGATCTTGTCGGTGCGGGCCGCGTCGGCGATGGTCGTGACGACCGAGTCGGCGACACCGTCGTCGACGACCACCTCGATCTTCACCTTGGGCACGAAGTCGATCTTGTACTCCGCGCCCCGGTAGGTCTCGGTGTGGCCGCCCTGGCGGCCGTAGCCCTTGACCTCGCTGACGGTCAGCCCCGAGATCCCAGCGCCCCGCAGGGCGTCCTTCACCTCGTCGAGCATGTGGGGCTTGATGATGGCGGTGATGAGCTGCATGTGATGCGCCTCCTACTTCGCCGAGGTGGACGAGAACGTGGCGAGCACGTCGGGACCATAGGCCGCCACACCGAACTCGGTGACGTCCAGGCCCTCGATCTCGTGCTCGGGATCGACACGGAGCAGACCAGCGGCCTTCAGCGCCGAGAAGACGATGCCCGAGGTGATCACCACGAAGGCGAAGACGGCGATCACGCCGACGATCTGGTCGACGAGGAGATCGGCACCGCCCCCGAAGAACAGCCCGTCGAGCCCGTCACCGAGCAGCGGGGCGTTGACGTTGGCGAACAGGCCCACGGCGATGGTGCCCCAGGCACCACAGACGCCGTGCACCGAGATGGCACCGACGGGATCGTCGACCTTGACCCGGTCGAAGAACAGCACCGAGAACACCACGAGGATGCCGCCGAGGAGGCCGACGATCGTCGACCACCAGCCGTCGATCAGGTAGGCGCCGGCGGTGATCGACACCAGGCCGGCGAGCAGGCCGTTGCCGACCATGGAGACGTCGGGCTTCTTGAACACGACCCAGCTGGTGAGCAGGGCGCCGAGGCCACCGCCGGCGGCGGCCATCGCCGTGTTCAACACGATGCGGGGCACCTCGACGTCGGCGGCCAGCTGCGAGCCGCCGTTGAAGCCGAACCAGCCCACGAAGAGGATGAACACACCGAGGGTGGCCATCCCCAGGTTGTGACCCGGGATGGCCCGGGGCTTGCCGTCGGGCCCGTACTTGCCGATGCGGGGGCCGATGATGATGGCGCCCATGAGCGCCGCCCAGCCACCGACGGAGTGCACGAGCGTGGAACCGGCGAAGTCCTGGAAGCCGCGCTCGGCGAGCCAGCCGCCGCCCCACTGCCAGTTGACGACCACCGGGTAGATGAAGGCGGTGATCAGCGCCGTGTAGATGAGGTAGCCGCTGAACTTGGCCCGCCCGGCGAGCGCTCCGGAGACGATCGTGGCCGCGGTGGCGGCGAACGCCACCTGGAACACGAAGTCGACCGGCAGCATCAGCGAGTAGTCGGTGGTGGGCGCCGCCTCGTAGCCGCCCCACAACCAGCTGAAGCCGAGGAACGACTCACCGCTGTAGGCGACGTGGTAGCCGATGAGCCCGAACAGGACCGCACCGAGGCAGAAGTCCATCACGTTCTTCATCATGATGGAGCCCACGTTCTTGGCCGAGGTGAGCCCGGCCTCGAGCATGGCGAAGCCCGCCTGCATGAAGATCACCAGCGCTGCGGCGATCATCACCCAGATGTTGTCGAGGATCATCTGGGTGTCGTCGAGCGGGATGTCGGTGGCCTCTTGGGCCACCGCCGGGGACGCAAAGGCAAGTGTGACCGCCCCTGCGAGCCCGGCTCCCACCAGTAGCTTTCGTCTCATCGCTCCTCCAAGGACGCCACCCGAGCGGGCGCCTGATCTGAATGGTTCGTGACCGTACGGACCGGCGATTTCCCGGTCGTGTGCTGCGCGTTACGCGTGGCTCACGCTCTCCTGTACGGAATCTGACGGCTCGAGCACGTACCCCCGCGACCTGACGGTGCGGATGACGAGCCCGAGCGGCTCGAGCCGACGACGCAGTCGCAGCACGTGGACGTCGAGCGCGTTGCGGCCCGGTGCGCCGTCGGGCCAGCCCGATCGGGCCAGCGCGTCACGGCTCACGACCGCGCCGAAGCGCTCGAGCAGAGCGGCGGTGAGACGAGCTTCGACCGGGGGCAGCGCGACCCACGAGCCGGAGAACCGCAGCACCCCGTCGCCGTCGAGGCTCGGGACCGAGGCGGCCAACGCCTGGGCCCGACGCTCGAGCCCGGCCACCCGGGCCCGCACGTCGGACTCGTCGGCCGGCAGCCGGATCCAGTCCTCGAGCTCGTCGCCCGAGACAGGGGCGGGCTCACCGTTCTCCAACAGCAGCAGTCGGGGATGACCCGACCGGCGCAGCTGATCTCGGCGCTCCCGTTCGTCGGGCCACCGCACGAGCACGACGTCCATGGGCCAGCACATCACCACGCACAGGTTTCCCAGTTGTTTCGTCTCCATGAACGTCGCTCAGCAACCCGTCAGACACGTCGATGTGCCGGCGGCGACGCTCTACTTCGTGTCGTCAACAGGGGTCGGCTACGGTCCGCGAGCGATGAGCGCGGTCACGGATCACGTCGAGCAGGACCAGCAGGCTCCTGCCAGGAAGCGGCTCCGCCCCCACCAGCTCGTGGTGGCGTTGGGGGTGGGCATCGCCACGTTCACCGTCCTGTCGGGCGTGGCGTCGGTGGTGTTCCAGTTCAAGGACGACTCCGAGGTCTCTCGCGAGGTCTTCGTCAACATCCCGAGCGGCCTCAAGCTCGCCTTCTACACCGCCATCCCGGTGCTGCTGGTCTACGGCGCCATCCTCTTCTCCCAGCGGGTGAAGAACTGGGAGCGCGGCGCCCCCGACCGTCGGACCACCACGAAGAAGAACGTGGGCCAGCGCCTGAAGGACTTCCGTGCCGGCGTCTACATGCAGACGCTGCTGCGCGATCCGGCTGCCGGCATCATGCACTCGCTCATCTACTTCTCGTTCCTCGTGCTGCTCGGCGTCACCACGGTGCTCGAGATCAACCACCTGATGCCCGAGAGCGCCAAGTTCCTCCACGGCGACGTGTACCGGGGCTACGCCCTCATCGGCGACGTCGCCGGGGCCACGTTCCTCATCGGCGTGGTGTGGGCCATCGTGCGCCGCTACGTGCAGCGCCCGTACCGGATCCGCATCAAGTCCAAGCCCGAGCACGCCGTGATCCTCGGGGTGTTCCTCGTCCTCGGCATCACCGGGTTCACCACCGAGATGTACCGCATCGCCCTCGAGGGTCGCCCCGACTTCGAGCAGTGGTCGATCATCGGCTACCCGCTGTCGGGCCTGGTCGAGAACGCCGACAACCTCGCCGGCTGGCACCAGTTCCACTGGATCCTGCACGTGCTGTCGTTCATCGCGTTCCTCGCCATCCTGCCGGTGACGATGCTGCGTCACATGTTCACGTCGCCGCTGAACATGTACCTGCGCGACCGCGAGCGCCCCAAGGGCGCGATGAAGCCCATGCCGAACCTCATGGAGACCGAGCTCGAGACGTTCGGGGCCTCCACGGTCGAGGACTTCACCTGGAAGCAGCTGCTCGACACCGACGCCTGCACCATGTGCGGCCGGTGCACCTCGGTCTGCCCCGCCCACGCCACCGGCAAGCCGCTGGACCCGCGCGAGATCGTGCTCAAGACCGGCGAGGTCATGGCCGCGACCGGGTCGCCCGCGGTGTCGCCCCCCATCGGCGTCGACGCCGAGATCACTATCTCGGCCGACAGCCTCTTCGAGCGCATCACCCCCGAGGAGGTCTGGGCCTGCACCTCGTGCAAGGCCTGCGACGAGATCTGCCCGGTCAACATCGAGATCCTCGACAAGATCCTCGACATGCGGCGCTACCTGTCGCTGATGGAGTCCAACTTCCCCACCGAGCTGGGCAACGCCTACCGCTCGATGGAGAACTCGTCGAACCCGTGGGGCATGTCCCAG
>DATHSN010000280.1:0-2511 GCA_035464115.1 Acidimicrobiales bacterium | reverse complement strand
GGCGTCGCGCAGACCGGCGCACATCCCCTGGCCGGCGAAGGGCGGCATCAGGTGGGCGGCATCGCCGGCGAGCAGCACCCGGCCGGTCCGCCATCGCTCGGCGTAGCGGGCGTTGAACGTGTACACCGCGTGGCGCTCGAGCGTGGCGTTGCCCGGGTGGACGTCCCACGGCTCGAGGAGCTCCCAGGCGCGGTCGGGGTCGTCGAGGGCGTCGCGCGCCTCGTGGGGGAGGCGCATGAACTCCCAGCGCCGGCGGCCCGGTCCGGCGGAGACGGCGGTGGTGGGCCTCTCCGGGTCGCAGATCTGGAGGTTGATCGGGTCGAACACCCGCGGCTCGTGCAGGACGACGTCGACGATGAGCCAGTCGTAGAAGAAGCCGAGGTCGGTCACCGGGACGTCGAGGAGGGAGCGCACCGTGCTGTTGGCGCCGTCGCAGCCGACGACGTAGCGAGCGGTGACGCCACCGACGACGACGTGGTCGTCGTGCTGTTCGACCGAGGTGACCTCGACGCCGCGGCGGACGTCGACGCCGAGGGCTCGGGCCCGCTCGTCGAGCAGTCGCTCCAGATCGGGCTGGTTGAACATCGACGACGCCGGCCAGCCGGATGGCCCGTCGCCGGTCTGGCCGAACCGGAGGAGCACGGTTCCGGCGCCGTTGCGCCACTCGTAGACCTCGGCCGGCTCGCTGATGCGGCGGAGGTCCTCGCCGATGCCGCACATCTGGAGGATGCGCCCGACCTCGTGGTCGAAGTGCACGGCGCGGGGGAGCGGGTACGGCGCGGTCCACCGCTCGAGCACGGTGACGGTGCAGCCGAGCTGGGCCAGCAGGATCGCGAGGGCGCTGCCGACCGGCCCGTAGCCCACGATGGCGACGTCGACGGGGGTCATGCCTGGCGGAGGGGCTGGTGGCCCCACGCGCTGATGCGGTCGTATCGCCGGTTCTGGTCCCATCCGTCGTGGATGACCTTGGCGCCGTGGCCGACCTCGACCTGGAAGCCCGCGGGGCTGGCGACGTAGAAGCTGAACATGCCGTCGTTGTCGTGGCGGCCGAGCCCGTTCGGGATCGGCAGGCCGCTGCTCCACGCCCGGTCGAAGGCGGCGCCGACGTCGTCGACGTCGTTGGTCTCGAACATCAGGTGGTGCAGCCGTTGCGGGAGCTCGAACGGCGCGTGCGCCAGGGCGACGGTGTGGTGCCGAGGGTTGCAGTGGTAGAAGCGCACCTCGAGCTCCAGGCCCTCCGCGATCTCCATCTCGAGCCAGTCGGACTGCCGGAGCCCCAGCCCGTCGACCAGGAACCGGTGGGACTCCTCGAAGCGCGTCGTGGCGAAGACCACGTGGCCGAAGCCGATGCCCTCGGTGAGGAAGCCCCCCGGCACGAGGGGAGACGCGAACGGCGTGGACGATCGCTCGAGCGCGGTCACGATCTCGACCTCGACGCCCCAGGGCGCGGTGGTGGTCGCGAGCCGGCCGACCCGGCGCGCCTCGCCGGATCCCTCGACGACGTCGACACCGGCCTCGCGCAGCCGGGCGACGATCCGGTCGAAGGCCTCGTCGTCGGTGGCCTCGAATCCCACGACGGTGGCGTCGTTCGCGGGTCCCTCCGCGACGATGACGCGGTGCACCCGGTCGTCGTCGCGCCAGGTGTGGGGGGCCGCGCCGGGCACCAGGCCGATGACGTCACCGAAGAAGGCGTCGAGCGACGCCGGGTCCGGCACCTCGATGCCCACATAGGCCAGCTCGATCTCGCGGTCCACGCGCCCCTCCTGCGGTCGGATGGGCAACTTTGATCAGATGATCAATGAAACGTCAAGACCCTGATCAGTTGTTAAGCTGTCGGGCATGGCACCAGGGCCTGAGCCGGCCACGCGCGCGATCAGACCGTCGGCCGACCCCACCCGCGACCGCATCCTCGACGCCGCCATCGAGCTGTTCTCGGAGCGATCGTTCGACGGGGCGACCCTGCGTGGCATCGCCCGGCGCGCCGGCGTGACCCAGCCGCTGCTCAACTACCACTACCGGTCCAAGGACGAGCTGTGGCGAGCGGCGGTCGACGTGCTGTTCGAGCGACTCCGGATGGTGATGGCCGCACGCACGGACGGCCTGCGCGGCGTCGACGAGGTGACCTCGGCGCGGCTGATCGTGCGCGAGTTCATCACCTTCTCGGCGCGGAACCCCCAGCTGCACCGGCTCATCACCCAGGAGTCCAAGGCGGACAGCGAACGGATGGAGTACCTCGTCGAGCGCCACGTCCGCCCCCTCTACGAGGACGCGGCGTCGCTCTTCGAGCGCCTGGCACGGGCCGGAGCGGTGCCGCCCCTGGCTCCGGCGCACCTCTACTACATCCTCACCGGCGCGGGGCCCACGATGTTCGTCCTCGCCCCCGAGTGTCGGCGGCTGACGGGGATCGACCCGTTCGCACCCGAGGTGGTCGAGGCGCACGCCGACGCCGTGTGCGCCCTGCTCTTCGGAGACTGGCAGCCGTCGACGCCCGCCGAGGGTGGAGCCGCCTTC
>DATHSN010000279.1:0-15330 GCA_035464115.1 Acidimicrobiales bacterium | reverse complement strand
GGCGTGGGCGACCTCGGTGGGGGCGGGCGGCGGCGCGAGGAGAGGGGCGACGAGCGACCACCGTCCGGCGGCGGTGGGTGGCCCCAGCCGGGCGAGACGGCTCGTGGCTCGGGGCCGGCGACCGCCTCGGGCCGCGGCCCGACCGCCGGAGCGGGCCAGGGCGCGCACCGGGGCGAGGGAGTCGTTGGTGACCAACCCCGCCCACACCAGGTCCCAGAGCGCGGTGAGCACCTCGGCGTCGTCGTAGGGGAGGCCGGCCCCCGCCACCGCCCGCTGCAGCTCGGGCCAGAACGACGCCCCCCGCTCGCCGAGGTGAGCGAGCAGCGCGGCGTGGGTGGGGCCGTCGGGCGGGTCGGCGCTGCCGGGCACCAGCAGCGCAGCGCGGACGCGGAACACCAGGCGGAGGCGGCCGTCGGTGCTCCCGAGCGGCCCGGCGCCGACCCACACGACCTCGCCCGCGGTGCACAACGCGTCGAGGTCGGCAGGCCGGTACTCGGCCAGGCGCGCCGGGAGCACGTCGGCTTCGAGGACCGAGGCCGGGACCGGGGCCCCCTGGAGCTGGGCGACCACCTCGGCGAGGGCGTCGATGCCCCGCCGGGGCAGCCCGACGCCCTGCCACGCGGGGAGGAACTGGCCGAGCGCGGCGCCGTCGACGGGCTCGACCTCGTGGCGCAGCGCGGCCAACGACCGCCGCCGGAGCTGGCGCAGGACATCGGGGTCGCACCACTCGCGCTCGACGCCGTCGGGGCGGAACTCGCCGCGCAGCACCCGGCCCCGCGCCTCGAGGGCTTCGAGGGCCACGAGGGCGCGCGCCGGCTCGACCCCGAGCCGGCGGGCCACGTCGAGCGTGGTGACGGGCCCGTGGGTGCGGGCGTGACGGCCGACGAGGTCGACGAGCGGCGCCTCGACCGACTCGGTGAACGCCGCGGGCAGTCCGGGCGGCAGCGCCACTCCCAGGGCGTCGCGGAGGCGGGCGGCGTCGTCGGCCGCCGCCACCCGGGCCTCACCCGCGACGACCACCTCGATGGCTCGCCGCTCGGCCACCAGCGACTGGACCCACCCCTCGACCCGGGACGCGAGCGCCGCGTCGGCCGAGGCCCGGGGGCCGGGCACGAGGCCACCCCCTTCGGGATCGCCCGCCTCGACGCCGACGGCACCCCCGTCGGGATCGACCGCCTCGGCGCCGGGCGCGCCCGCGTCGACCTCCGGCTCGGACCGGGCCACCAGCTCGGCCCGCGTGAGGGGGCCGAGGGCGCGGAGCACGTCGAGCGCCTCGTCGGCGTCGCGCGCCCGGCGCCCGGCCGTGAGTCGCTGCAGCTCGCGCTCGACCTGGTGGACCACCTCGGCGTCGAGCAGGTCGCGCAGCTCCTCGGCGCCGAGCAGCTCGCGGAGCAGGTCGCGGTCGAGCGCCAGCGCGGCCGCGCGCCGCTCGGCGAGCGGCGCGTCGCCGTCGTACATGAACTGGCCGATCCAGCCGAACACGAGCGACTGGGCGAACGGCGACGCCCCGGGGGTGTCGACCGCCACCGCACGGATGCGCCGGGCCCGCAGGTCGGTGAGCACCTCGCGCAGCGCGGGCAGGTCGAACACGTCGTTCAGGCACTCGCGGGTGGTCTCGAGCAGGATCGGGAACGACGGGTGCCGCGCCGCCACCGCCAACAGGTCGGCGGCGCGCTGGCGCTGTTGCCACAGCGGTGTGCGCCGGTCGGGCCGGCGGCGGGGCAGGAGCAGCGCCCGCGCCGCGCACTCGCGGAAGCGCGCCGCGAACATGGCGGTGCCGGGCAGCTCGCGCACCACCAGCTCGTGGATCTCGTCGGGGTCGATGAGCAGCTCGTCGAGGGGGAGCTCGTCGATGGCCTCGGGGAGCCGCAGCACGATGCCGTCGTCGCTCCAGATGAGCTCGACGTCGATGCCCCAGCGCTCGGCCAGCCGGCCCCGCAGCGCCATGCCCCACGGGGCGTGGACCTGGGCCCCGAACGGGGAGAGCACGCAGACCCGCCAGTCGCCGATCTCGTCGCGGAAGCGCTCGACGACGATGGTGCGGTCGTCGGGGACCACGCCGGTGGCCTCGGCCTGCTCGTCGAGGAACGCGAGGAGGTTGCGCGCCGCCAGCTCGTCGAGCCCGTGCTCGGCGCGGAGCCGGGCCTCGGCCGCCGACGGGTCGGCCCGCAGCTCGCGCACCAGCGCGCCCACGGCCCGTCCCAGCTCGAGCGGGCGCCCGGGGCCGTCGCCGTGCCAGAACGGCATCTTGCCGGGCTGACCCGGCGCCGGGGTGACGACGACGCGGTCGTGGGTGATGTCGTCGATGCGCCAGGTGCTGGCCCCGAGCAGGAAGGTCTCGCCGGGGCGGCTCTCGTAGACCATCTCCTCGTCGAGCTCGCCGACCCGGGTGCCGTCGGGCAGGAACACGCCGTAGAGCCCCCGGTCGGGGATGGTGCCGGGGTTGGTGACGGCGAGGCGCTGGGCGCCGGGACGGCCCCGCAGCGTGCCCGCCACCCGGTCCCACACCAGGCGGGGTCGCAGCTCGCCGAACTCCTCGGACGGGTAGCGGCCGTCGAGCAGGTCGAGGGTGGCGTGGAGGATCTCGTCGGACAGGGCGTGGAACGAGGCCGACCGGCGCACCACCCGGGCCAGATCGGCCACCGACCACTCGTCGAGGGCCACCATGGCGACGATGTGCTGGGCCAGCACGTCGAGGGGCACGCGGGGGTAGCGGGTGCGCTCGATGAGGCCCTCGCGCATGCGCCGCACGACGGTGGCCGCCTCGAGCAGGTCGATGCGGTGCTTGGGGAAGATGCGGCCCCGGCTCGGCTCGCCCACCTGGTGGCCGGCCCGGCCGATGCGCTGGAGCCCCCGCGACACCGAGCCGGGCGACTCGACCTGGATGACGAGGTCGACCGCGCCCATGTCGATGCCGAGCTCGAGCGAGCTGGTGGCGACCAGGCCCTTGAGCTCGCCCCGCTTGAGCTCGTCCTCGATGACGAGGCGGCGCTCGCGGCTGAGCGAGCCGTGGTGCGCCTTCACCACCTCGAGCCCGGGCTCGGGGGCTCGGCCGTCGGCCTCGGCGGCGCGGTTGTCGCCCTCGAGGGCGAGCTCGTTGAGGCGCGTGGCGAGGCGCTCGGCGAGCCGGCGGGCGTTGACGAACACGAGCGTGGAGCGGTGCTGCTGGACGAGGTCGAGCAGCGCGGGGTGGATCGAGGGCCAGATCGACCGCCGCACCGGGCCGGCGGCCGCGGCGCCGCTCATGGGCTCGTCGATGATCTCGCCGAGCGCGCCCATGTCGTCGATGGGGACCACGACCTCGAGGTCGAGCTCCTTGCGCACCCCGGCGTCGACGATGGTGACCGGGCGCGGGGCGGCCTCGCCGTCGGGCCCCGGGTCGTCGAACCCGGCGAGGAACCGGGCGATCTCGTCGAGCGGGCGCTGGGTGGCGGACAGCCCGATGCGCTGCGGGGGCCGGTCGGTGACCTCCTCGAGTCGCTCGAGGGTGAGGGCCAGGTGGGCGCCGCGCTTGGTGGGGGCCAGGGCGTGGATCTCGTCGACGATGACGGTGTCGACGCCCGCCAGGGTGGACCGGGCCGCCGAGGTGAGCATGAGGTAGAGCGACTCGGGGGTGGTGATGAGGATGTCGGGCGGGGTGCGCACCAGGCGCCGCCGCTCGTCGGCGGGCGTGTCGCCGGTGCGCACGCCGACGGTGGGCCGCCGCACGTCGGTGACGCCGAGCCGCTCGGCGGCCAGCCCGATGCCGGCCAGCGGCGCCCGCAGGTTCTTCTCGACGTCGACGGCGAGGGCCCGCAGGGGCGAGAGGTAGACCACCCGGGTGCGCCGCGCCGGCGGCGGCTCGGGCTCGGTGGCCATGCGGTCGAGCGCCCACAGGAAGGCGGCGAGGGTCTTGCCCGACCCGGTGGGGGCGAGGAGCAACGTGTGGTGGCCCTCGGCGATGGCCGCCCACCCGTCGGTCTGGGCGGGGGTCGGCGCGGCGAACGTGGTGTCGAACCACGCCCGGGTGGGCGCCGAGAACCGGTCGAGGGCCATCGACCAGCACGGTACCGAGGCCCACCGACAGCGAGCCGACGCGGGTACGCTCTCGTCATGGCCGTGTACCAGGCACCCGAGTACCACCCGGCCTTCGAGGAGTACTGCGAGGCCATCTTCGAGCTCCACGAGGACGACGTCGACGTCATCCAGGCCCGCATCGCCGACCGCCTCGAGGTGTCGCGCCCCGCGGTGTCCGAGATGATCCGCCGCATGGAGGCGCACGGCCTGGTCACCATCGACCGCACCGTGTCGCTCACCCCCTCCGGCCTCGAGCTCGCCGAGCGGGTCGTGCGCCGGCACCGCCTCGCCGAGCGGTTCCTCACCGACGTGCTCGGGTTGTCGTGGGCCACCGCCCACACCGAGGCCGGCAAGTGGGAGCACGTGATCTCCGCCCCGGTCGAGGAGGCGATGGACCGCCTGCTCGGTTCACCCACCACCTGCCCGCACGGCAACCCCATCCCCGGCTCGAGCTACACCCCGCCCGACACCGTCACCACCCTCGACACGATCGCCATCGGCTCGTCGTTCGTGGTGCGGCGCATCACCGAGGAGCTCGAGTTCACCGACGGCCTGCTCGACTTCCTCGAGGCCTCGTCGGTCCAGCCCGGCCAGGTGGGCACGGTCACCGCCGTGTCACCCGACGGCACCACCACCGTCGAGATCGGCGGCCGCCACGTCGGCCTGTCGTCGTTCGTGAGCACCCGCATCCAGGTCGCCGCCGACGAGGGCTGAGCCCCGTCGCACGGATGCCACCGTGCACGAGCCCGACCCAGCCACCGACCCCGCCGCCGGCGAGCAGATCGTCCGCGTCGCCCCCCGCCGCGGGCCGGTCGCCGCGGTCGTGGCCGTCGCCGCGGTGATCGCCATCGCCACGGTCGCGGTGCGCGGCGGGGGCGAAGAGGCCGGACCACCCCCCACGAGCGCGCCGACCCCCGGCACCAGCGTCCCCACCGACCCCGAGGGGGAGCCCGAGCCGACGGCCCGACCGGCGCGGTCGCCGATCGACGGCTTCCACCTCGTCGGTGACCCATCCGGCGAGGGCGTCATCCGCATGCTCGACGACATCGCCATCCGGTGGCGGCCCGATCACGTGCCGGTGCCGGTCGACGACGTGGCCCGCCTCCCGTCGGGTCGGCTGGTGGTGCGGACCGACCGTCGCATCGTCGTCGTCGCCCGGCGCGATCCACCGACCCCGGTCGAGATCGGCACCGCCGACCGGATCGTCGCCGCCAGTCGGCTCGGGCACGTGTGGCTCGTCGACGAGCGCGGCGACCACGACGAGATCCGCCTCGTCGACGGCCGGGGCCGGGTCGAGCTGGCGGCGCGCACGCCGCCCGGGCACCGGCTGGCCACCGACGCCGACGGCCCCGTGCTGCGCACCCCCGACGGCCGGCTGGCCCGCTGGGAGCCGGGCACCGAGCCCCGTCCGATCGCCGGCGCCACCGCCGTGGTCGCCGAGGCCGCTGGCGCCGACGGCACCCTCGCGTGGCTGTCCGACGACTGCGACCCCTGCGCCCCCACGGTCTCCGGACCGGTCGGCGCGGCGCAGCTGGCGGGGTGGTTGGGGCGGCGGCCCGATCCCCGCACCCTGGCCGTCGACACCCACGCGGTGGTCGTGGGCGCCGTCGACGACGGCGGCGTCGGGTGGCTCATGCGCTGGCCGCTCCACAGCGGGTTGCCGGGCGTCCTGCGGCTCGGGTGGATCCCCGCCACCGTCACCGTCACCGACGGAGCCGCCGTGGCGGTCGACCCCACCGGCACCCGGGTGGCGATCTGGGACGGGCGCACCACCGCGGTGCTGCCCGTGCGCGATCGGACGGTCAGCTCCTCGGATCGACCCGCAGCGGCGCGCCCGGCTCCAGGAGGTGCGGCACCCCCCGCATCGTGATCTCGAGGGGTTCGCCCTCGACCAGCTCGACGGACTCCTCCTCGGCGGTGATCCGCAGCCGCAGCTGGCGGTCCTGGAACCGCAGCGGGATGGTGAGCGACCGCCACCGGGCAGGGAGGTGCGGATCGATCGACAGCTTCCCGTCGAAGTCGCGCACGCCACCGAAGCCGAACGCCAACGCCATCCACACGCCGCCGGCGGACGCGATGTGGACGCCGTCGGAGGTGTTCCCCGCCACGTCGGCGAGGTCCATCATCAACGCGTAGTCGAAGTAGCGACACGCCGAGTCGAGATCGCCGATCTCGGCGGCGACGATCGACTGGACGCACGCCGACAGCGACGAGTCGCCGGTGGTGATCGGGTCGTAGTAGTCGAAGTTGCGGCGCTTCTGCTCGAGGTCGAACTCGTTGCCGAGCAGGAACATGGCGAGCACCACGTCGGCCTGCTTGAGCACCTGGAAGCGGTAGATGACCAGCGGGTGGAAGTGCAACAGCAGCGGGAAGCGGTCGTCGGGGGTGCCCTCGAGGTCCCACATCTCGCGCTCGAGGAAGGTCTCGTCCTGGGGGTGGATGCCCCGCTCGGGGTCGAAGGGGACGTACATGGCGGCGCCGGCGCGGTCCCACTCGTCGGGCTCGTCGGGGCGCAGGGCCACGTCGAAGGCCAGCGCGGCGTGGGCCTCGGGCATCTCGTCGCGGAGGCGACGCACGGCCGACGCCGCATAGTGCAGGTTCAGCCGGGCCATCAGGTTGGTGAAGGCGTTGTCGTTGACGACGGTGGTGTACTCGTCGGGCCCGGTGACGCTGTGGATGTGGAACCGGCCGTCGTCGCCGAAGAACCCGAGGTCGAGCCACATCCGGGCGGTCTCGACCAGGATCTCCGCGCCCACCTCGGCGAGGAAGCCGACGTCGCCCCGCACGTCGACGTACTTGCGGATGGCGTAGGCGATGTCGGCGTTGAGGTGGTACTGCGCGGTGCCGGCCTGGAACGCGGCCGAGGCCTCGTCGCCGTTGATGGTGCGCCAGGGGTAGGCCGCCCCGTCGTGGCTCAGCTCGGCCGCCCGACGTCGGGCCTGGTCGAGCATGCTGTGGCGGAAGCGCAGCAGGTTCCGGGCGATGCGGGGCTGGGTGTAGGACAGGAACGGCAGGACGTAGACGTCGATGTCCCAGAAGTAGTGGCCCTCGTAGGCGCTGCCGGTGAGGCCCTTGGCCGGGATCCCCGAGCCCTCGGCCCGCCACGCCGCCTGGGCCACCTGGAACAGGTTCCAGCGGATCGACTGCTGCACCCGGCGCTCGGCCGGGTCGACCGGCTCGACCACGACGTCGGCGCGCTCCCAGAAGCGGTCGAGCTCGGCCCGCTGGCCCTCGAGCAGCGCCTCGTAGCCGTTGCGC
Organism: Acidimicrobiales bacterium; assembly: GCA_035464115.1. Taxonomy (GTDB): domain Bacteria; phylum Actinomycetota; class Acidimicrobiia; order Acidimicrobiales; family SKKL01; genus DATHSN01. The sequence continues at coordinate 8,016 of DATHSN010000279.1, read as the reverse complement.
ACCACCCGGTCGAGGGTGCGCCCACAGCGCCGCACCAGCTCGCGGGCGGCCACCCGCCGCGAGTGCTGGAACGCGACGTACTTGACGATGCGGATGGGCACGCCCGCTTGGGCGTCGACCGTGACGACCACCGATGACAGATCGGAGCCGACCTCGGTCGACACCGTGTGCGGGGCAGCGGTGTCGATCACGTGGTCGACGCCGATGCCGAGCGTCATGCGGCTGTTGGTGGTGCGGTAGCCGAGCAGGAGGCGGGCACCGTCGTGATCGGCGACGAGACCCTCGAGGACCCGGTGGGCGAAGGAGGGGGCCTGGCGGGGGTCGACGGTGCCGTTGCGACCGTTCTCCTCGTCGGGCCGGGCATCCTCGCGGTTGAGCACCTGCGACGTGACCACCACCGGGGCGTCGACATCGAGGACCGTGACCTCGTAGGACATGGCGGCCACGTGGCGCTGCTCCATCGACACCAATCGTTGGGACCGCACCCGCACGTGGATGCCCGACGGCGTGGACCACACCAGGTCGCGGGTGAGCGTGCCCGCGCGCATGTCGAGCACGCGGGAGTACTCGTGCATCCGCGCCACGGGGAGCAGGAGCGGCTCATCGCCGACGTAGAGCTTCAGGAGGGTGGTGTCGGGGACGTTGACGATGGTCTGGCCCGTGCGGGCCAGGCCGTAGGCCTCCTCGGCGTGCACGATCGGCCACGTCTCGTGGAACCCGTTGACGAACGTGCCCGGTTCGAGCGCCGGCCGACCCTCCTCGACGGTGCCGCGCATCCCGATGTACCCGTTGGCCAACGAGAAGATCGTCTCGGCGCGAGCGCTGTGGTGGTCGGTCCAGCGGGTCTCGACGATGCGCCACGGGTCGTCCGACGGGAAGATGTGCTCGGGGGGCGGCGTGATCTCACGCTTGAGCATGCGCCGACGGTAGCGGTCCGACGGCGGTGCGCGAGCGCCCGGGCTACTCCCGGAGGAAGTCGGGCAGCTCGCGCCCGTGCACCAGGGCCAGGCGCTTGGTGGCCCGGGTGAGGGCGACGTAGAGGGCCCGGTGGCCCTGGGGCTCGTCGGCGACGATGGTGGCGGGTTCGACCACCACCGAGGCGTCGACCTCGAGGCCCTTCACCAAGCCCACCGGCACGACCGTGATCTGGGTGTCGAGCCCGCTGCGGGTGGCCCGCCCGTAGGGCACCTCGGCGGCGTCGAAGGCCTGGCACACCAGGTCGACGAGCGGGGCCGGGCAGATGACGGCGACGTTGCCCGACCCCACCTGGCCGACCTCGTGCCGGACGGCGTCGACCACCGCCGGGCCGATCTGCTCGGGCGAGGGGGCGCGGACGAGCCGGGGCGGGTCGCCGTCGGTGCGGATGGACCGGGGCGGGGTGAGGTCGGGGGCGGCGACGGTGAGCGCCCGCGAGGCGAACGACATGAGCGGCGCCGGGATCCGGTAGCCGACGGTGAGCTCGACCCGCCGGGGCTCGCGGCGCCCTGGCAGCAGCTCGAGCACCTCGTTCCAGTCGAGGTGGGCCCAGGCGCCGGTGGCCTGGGCGATGTCGCCGACGATGGTCATCGACCCGTTGAGCGAGCGTCGGGCCAGCACCCGCAACGCCATCGGGGAGAGGTCCTGGGCCTCGTCGACGACGATGTGGCCGTAGGTGCGGACCTCGCCGTCGACCTTCTTCGAGCGGGGGCCGAGCAGCGCGTGGGCCTCGTCGAGCAGCGGGACGTCGTCGGTGACCCACACCACCTGGTCGGCGTGCTCGGAGCGGGGGCGGTGCAGCGACCGCCACTCGTCGTCGGTGAGACCGCCGCGCTCGTCGATGCCCCGGGTGCGCCGCGACCGCAGGTCGGCGGCGACGCGACCCCGGCTGGCGCTGCGGAGCAGGGCGGGTGAGCCGAACAGGTCGTGGAGCAGCTCGGTGGGGCGCAGCAGCGGCCACATCCACTCGAGCGCCTCGCGCACCTCCGGGGTGCCGCGCAGCCGGTCGCGCACCGTCGACCCGCTGAGGCCGTCGGGCCCGCTCTCGGCGAGGGCGGCGAAGACCTCGTTCTCGACGAAGCGGCGCGCCGCGTTGTGGGTGCGGTAGCGGCGGCGGGCGTCGGCGACGATGTGCTCGGAGCGCTCGACCGACATGGTGAGCCAGCCGAGCCCGTAGCCGACCCGCAGCGGACGGCGCAGACCCCGCTCGCGGTCGCGCACGGCTCGGGCGATGACCCCGGTCATGCGGAGGTCGCCCTTCACCCGGGCCGTGAGGCCGCGGTCGGAGCCCCGCAGGCGGACCTCGTCGATGAGGTCGGCCAGCACGGCGAGCTCGACACCGGCCTCGCCGAGCGAGGGCAGGACCTGCTCGATGTAGCCGAGGAAGAGGCGGTTGGGGCCGACCACGAGCACGCCCTGGCCCTCGAGGGGGAACCGGTGCGTGTAGAGCAGGTAGGCCGCCCGGTGCAGCGCCACGACGGTCTTGCCCGTGCCCGGGCCGCCCTGGACGACGAGCACGCCGGGCAGCGGGGCCCGGATGATCTCGTCCTGCTCGCCCTGGATGGTGGCCACGATGTCGCCGAGGCGGCCGGTGCGGGCCGACTCGAGCGCGGCGATGAGCGCGCCCTGGCCCGACACGCCGTCGGTGTCGATGCGGGCGGCGGCGTCGCCGAACAGCTCGTCCTCGATGCCGAGCAGGGTGCGGCCGCGGGAGGCGAAGTGGCGCCGGCGCACCAGGCCGAGCGGCTCGCGCCCGGTGGCGCGGTAGAACGACTCGGAGACGGGCGCCCGCCAGTCGACCACCAGCGGCTCGCGGTCCTCGTCGGAGACCGACACCCGACCGATGTAGTACGAGCCGCCGCCGGCGTCGGGGGCCTGGTCGATGCGGCCGAACACCAGCGAGGCGTCGCCCACGTGGAGCTGCTTGAGGCGGTGCGCGACGTTCTCGTTGATGACCTCGCGCTCCCAGCGCGCCTGGTCGGTGCCGCCCTGGCCGACCTCGACCATGGAGCGCAGCCGCAGGGCGGCCTCACGGCTCGCTTGCAGCGAGGCGTAGGCCCGGTCGATCACCGCCTGCTCGGCGGCCAGCTCGGGATGCGGGGGCATCGACGCGATGACGCTCCTGGCGCGAAAGGGGGTGGTGCAGCCTACCCCCGCGGCGCCCGGGTCGGCGGCGCGACCCGACACCGACAGCGGCGCTGGGGCAGGATCTCGGTGTGACCCTCCACGACCCGGCGCGAGCAGCCCGGCCCGCCTGAGGACGACGGATGCCCCGCATCGGTCTGGTGCTCGGCGCCGGCGCCATCGTCGGCTCGGCGTACCTCGAGGGCGCGCTGGCCGGACTCGCCGACGTCACCGGGTGGGACCCCCGCGAGGCCGACCTCATCGTCGGCACGTCGGTGGGCGCGGGGTTCGGCGCCACCCTGCGCGCCGGGATCGATGCCCGCGTCAACTACCGCCGCACCGTGGGCGAGCCGGTCGACCCCGAGCTGGCGGCCCGCATCGAGGGGTTGCCGCCGCTCGACCTGCCCGCCCCAGAGTCGTTGACGGTGCCCGGCGGCCGACCCCACGTCCACCGCCTGGTGCCCCGCGCCTTCGCCCGGTGGCCCTGGCGCCTCGGGTTGGTGTGGACCGGCATCCGCCCTCACGGGGTGGTGCCCACCCGGCCCATCGGCGACCGCATCCGGGCCATCCTGCCCACCTGGCCCGAGCGCCCGCTGTGGGTGCCGACCCTGCGCACCAGCGACGGCACCCGGGTGGTGCTCGGCCGCGACTACGTGGCGGGCGACCCCGACCCGGGCACCGCCGTCGAAGCCTCCACCGCGGTGCCGGGCTTCTTCGCCCCCGTGTCGATCGGCGGCGCCGACCACGTCGACGGGGCGGGGCACTCCCCCACCAACCTCGACCTGTGCGCCGGGCTCGGCCTCGACCTGGTCGTCGCGCTCTCGCCCATGTCGGCCGACGCCGAGGCGCTGCGCTGGTCGGTGTCCACCGCAGCGCGGGTGTACCACGCTCGCATGCTCGACCGCGAGAGCACCCTGGTGGAGGCCTCGGCCACGCCGGTGGTCGCGTTCGCCCCCGGCACCGCCGACCTCGACGCCATGGGCCGGCTGTCGATGGACCCGTCGCGGCGCCGCCTCGTCGCCGAGTCGGCCCGCCGCACCGTCGCCGCCGCGGCCCGCCGTGCGCCCACCGCCGCCCGGCTGCGCGTCCTCGGCGGCTGACCGTGCGGGCCGGCCCGGTCGTGCGGTGCCCGGCGAGCACGCCGCCCATCTGACATTCTCTCTGGGCCGACATCCGGCGCGCCGCGGCGTGGTTCGCTCGGCGACAGCACGATCGTCTCCCCGCGCCGGCCCGGCGTCCGGTGGCGACCGGGGGGGCACAGCGCGATGAGCGAGACGTCGACGTCCGGAGATGGCCGACCCCCGAGTCGCCGGGGCGGGCCGCCACCGTGGCTCATGCCCGTCGCCCTCGGGACGCTCGCCGCGGTGGCGGTGGTCGGGATCGCCTCGATCGTGTTCGGCGGTGACGACGGGCCGCCCCCCACCACGATCGACCCGATCAGCGAGACGAGCGAGCCGACCGACACCACGGCGCCCGGCTCGGACACCACCACCAGCTCCACGACCTCGACCGACGACGAGCTGGCCTGCGCCGAGTTCGTGGCGGTCGACGCCCGGCCCCTGTCGCTCTGCGACGAGGGCCCGCTGGTCGTCCAGCTGCAGGACCTGCTGGATGCGATCGGGATACCGGTCGAGACCACCGGCCGGTTCGACACGAGCACCGAGGTGGGCGTCACCGACTTCCAGACCTCGGTCGGTCTCGAGGCCGACGGCGTCGTCGGCGACGACACGTGGAACGCCCTCGTCGAGGCGGCCGGGGGCGTGATCGAGGAGGTGCCCACCGGCGGCGCCACGCTCGACGGCGTCGAGCAGTCCGTCATCTACTCGTGCGTCCACTACCCCTTCCAGGACGCCGACGGCGAGGTCCTCGACGCCAGCGTCTCGATCTTCGTGTACGGACTGGAGGACCCGGCCACCGGGTTTCGCACCACGGTGGAGGACGCCGTCGGCGACGGCCAGCGCGTGGTCGCGGTGCACACGTGGGGCCCCCTCGGCACCATCGGGAGCGTCGAGCTCGATCCGAGCCAGGACCTCTCCGACGTCACCGTGCCCCTCGCCGACGCCGCGCCGGTCCGGGTGTCCATCGTCGGTGTCCCGGTCGAGCTCCCGTGCGACCCCATGGTCGTCACGTCCGATCAGGGCACCGACGACGTCTTCGGTGTCACCGACGTGTGCTTCGCCGGCGACACCACGTTCGTCACCCTCAACTCGACGTTCACGTCGGGCCCGATCGCGCGTCGCACCCTGTCGTTCGAGGTGGTCGACGACCAGGGCGGCGTCAGCGGCGTCTTCGACCAGCCCGACGGGTCGGTGTTCTTCGGTCCCCCCGAGTCGTTCCGCGAGCAGACCGCCCGCAACGAGGTCATCAGCGGCACGTTCGACGACGGCACCGGGCGCCAGTTCCGCCTCGTCATCAGCTTCTACCCCGGCGGTGGCCGCAACTGCTGACGCAGGCTCCTGACGGCCCCGCCAGCCGGGGCCGCTCGGCCCGGCGCGCTACGTTCGCCCCGTGCCCCACGACGCCGATCGTCTCGCCGGCTCCGCCTACCTCCGAGCGTGCCGGGGTGAGCCCGGCGACCGGGTGCCGGTCTGGTTCCAGCGCCAGGCCGGCCGCAGCCTGCCCGAGTACCGGGCGATCCGGGGCACCGGATCGATCCTCGAGGCCATCGCCGACGCCGACCTGGCCACCGAGATCACCCTCCAGCCGGTGCGGCGCTACGGGGTCGACGCCGCCATCCTCTACTCCGACATCGTCGTGCCGGTGCACGCCATCGGCTTCGGCGTCGAGATCCGCCCGGGCGTCGGGCCGGTGGTCGACCAGCCGTTCCGGTCGGCCGCCGACCTCGACCGGCTCCGCCCGCTCGAGCCCGAGGTCGACACGCCTTACGTGCTGCAGACCGTGCGCAACCTGGTGGCCGAGCTCGACGTGCCGCTCATCGGCTTCGCCGGGGCGCCGTTCACCGTCGCCAGCTACCTGGTCGAGGGCGGCCCGTCGCGCACCTACGCCCGCACCAAGGCGCTCATGCACTCCGAGCCCGAGCTGTGGGCCCAGCTGATGGACCGCCTGGCCGACATCGCCCTGGCCTCGCTCCGCAGCCAGGTGGCCGCCGGGGCCTCCGCCGTGCAGCTCTTCGACAGCTGGGCCGGCGCGATGCACCCCGCCGAGTACGAGCGCTTCGCGATGCCGGCCAGCCGCAAGGTGCTCGAGGGCGTCGCCGACCTCGGCGTGCCCCGGGCCCACTTCGGCGTGGCCACCGGTGAGCTGCTCGGCCTGATGGCCGCCGCCGGCGCCGACGTGGTCGGGGTCGACTGGCGGGTGCCGCTCGACGCCGCCCGTACCCGGGTGCCGGCCGGCACCGCGCTGCAGGGCAACCTCGACCCCGCGGTGTGCCTGGCCCCGTGGGAGGTCGTCGCCGAGGAGGTGCGGGCCGTGCTCGCCCGCAACGGCGGCCACCCCGGACACGTGTTCAACCTCGGCCACGGCGTGCTGCCCGAGACCGACCCCGACATCCTGGCGAGGGTCGTCGATCTGGTGCACACCGAAGGCCGAGCCGACGCAGGAGGCGACCGATGAGCGACCCCACCACCGACACCGCAGGTGCCGACTCCCTCGGCGCCGCCCTGGCCGAGGCCCGCCAGGCGCTGCCCGGCGCTCAGGTGGTGTTCGCGGTCACCGGCGACGTCGACGCGTGGAGCGAGCGCGCCACCGCCGTGGCCGACGCCGCCGGCCTGAGCCCCTGGCCCGACTGGGCCGTGGCTCGCGTCGGCGCCGGCGCCGGCCCCCACCTGCTCAACGTGGTCGCCGACCTCGCCGAGACCGGTCGGAGCCCGGGGCTGGTGGTGTGCGCGCTGGCGCCGGTGGCATCGGTGCTGCTCGCCCAGGCCGCCGCCGTCTCCGCCGACGAGGAGCTGGCCGTCATCGTCATCGACCACACGGTCGACCCCGCGGGCGAGCTCGACCAGACCGAGGCCGCGGCCGAAGGGGCCGACGCGGCCGAGGCACCAGCCGACGAGACGGCGGCCGACGGGACCCCGGGGTGACCTCGGTCGACGCGGTCGTGGTCGGGGCGGGGGTCGCCGGGCTCACCGCGGCGTTCGACCTGGCCCGCGCCGGGCGCACCGTCGTGGTCCTCGAGGCCGACGACCGGCTGGGCGGAAAGATCCTCACCGCCCCGTTCGGCGGCGTCGACCTCGACGCCGGACCTGACTCGGTGCTCGCCCGCGTCCCCTGGGCCACCGAGCTGATCCGCGACCTCGGGCTCGCCGACGAGATCGTCCCGCAGCCCTCGGCGGGGGCCTACATCTGGAGCCGGGGCGAGCTGCGCCGCATCCCCGAGGGCACCGTGCTCGGGGTGCCCACCGACCTCGAGGCGCTGGCCGCGTCGGGCATCGTGTCGCCCGAGGCCGTCGCCCGCGCCGCCGACGACCTCGACCGTCCCGACGACCGGGTCGTAGGCGACGAGTCGGTCGGGGCGCTCGTCCGCCGCCGGCTCGGTGACGAGATCCTCGAGCGCCTGGTCGACCCGCTGCTCGGCGGCATCAACGCCGGCGACGCCGACCGCCTCAGCCTCGACGCCGGCGCCCCGCAGATCGCGGCCGTCGCCCACGCGCACCGCAGCCTGGTCGAGGGCCTCCGCGCCCAGCGGGCGGCGGCCCCGCCGCCGGCCGACGGCGCGCCGCCGCCGGTCTTCTACACGCTGCGACCGGGACTCGGCCGGGTGATCTCGGCCCTCGCCGAGCACCTCGTGGGCGTGGCCGATCTGCGGGTCGGGTCACCGGTCACCGGCCTGTCGCGCGACGGCGCCCGCTGCCGGGTCGACACCGCCGCCGGGTCCCTCGACGCGGCCCAGGTGGTGCTGGCCGTGCCCGCGTTCGTCGCCGCCCGCCTGCTCGACGGACTGGTCGACGAGGCGGCCAC
>DATHSN010000278.1:0-17676 GCA_035464115.1 Acidimicrobiales bacterium | reverse complement strand
CGGGCCCGCTCGCTCGGGTTCCCCGACGTGTACTCCTACACGAAGGCCCTCGGCGAGGTCGCCCTCTCGGAGTCGAAGGGGCCGGTGCCGGTCACCACGGTGCGCCCGTCGATCATCGAGTCGTCGGTCGCCGAGCCCTACCCGGGATGGATCCGCGGCTTCCGCATGGCCGAGCCGGTCATCATCTCCTACGCCCGCGGGCTGCTCACCCAGGTCCCCGGGGTGCCCGAGGGCGTGGTCGACGTGATCCCCGTCGACCTCGTCGTCGCCGCCATCTGCGCGGTCGCCGGCGCGCCGCCCGACGCCACCCCCCCGATCGTGCAGGTGGCGTCCGGCGACGCCAACCCGCTCCGCTACCGCACGCTCATCGGCCTCATCGAGGCGTACTTCACCGAGCACCCCATCTACGACTCCCACGGCCAGCCCATCGGCGTGCCCGAGTGGCGCTTCCCGGCCCGCGGCGCCGTCGAGCGCCAGCTGTCGCGGGCCAAGGTCGTGGTGAGCCGCGCCGAGCGGGTGGTCGACGCGCTGCCCCTCCGCGGGCGCCAGGCCGAGCTCTCGGCCCGGCTCGAGGAGCGGCGCGAGGAGGTCGACCGGGCCGCCACCTACGTCGAGCTCTACGGGGCCTACGCCGAGTGCGAGGCCATCTACACCGTCGACCGCCTCCTCGACATGTGGACGGGCCTCACCGACGCCGACCGCGCCGCGTTCTGCTTCGACCCCCGCGTCGTCGACTGGGCCGACTACGCCACCAACACCCACCTGCCGTCGGTGGTCGAGCACGCCCGGGTCCGCACCTCACCCGGCAAGAAGGACGGCCCGAGCCGGTCGACGCGCCTGCGGGGCAAGGTCCTCTCGCCCGACCGCCACCTCGCCGCGTTCGACCTCGAGAACACCCTCATCGCGTCGAACGTGGTCACGTCCTACGCCTGGCTCGCCACCCGCCGCCTCCCCCGCGAGGACCAGCTCCGGCTCGCCGCCCGGCTCGTGCGCGAGGGCCCGGGGCTGCTGCGCCTCGACCGCGCCGACCGCACCGACTTCCTGCGCCACTTCTACCGTCGCTACGAGGGCGCGCCGGTGGACCAGCTGGCCGAGGACTCCGTCGAGCTGTTCAGCCAGCTGATCCTCACCAAGTCGTTCCCCGCCGGGCTCCGCCGGGTGCGCGAGCACCGCCGGCTCGGCCACCGCACCATCCTCATCACCGGTGCGCTCGACGTGGTGGTCGAGCCGCTGCGGCCGCTGTTCGACGACATCGTCGCCGCCGAGATGACGGTCCGCGAGGGGCGCTACACCGGCGAGCTGGTGAAGGTGCCGCCCACCGGCGAGGCGCGATCGCAGGCCATGGCCGACTACGCCGCCGCCAACGGCCTCGACCTCGCCGAGTCGGTCGCCTACGCCGACTCCGCCAGCGACCTGCCGATGCTCGACGCGGTCGGCTTCCCGGTGGCGGTCAACCCCGAGACCCGCCTCGCGGCCATCGCCCGCAGCCGCGGCTGGCTCGTCGAGAACTGGGCCAAGGCGCCCGGCTCCACCGCGCCGCTCGTGCCCATCGCCCCCACCCGGACGGCCTGACGTGGAGCTGCTCGCATGAAGGCCCTGACATGAAGGCCCTCCGCTTCTCGCGCGACATCCCCCGCTACGCCGCGGCCCGCATCGCGGGGACGGTCGTCCCCGGACGGGGCGCCGCGGTGGGGCCCCTGAAGCTCAAGGACCTCGACCCGCCCGAGCTGCCCGGCCCCGACTGGGTGCGGGTGCGGCCCCGCCTGGCCGGCATCTGCGGCAGCGACCTGGCCACCGTCGACGGTCGGGCGTCGGGCTACTTCGAGCCGATCGTGTCGTTCCCGTTCGTGCCCGGCCACGAGGTGGTCGGGGACCTCGACGACGGCGCCCGCGTGGTCGTCGAGCCCGTGCTCGGGTGCGCCACCCGGGGCATCGTGCCGCCCTGCGCAGCCTGCGCCCGAGGCGACCTCGGCGGCTGCGAGCGCATCACCCTCGGCGACCTCGCCCCCGGCCTGCAGTCGGGCTACTGCTGCGACACCGGCGGCGGCTGGTCGGTCGCCATGGTCGCCCACCCCACCCAGCTGCACCCCGTGGCCGACGACCTCTCCGACGAGGCGGCGGTGATGATCGAGCCCACCGCCTGCGCGGTGCACGCCGCGCTGGCGGCGCGCATCGAGCCCGGCGCGGTCGTCGCCGTCCTCGGCGCCGGCACCCTCGGCCTGCTCACCCTCGCCGCCGTCCGCCACCACGCCGACCCCGCCACCGTCCTCGTCGCCGCCCGCTACCCCGTGCAGCGCGAGCTCGCCCGCGAGCTCGGTGCCGACGTGGTGGTCGACCCCGGCGAGTGGCGTCGGGGGGTGCGACGGGCCACCAACAGCCTGGCCATCGGCGACGGCCACATCGACCGGCTCACCGGGGGCGCCGACGTGGTCATCGACTGCGTGGGCTCGGAGGCCAGCCTGGCCGACAGCCTCGCCGTCGTCCGGCCCCGGGGCCGCGTCGTGCTGGTCGGCATGCCCGGCACCGTCAACGTCGACCTCACCGGGCTGTGGCACCGCGAGATCGAGCTGGTGGGGGCCTACGCCTACGGCACCGAACACCTCCCCGACCGCGGCCCGGTGCGCACCTTCGACCTCGCCGCCGAGCTCGTCCGCCACGCCGACCTCGGTCGGCTCGTGTCGGCCACCTACCCCCTCGACCGACACCGTGAGGCCATCGAGCACGCCGCCGCCGCCGGCCCGCGCGGCGCGGTGAAGATCGCCTTCGACCTGCGCAACGAGAAGGAGCGCGACCGCCTGTGATCGCCCCGACCCCCTCCCCCCACCGATGAGCCGCCGCAGCCCCCGCCCGGGGTTCGTGCTCGACGTCGACCGCTCCACCCCGCCCATCGTGTTCCACCACGGCGAGGGCTTCCGGCTCGAGAAGCTGCCGCCCGGTCGCTCCCGGGTGATCTACCCGGCCGAGCCGCTGCCCGGCCTCGACGATCCCGAGGGCGCCATCCGTCGCGCCCTGCTCGAGCCCATCGACTCCGACCCGCTGCCCGCCCTGTTGTTCCCGGGCATGAAGCTCACCATCGCGTTCGACGACGTGTCGCTGCCGCTGCCGCCCATGCAGAAGCCCGACATCCGCCAGCGGATCATCGAGGCCGTGCTCGACCTGGCCGCCGAGGCCGGCGTCGACGACGTCCACCTCATCGCCGCCCTGGCCCTGCACCGCCGCATGACCGAGGGCGAGCTGCGCCACGCCGTCGGCGACCGGGTCTACGACGCCTTCGCGCCCCGCGGCCTGCTCTACAACCACGACGCCGAGGACCCCGACGGCATGGTCGTCATCGGCACCACCCGCCACGGCGAGGAGGTGCAGATCTCCAAGCGGGCCGCCGAGAGCGACCTCACCGTCTACGTCAACATCAACCTGGTGGCGATGGACGGCGGGCACAAGAGCACCGCCACCGGCCTGTCGGGCTACACGGGGCTGCGTCACCACCACAACCCCGCCACCATGCAGCGATCACGGTCGTTCATGGACCAGGAGCGCTCCGAGCTGCACAAGAGCAACTGGCGCCAGGGCGAGGTCATCCGCGACGCCGGGATCAAGATCTTCCAGATCGAGACCACGGTGAACAACGACACCTTCGGCGCCGACGGCCCCATGTCGGTGCTCCAGAAGCGCGAGTGGGAGTGGACCGGCCGCGACCGCGCCGCCTTCATCGCCATGCAGGCCGGCCTGGCACCCGTGCCCACCAAGGCCCGCCGCAAGATCTTCCACTCGTGGAAGGCGCCCTACGCGCTCACCTCGGTGCAGGCCGGCGAGATCGAGGCGGTGCACAAGGTCACCACCGAGAACGTCTACCGCCAGCACCTCGTGCCGGTCGAGGGCCAGACCGACGTGCTCACCATGGGCCTGCCCTACATCTGCCCGTACAACGTCGACTCGATCATGAACCCGATCCTCGTGGCCTGCCTCGGCCTCGGGTACTTCTTCAACCTCTACCGGGGCAAGCCCCCGGTGCGCGAGGGCGGCGTGCTCATCATGAGCCACCCCACCCCGTGGGAGTTCCACCCGGTGCACCACCCGAGCTACGTCGACTTCTTCGAAGAGGTGCTCGCCGACACCACCGATGCCGCGGTGATGGCCGAGCGCTACGAGCGTCGCTACGCCGAGGACGAGTGGTACCGGCACCTGTACCGCACCTCCTACGCCTACCACGGCGTCCACCCGTTCTACATGTGGTACTGGTGCAGCCACGCCCTGGCCCACCTCGGCGCGGTCATCGTGGTGGGGGGCGACGTGCGGGCCGTGCGCCGGCTCGGGTTCCGGCCGGCGTCCACCCTTCAGGACGCGCTCGAGATGGCCACCGACGTCGTCGGCCCCCAGCCGAGCGTCACCCACCTGCACAACCCGCCGATCTTCATGGCCGACGTCACGTGACCGTCGCCCGACCCCGGCTCCGATGACCCGCCTCTCGCCCACCCGGCTGGTGCGGGCGCTGCCGTTCCCCTACCGCGCCCCCACCACGCCCCGCGGCGTGGAGCCGGCGCCGCCGCGCCGGCGCACCGGGTCCGACTTCGAGACCGAGTGGGCCCGGCGCTACCCGGCCCGCCTGGCGCGCCTGGCCCTGCTCGAGGGGCTCATGCGGCCCACCATGAGCGTGCTCGCGCCGCCCGAGCGGCGTGGCCTCGACCACCTCGACGGGCTCGAGGGCCCGGTCATCTTCGCGGCCAACCACCACAGCCACGTCGACACGCCGCTGATGCTCACGTCGATCCCCGAGCCGTGGCGGCACCGCATCTTCGTGGGCGCGGCAGCCGACTACTTCTTCGGCACGCGGGTCACGGGCGCGCTGTCGGCGCTGGCGCTCAACGCGGTGCCCATCGAGCGCACCAAGATCTCGCGCTCGAGCGCCGACCGCGCCGCCGAGCTGATCGATGCGGGCTGGTCGCTGCTCATCTTCCCCGAGGGGGGCCGCAGCCCCGACGGGTGGGGCCAGCCGTTCCGCCCGGGTGCCGCCTACCTGTCGCTGCGCTGCGACGTGCCGATCGTGCCGGTGCACATCGCCGGCACCGGGCGGGTGCTCCCCAAGGGCACGAAGCGCCCGGTGCGGGCGTCGACCACGGTCACCTTCGGCCGCCCGATCTACCCGCAGCCCGACGACGACACCCGTCGCCTGGCGGCGCGGATGGAGACCGCGGTGGCCGAGGTGGCCGATGCGACCGCCACCGACTGGTGGTCGGCCCGCCGGCGCGCCCACGCCGGTGCCACCCCGACGCTGTCGGGGCCCGACGCCGGCGGCTGGCGCCGGGCCTGGGCCCTCGGCGAGCGTCGGGCCGACCGGCGGCGCAGCCGCCGGCGCTGGCCCGAGCTCGACTGATGGGGTCCGGCTACAGCTCGTTGGCGCAGAACACCTGACCCGGCGGGAACCGGCCGCCGCACGTGTCGCCGAACTCCTCGTACGCCGAGTCGATCGGCGACTGGAAGTAGAGGTCGTCGCACGCCTGGCCGTCGCCGGCCTCACAGGCGTCCCACAGGGCATCGAGCGTGGGGTCGTCGCCGTAGGTGTCGGGCTGGCCCGCGATCGGCGGATCGACACCACCGAGGCCCGGGAAGCCGCCGCCGGCGGCGCCGAACTGCTCGGGCGAGATGCCGCAGTCGCTGATCACCCGGAGGAGCCCGGCCTGGAGCTCGGGGCCGGGGGTGGCGAGCGCCTCGGGGTCGGCGATGATGTCCTCGATGCTGCCGTCGTAGATGTCGAAGAACCCCTCGGAGAAGCAGCGGGCCTCCTCCTCGGTGAGGTCGCTGCCCTGCATCACGCCCTCGACGAACAGGTCGAGGATCACCGCCGGGACCTCCTCGGAGCCCCCGGCCGCCTCGGTGGTGTCGGTGGTGGCCTGGGTGGTCGTCGTGGTGGGCGCCTCGGTGGTGTCGGTGGTCGGCGCCGCGGTGGTGACCGTGGTGGTGTCGGAGGTGCCCACCTCGTCGTCGTCGCTCCCACCGAGGAAGAAGAACAGCCCGGCTCCGAGCAGGGCGAGGAGGGCCACGCCGCCGATGACCAGCGGGATGGTGTTGGATCCCCGGCCACCACCACCGCTCGCGGCGGCCTGCATCGGCGCCGGCCCCGGAGGCGGGGCGCCGGTGGGCGGCATCGCCATGGTGGGCTCCGAGCCGGGCGGGCCCCACCCGGCCGGAGATGCCGCCACGGGCGGCGGCGTGGCGGCCACCGCCTCGGTCGGCTCGGGCTCGGCGGGCTGGGGCTCGGGCTCGGCGGGGGCGCTGGCCCCGGGCGCGGGTGCCCCGCCCGGATCGGGCGGATCCGACGACACCACCGAGTCGTTGGAGACCTGGTCGCTCCACGTGGTGCCGTCGAACCAGCGGTACTGGTTGCGGCCGAACGGATCGGGCTCCCAGGAGCCGGTCTGGTCAGTCATCGTCGTCGCCCTTCACCCGGTGTCGCCAGCGCCGTGACGCTACCAGCGGCGCCCCGGCCGCACGGGTCATGCGGCCGGGGCGGCACCGCCGCTACAGCTCCGAGGAGCAGTCGACCTCGAGGAAGTCGAACCGGCCGCCGCACGTGGCGCCGAACTCCTCGTACTCCGACCCGATCGGCGTCCGCAGGTAGAGGTCGTCGCAGGCCTGCCCGTCGCCGGCCTCGCACGCATCCCAGAGCGCGTCGAGGGCGGGATCGTCGCCGTAGCCGCTGCCACCGCCACCGAACCCACCGCCGAGGCCCTCGCCGAACCCGCCGAGCCCGTCGAGGGGGATGCCGCACTCGGCGAACGCGCCGAACAGGGCGAAGAAGATCGTCGGGTCGGACTCGAGCGACTCGGCGAAGGCATCGGGATCGTCGCCCGCGCCCTCGAGGTCGAGCCCCTCGAGCGAGGTGAGCGCCTCGGCGAAGCACCGCGCCTGGTCCTCGGTGAACTCGCCGCCGGCGAGCAGGCCCTCGGTGAACAGCTCGAGGAACCCGTCGGGCAGATCGCCGTCGCCGACCGCCCCACCGGCGTCGCCGTCGGACCCGGTGTCGCCGTCGTCGCCCGTCGTGGCGTCGCCACCGGCACCGTCCGACCCCTGGTCGTCGCCGGAGCCGTCGCCGGAGCCGTCGGCGGTGTCGTCCTCGTCGTCGACGATGACCGGGTCGTCGTCGCCACCGGCATCGCCCGGCCCGAACAGGTCGAGGTCGCACCGCTCGTAGGCGGCGAACACCGCGGCGGCCTGCTCGGACCCGAGGTCGGCGTCGCTGTCGTTCTGCGACAGCACCCGCACCTCGTCGGCGCCCAGCTCGTCGACCAGGGCGTCGAGGAGGCACCCGGCCTGATCCTCGGTCCATCCGTCGGCGGTGATCTCCGCGATGAGCGAGGCCCGCTCGTCGCCGGAGATGCCGTCGTCGTCGCCACCGAGGAAGAAGAACGCCCCCGCCCCGATGAGCGCCACCACGGCGACGGCGCCCAGGATGAGCGGGACCTTGTTGCCGCTGCCCCCTCCGCCGGCGGCGGCCACCGGTGCAGCCGGGGCCGCGGCTGCGGGGGGCACCGGAGCGCCTCCCACCGGGGCCATGGCCGCCGTGGGCTCCGAGCCGGGAGGCGGCGCAGCGCCCGGCGCCGGCGCGCCGCCCGGGTCGGGCGGATCGACCGACACCACCGAGTCGTTCGACACCTGGTCGGTCCACGCGGTGCCGTCGAACCAGCGGTACTGGTTGCGACCGAACGGATCTGGCTCCCAGGAGCCCTGCGGGGTCGTCATCGTCGTGCCTTTCGAGACCGGGGACGGGGCGCTCGCACCAGGGGACGACCCTAGAACGTCGCAGGGACCACGACGGAGGAGGGCCGACCGGGTTACAGCCGGGCTCCCCGAGGGGCGGTGCTAGTCTGCGCCTCCGAGTCGGGGCATGGGCAACGGCGCCTCCGCCGACACCGTCGTCGGACCGAGCGCCCCGATCACCGAGGACGACAGCCCCCGTCGCCTCGCCCCCACCGACGTTGGAGGAACGCGCCCATGCGTGAGCTCGACGCCTGTGGCATCGGCTTCGTCGCCGATGTCCACGGCCGCCCGTCCCGCGACATCGTCGCCGCCGCCCTGCACGGGCTCGCGTGCGTGAAGCACCGCGGCGCGGTCGCCGCCGACGCCCGCTCCGGCGACGGCTGCGGCCTGCTCGCCCCCATCCCGCCCGAGCTGTTCGGCGACGGCGTCGGCGTGGCCATGCTGTTCGTGCGTGGCGCCGACCCGACCGCGGCGGTGGAGGCCGCGGCGGCCGAGGAGGGCCTCGAGGTCACCGGCTGGCGCGAGCCGCCCACCGACGACGACGCCCTCGGCGACCTCGCCCGGGCGAGCCGCCCCCGCATCGTGCAGGCCCTGCTGCGCGACCCGTCGGGCGCCAACGACGAGCGGGCCGCCTACCGGCTCCGCCGGCGCATCGCCGCCGTCACCACCGGCACCTACGTGGTGTCGTGCTCGTTCCGCACCGTGGTCTACAAGGGCCTCGCCGCCGCCGATGAGCTCGCCAACTTCTACCTCGACCTCGCCGACGAGCGCTTCGCCGGCCACTTCGCCATCTTCCACCAGCGGTTCTCCACCAACACGCTGCCCACGTGGGAGCGCGCCCAGCCGTTCCGGATGCTGTGCCACAACGGCGAGATCAACGCCCTGTGGGGCAACGAGCGCCGCATGTGGGCGCGCGCCGTGCTGGGCACCGACGCCGCCGGGCTCGGCGACGAGCAGCTGCTGCGCCCGGTGCTCGACCCCGACACCTCCGACTCGGGCAAGCTCGACGAGGCGCTCGAGCTGCTGGTGCGGGCCGGCCGGGGCGCCGACCACGCCATGGCGATGCTCGTGCCCGACGCCTGGGAGTCGGCCCGCCAGCTGTCGTCGGAGGTGCAGGGCTTCTACCGGTACCACTCGGCGCTGATGGAGCCGTGGGACGGCCCCGCCGGGGTGATCTTCACCGACGGCACCATGGTCGGCGCCCAGCTCGACCGCAACGCCCTGCGCCCGCTGCGCTGGCAGGTCTGCGAGGACGGCCTCGTCGTGTGCTCGTCGGAGGTCGGGGCGGTCGACGTGTCGGGGCGGGGCACGGTGCGGCGCGGGCGCCTCGGTCCGGGCCAGATGCTGGTGGTCGATCCCGCCGACGGCGCGGTGCGCTTCGACGACGAGGTGAAGGACCGGTTGGCGGGCCTCGCCCCCTACGGCCGCTGGGCCGCCGACGGCTTCTCGCACCTCGACGCCGGCGACGCGGTGCTCACGCCACCGGCCGACCTCGTGGTGCGCCAGGCCGCCCACGGCTACACCAAGGAGGAGCTGGCCATGGTGCTGCGGCCGATGGCCGCCGACGCCTACGAGCCCACCTTCTCGATGGGCGACGACTCGCCGCTGCCCCCGTTCGCCGGGCGGCCCCGGCCGATCCACCACTTCCTGCGCCAGCGCTTCGCGCAGGTCACCAACCCGCCGATCGACCCGATCCGCGAGCGGGCGGTCATGAGCCTGCGCACCCTCATCGGCCCCCGCCGGCCCATCCTGGCCGAGGGGCCCGAGGCGGCGCGCCTGCTCACCCTGCAGTCGTTCTTCGCCTATCCCTCGGCGATCGAGACGCTGCACGACCCGACCCGCTGCCCGTTCCAGGTCCACACCCTCGACGCCACCTTCGCGGTGGCCGACGGGCCGTCGGGCCTCCGGGCGGCGATCGAGCGCCTGGCCGACGAGGCCGAGGCGGCAGTGGCCGACGGCACCGGTGTGCTCGTCATCGACGACGGCAACATCGCCGAGCACCTCGCCCCCGTGCCGTCGCTGCTCTCGCTCGGCGCGGTCCACCAGCGCCTCACCGCCCGCCGCCTGCGCTCGGAGACCAGCCTGGTGGTGATGGCCGACGACGTGCGCGACGTGCACCACGTGGCCGCCCTGCTCGGCTACGGCGCCGACGTGATCTGCCCCCGCCTCGCCCTGCACACGGTGGGCGCCGAGGCCGACGCCGACGACGGCGACGTCACCAGCCCCGAGGCGCAGTTCAACTACCAGGCCGCCACCGAGGCGGGCGTGCTGAAGGTGCTCTCCAAGATGGGCATCAGCACCATCGACTCCTACCGTGGCGCCCAGATCTTCGAAGCCATCGGCCTGGCCGCCGAGGTGGTCGACCTCTGCTTCACCGGCACCACGTCGGCGGTGGGCGGCCTCGGGTGGGACGAGCTGGGCGCCGACGTGCTCGCCCTGCACGCCGCCGCGTTCGACGCCGACGAGCCCGACCTCGGCTCGCCCGGCTACTTCCGGGTCCGCCGCGGGGGCGAGTACCACGCCCACTCCAAGGAGGTCGTCGACGCCCTCAACGCCGTCACCGGCGTGGGCGACGCCACCCCCGGCGAGGCACCCGCCCGGATCCGCCGCCGGGGCGCGGCGGCGTCCACCGACGGCGGCGCCGACGACGTCGCGGCCGCCGAGGCCGACGCCCGGCGGTCCGCCGCCGAGGCCGATGCCGCCGCCACGGCCGCCCAGCTCGCCGACATGACCGCTGCGCACCTGTTGCAGCGCGCCATCCGTGGCGAGTCGACCGACACCTACCGGGCCTTCGCCGAGCTGGTGAACACCCGGCCGGTCACCGAGCTGCACGACCTGCTCGAGCTGGTCACCGCCCCCGAGCCGATCCCGCTCGACGAGGTCGAGCCGGCGTCGGAGATCGTGAAGCGGTTCTCCACCGGCGCCATGTCGCACGGGGCGCTGTCGAAGGAGGCCCACGAGAACCTGGCCCAGGCCATGAACCTGCTGGGCGGCAAGGCCAACTGCGGCGAGGGCGGCGAGGACCCCTATCGGTTCCGCACCCGCGGCCTCGGACGCGACGACAAGAACTCGGTCATCAAGCAGATCGCCTCGGGTCGCTTCGGCGTCACCCCCGAGTACCTCGCCTTCGCCGACGAGCTGCAGATCAAGATGGCGCAGGGATCCAAGCCGGGCGAGGGCGGCCAGCTCCCCGGCCACAAGGTGTCGGGCGAGATCGCCCGCCTGCGCCACACCCAGCCCGGCGTCGGCCTCATCTCCCCGCCCCCGCACCACGACATCTACTCCATCGAGGACCTGGCCCAGCTCATCTACGACCTCAAGCAGGTCAACGCCGCGCAGGTGTCGGTCAAGCTGGTGGCCGAGGACGGTGTCGGCACCATCGCCGCCGGCGTGGTCAAGGCCCTCGCCGACGTGGTGCACCTCTCGGGCGCCAACGGCGGCACCGGCGCCAGCCCCTTGTCGTCGATCAAGCACGCCGGGCTCCCCTGGGAGCTGGGCCTGGCCGACTGCCAGCGCGCCCTGGTCGACAACGGCCTGCGCAGTCGGGCCAAGCTCCGCGTCGACGGCGGGTTCAAGACCGGCCGCCAGGTGATCACCGCGGCGCTGCTCGGCGCCGACGAGTACAGCTTCGGCACCGCGGCCATGATCGCCGAGGGCTGCATCATGCTGCGGGCCTGCCACAAGGACACCTGCAAGCCGGGTGTGGCCACCCAGCGCCCGCACCTGCGGGCCAACTTCACCGGCACGCCCGAGGGCGTGGCGTCGTACCTGCTCTTCGTGGCCGAGGAGGTGCGGGGCTACCTGGCCGAGCTCGGCCTGCGCAGCATCGACGAGGCGATCGGCCGGGTCGACCTGCTGCGCCAGAAGGTCACCGGCGATCCCCGGGTCGACTCGCTCGACGTGTCGGTGCTCATCGAGCCGCCCGCCGCGGCCGACGCGCCCCGCCGCTTCGTCGAGCGCGTCGAGCTCCAGGACCCGCGCTCCGAGCTCGGCGACCGCCTCCTCGCCGACGCCTACCGGGCGATCTGGGACGGCGACCAGATCGAGCTGAGCTACACGATCACCAACGCCGACCGGGCCATCGGCGCCGCGCTGTCGGGCGCCATCGCCCTCGAGTTCGGCGCGCTCCCGCCACGGGGGAGCGCCACCGTGCACCTCACCGGCTCGGCCGGGCAGAGCTTCGGGGCGTTCCTCGCCACGGGCGTGCACCTCGACCTCGCCGGCGAGTCCAACGACTACGTCGGCAAGGGCATGGGCGGCGGCCGCATCGTGGTGCGCCCACCGGAGGGCGACGCCTCGTTCGCCGCCGACACCCACGTCGATCACACGCCCGCGCTGGTGGGCAACACCTGCCTCTACGGGGCCACCGGCGGCGAGCTGTTCGTCGCCGGGGCGGCCGGCGAGCGCTTCGCGGTGCGCAACTCGGGCGCGGTCGCCGTCGTCGAGGGGGTGGGCGACCACGGCTGTGAGTACATGACGGGCGGCACGGTGCTCGTGCTCGGGCGCATCGGCCACAACTTCGGGGCGGGCATGACCGGCGGGCAGGCCCTCGTGTGGGACCCCTCGCTCGAGCGGCTCATCGCCCGGGTCAACAACGACCTGGTCGAGGTGGTCCGCCCCGACGTGGTGGCGCTCGACGAGTGCCGCTGGCTGCTCGAGCGCCACGCCGAGCTCACCGGCTCGCGCCGCGCCGCCGAGCTGCTCACGGCGTGGGACCGCACCGAGGAGCAGGTCTGGCACGTCGTGCCCCGCGACCGCTCGAGCCGCATCGCCAGTGGCATCGCCCGCCGCGTCGCCACCAGCTGACGTGCGCCTCCTCGCCGCCATCCCGGGGCGCTGAGCGCGGTGGACGGGCTGGGCTACGCCGCGGCGCTGCTCCTCGCCCTGGTCTTCGTCGTCGCCGGGGTCGCCAAGCTGGTGCGACCCCGGCGCACGGCCACCGCCTTCGCCCTGCTCGGGCTGCCGATCCCGCGGGTGCTGGCGCTGGTGGTGCCGCTGGCGGAGATCCTGGTGGCCGCGCTGCTCGTGGCCGCCCCCAGCGTCGGCGGTGCCGCTGCGCTGGTGGCGCTCGCGTTCTTCACCACCCTCATCGTCGGCAAGCTGCGCCGGGGCGACCGGGTGCCGTGCGGGTGCTTCGGGGCGGCCCGCCCGGCGCCGCTCACCGCGGCCGACGTCGTCCGCAACGTCATCCTCGGCGCCTTGGCGGTGGGCGCCATCCTGCAGGCCCGGCCCGAGGCTCCCTCCACCGCCGCGTGGATCGCGGCCGCCGTGGCCGGCGCCCAGGCGTGGATCATCGTGGGATCGCTGCGGGCCCTGGCGCTGCGTCGGCTGGCGGAGACGACACCGGCGGCCGAGGCGCCACCGACGGAGGCTCCTCCACCAGCCGCAACCCCGTCGGACTGATCGAGGCGGGCACGTGGGGCAGGTCGACCACGAACTGGGTGAGGTGCGCGGGGAACACGTGCTCGCTGACGAGCACCACCCGACCGTCGGCGGCGCGGGTGACGCGGTCGCACACCAGCACCGGCGACCCCACCGGCACGCCGAGCACCTCGGCGTCGTCGGGCGTCGCCGCGCCGGCGCCGATGGTCTGGGTGGCACCGCCGAGCTCGACGTCGACCAGGTCGTAGAACGACGCCCGCTCGACGTCGTCGCGCGACAGCCCCGACGCCAGGTCCTCGGGGCACCACACGGTGACCCGGGCGAAGGGCGCGCCGTCGGCCAGGTTGACGCGACGCACCCGCAGCACGGTGGTGCCGCCGAGCACGGCAGCCACGCGCTCGGGGGCGTCGACGAACCCGAACTCGAGGATGCGGCGCACGGGCGCTGCGCCGGACTCGGCCAGCTGGTCCTCGATGGTGCCGAGCCGGCCCAGGCTCTGGCTCACCGGGTCGACCGCCACGAACCAGCCGAACCCCTGGCGGGAGTCGACCAGCCCGTCGCCGCGGAGCTCCTCGAGGGCCTTGCGCACCGTCACCCGGCTCACCTCGAAGCGCGCCGAGAGCTCGGCCTCGCTGGGCAGGAGCTGGCCGGCCGCGTACTCGCCGTCGGCGATCCGGTGACGCACGTCGTCGGCGATGGCCCGATAGCGCAGTGTCCTCACTTGTCCTATACTTGTATCGTTTCGTGCGGAGGGCAAGCCCGCCGCACCGGTCCCAGCCGCTCGAACCCCGACCCGAGGTGTCCCGCATGGCCGTCACCGCCACCACGCCCATCGAGCTGATCCGAGGGGTCTACGCCACCCTCGACGAGCGCCTGGCCATCGGCCGCCGGCGCCTCGGCCGCCCCCTCACCCTGGCCGAGAAGATCCTCGTCAACCACCTCGACGACCCCGACACCGGTGGGCTCGACCGCGGGGTCTCCTACACCGACCTGCGTCCCGACCGGGTGGCCATGCAGGACGCCACCGCGCAGATGGCGCTGCTGCAGTTCATGACCGCCGGCCTGCCCGAGGTGGCGGTCCCCTCGACGGTCCACTGCGACCACCTCATCCAGGCCAAGGAGGAGGGCAAGGTCGACCTGCTCACCGCGCTCGACACCAACAGCGAGGTCTACGACTTCCTCGAGAGCGTGTCGGCCAAGTACGGCATCGGCTTCTGGAAGCCAGGCTCGGGCATCATCCACCAGGTCGTGCTCGAGCAGTACGCCTTCCCCGGCGGGATGATGATCGGCACCGACAGCCACACCCCCAACGCCGGCGGGCTCGGCATGATCGCCATCGGCGTGGGCGGCGCCGACGCGGTCGACGTGATGACCGGCTTCCCGTTCAACATCCGCTGGCCCAAGGTCATCGGGGTGAAGCTCACCGGCTCGCTCAACGGCTGGACGGCGCCCAAGGACATCATCTTGAAGGTCGCCGACATCCTCACCGTGAAGGGCGGCACCGGCGCCATCGTCGAGTACTTCGGGCCCGGCGCCGAGAGCATCAGCGCCACCGGCAAGGCCACCATCTGCAACATGGGCGCCGAGATCGGCGCCACCACCTCGGTGTTCGGCTACGACGACGCCATGGCCCGCTACCTGAAGTCCACCGGCCGCGAGGAGATCGCCGACGCCGCCAACGCGGTGGCCCACCACCTGCGCGCCGACGACGAGGTGCTCGCCGACCCCGAGCGGTTCTACGACCAGGTCATCGAGATCGACCTCGACACCCTCGAGCCGCTCATCAACGGCCCCCACACCCCCGACCTGTCGCGCCCGGTGTCGCGGGTGGGTGGCGACGCCAAGCTCAACGGCTGGCCCACCCACATCAGCTACGCCCTCATCGGGTCGTGCACCAACTCGTCCTACGAGGACATCACCCGGGCCGCGTCGATCGCCCGGGAGGCGGCGGCCAAGGGCTTGCGCTGCCAGACCGACCTCATGGTCACCCCGGGGTCCGAGCAGGTGCGCGCCACCATCGAGCGCGACGGCCTGCTCGCCGACTTCGAGCGCATCGGCGCCACCGTGCTGGCCAACGCCTGTGGTCCGTGCATCGGCCAGTGGTCGCGCTCCGACGTGAGCGAGGGCGACGTCAACACCATCGTCACCTCCTACAACCGGAACTTCCCCAAGCGCAACGACGGCCTCTCCACCACCCTGGCGTTCGTCACCTCGCCCGAGACGGTCGTCGCTCTCGCCATCGCCGGCACCCTCGAGTTCGATCCCCTGAACGACACGCTCACCAACACCGCCGGCGAGGAGGTCCGCCTCAGCGTCCCGGTCGGCATCGAGCTCCCCGAGGCCGGGTTCACCCCGGGCGACAGCGGCTTCATCGCCCCGCCCGACGACGCCTCGTCGGTCGAGGTGGCGGTCAGCCCGACCTCCGACCGGCTCCAGCTGCTCGAGCCGTTCGCGGCGTGGGACGGCGACGACTACGTCGAGCTGCCCGTGCTGATGAAGGCCCAGGGCAAGTGCACCACCGACCACATCTCGGCGGCCGGGCCGTGGCTGAAGTACCGGGGCCACCTCGAGAACATCTCGGGCAACCTGTTCGCCGGGGCCGTCAACGCCTTCACCGGTGAGGCCGGCATCGGCCTCGACATCACCGACGGCGAGCGGCGCCCGTACCCCGAGATCGCCAAGCGCTACCACGAGGCGGGCATCGCCTGGGTGGCCATCGGCGACGAGAACTACGGCGAGGGCTCGTCGCGCGAGCACGCCGCCATGGAGCCCCGCTTCCGGGGCGCCAAGGCCGTCATCACCCGGTCGTTCGCCCGCATCCACGAGGCCAACCTGAAGAAGCAGGGCGTGCTGGCGCTCACCTTCGCCGACCCGGCCGACTACGACCGCGTCGGCGAGGGCGACCGCATCAGCATCCTCGGCCTCGCCGAGCTGGCGCCCGACACCCCGGTGGCGGGCCGCATCCACCACGGCGACGGCTCCACCACCGACATCTCGCTGCTGCACACCATGTCGCCCGAGCAGATCGAGTGGTTCCGCGCCGGCAGCGCGCTCAACATCATCCGCCAGCGCACCGGCGGCTGACACCCGGCCCGCCCCACCCGCGCCCGGCGCGGGTGGGGCGGCGTCGACTACCGGGCTCGGGGGTGCCGTCGGTACCCTGTGAGGGATGCCGAACGCCGCACCCGGCGGGTCCCCCACCGCCATCCAGGTCGAGCACCTCATCAAGTCGTTCGGCGCCACGATGGTGCTGCGCGACGTGTCGCTCGACGTGGCGCCCGGCACCACCGTCGCCCTGCTGGGCCCGTCGGGGTGCGGGAAGACCACCCTGTTGCGCACCATCGCCGGGCTCGAGTCGGCCGATGCCGGCATCGTGCGCATCGGCGACGAGACCGTCGTCGGGCCCGACACCTTCGTGCCTCCCGAGCGCCGTCGCATCGGCATGGTGTTCCAGGACTGGGCGCTGTTCCCCCACCTGAGCGTCGGCGCCAACGTCGGCTACGGGCTGTCGCGCGACGAGCGCCGCTCGGGTCGCGTCGAGGAGAGCCTCGAGCTCGTCGGCCTGGGCGGCTTCGCCGACCGGCTCCCGAGCACGCTGTCGGGCGGGCAGCAGCAGCGGGTCGCCCTGGCGCGGGCCATCGCCCCGCGCCCGCGGGCGATCCTGCTCGACGAGCCGTTCTCCAACCTCGACACCGCGCTGCGGGTCCAGGTGCGCGGCGAGGTCCACGCCCTGCTCGCCGACCTCGGCGTCACCACCGTGTTCGTCACCCACGACCAAGAGGAGGCGTTCGTGCTCGGCGACGAGGTCGCGGTGATGACCGCGGGCCGCATCGTGCAGCGGGCCACGCCCGCCGAGCTCTACGACGCCCCGGTCGACCGGTGGGTGGCCACCTTCGTGGGCGAGGCGAACCTGGTCGACGGGCGCGCCGACGGCGCCCGCGCCGACACCGGCATCGGGGTCGTGCCCCTGCGCCACGACGGACACGGCGCCGTCGACGTGCTGCTGCGCCCCGAGCAGGTCCACCTCGACGTCGGCGACGACGCCACGGTCCGCGTGGTCGAGTTCTACGGCCACGACTCGGTGTCGGTGGTCCGCCTCGACGACGGCATCGAGCTGCGGGTCCGCTCGGCCGGTCCCCCGCGGTTCCGCCGCGGCGACCGGGTGGGCGTGCGCCACCACGGTCCGCCCGCGGTGGCGTTCCCTCACGAGGCGGGCGCCACCTCGACGGGTGCGGCGGGGTCGGTGCCCGTGGAGGCCTCGGCCGCTCGCTGAGCCCGGCGGCGCCGGCCGGTGCCGAGCAGCGGGCCCTCGGACTCACGCACCACGAGCAACGCCATCGGCAGCGCGGAGAGCAACACCAGCGCCAGCGCCGGCGCGGCGGCGCGGGCGAAGAACGCTTCGCTGGTGGCGTTCCACACCTGGGTCGACACGGTGTCGAACCCGGTGGGGGCCAGGAGCAGGGTGGCCGGGAGCTCCTTCATGCACGTGAGGAACACGAGCAGCCCGCCGGCGACGACCCCCGGCCGCGCCAACGGCAG
>DATHSN010000277.1:0-1892 GCA_035464115.1 Acidimicrobiales bacterium | reverse complement strand
GGCCGGGGCCCCACGAGCAGCTGTCGGAGCGGGGCCGGAGCCCCCGTCGTCAGCCCTCGATCCAGGTCTGCACGAGGCGCATGGTGGCGCTCGGCGTGCCGTTGCCGGGCGTGCCGTCGGGCAGGGTCCACGACGCCACACCGTTCACCTCGGCCAGGTGGCCGACGATGGTGGGCGTGCCCACCCCCCACGTCATCGGCATCTCCTCGGAGAGGATCAGGCCGATCTCCTCGACCGCCGCGTAGCGGGCGTCGAAGTCGGCCTCGGTGCGCAGCACCTCGACCAGCTCGGTGATGCGGGGGTTGGTGTAGTTGGTGAAGTTCAGCGGGCTCGTCTCCACCGGCCCGAAGGCGTTGCCGAAGATGATCGACGGGTCGTCGAGACCCCCGGCCCGCCAGCAGTTCACGACGTAGTCGCCGGCGAACGGGGGGTCGGTGTCGGGCGACCCCACCGCGTTGGCGATGTGGGCCGCCTGCTCGACCTGGTTGAGCGTGACCTCGATGCCGGCCTCGCCCCACAGGGCCTGGATCAGCTGGGCCACCTCGATGAGGCTCGGGTCGGGCGGGCAGTTGTACTGGACGGTGACCGGGTCGCCCACGGCCTTGCCGTCGGAGCGGTTCGGGTCGGCCTTGTACTCGTCGACCAGCGCGATGGCGGTGTCGATGTCGCGCTCGGGGTAGCCGGGGTAGGCCTCGGCCACCGCCTCGGAGTACCACGGGCTGTCGACGCTGAAGAACTGGGTGGTGACCGGCACCAGCCCGTCGTCGCCCAGCACCGCGGCGACCGCCTCGGAGTCGCCGGCGTAGCCCGCGGCCTGGCGGATGCGCAGGTCGTCGAGCGGCGGGATGAGCACGTTGAAGATCGACACGCCGGCCTCGTTGCCCACGAAGAACGACCCGTCGTACCCGCCGTCGTCGATGAGCGCCTGGACCTGCTTGACCGCGGTGCCCCGCAGGGTCTGCATGACGGTGACGTCGCCCGACGCCAGGCTCTGCACCCGCGAGTCCTCGTCGGGGATGGGCCGCCACTCGATCGAGTCGAGGTAGGGGAGCTGGTTCCCGTCGGCGTCGGTGCGCCAGTAGTCGGGGTTCTTGGTGACGATGAGGCGGCTGTCGCGCTCCCAGGTGTCGAACACGAAGGGCCCGGTGCCGACGGGCGCCGCCGCGAAGCCCTCGGCGCCGAGCTCCTCGTAGGCCTGCTGGGAGGCGGGCATGCCGATGACGTTGCGCAGCAGGTCGGGGAAGGCGGCGTTGGGGCCCGACAGCACGTAGGTGACCGTGAGCTCGTCGTCGACGCGGATCTCGGTGAACCCGGCGTTGAGCAGGGCGCCCTGGGTGTTCGACGTGGCCACGTTGTGCAGCGTGTCGATGTTCCACTTGACGACCTCGGCCGTGAGCGCGGAGCCGTCGTGGAAGGTGACGCCGTCGCGCAGCGTGAGCGTCCACTCGGTCAGGTCGTCGTTGGGCGTGACCGACTCGGCGAGGTAGGGCTGGATCTGCCCGTCGGCGTCGAACGCCACCAGCGGGTCGAAGATGGAGTGGGCCACCGAGTAGCCCGAGGTCGCCCACGACGCGGTGCCCGGCAGCCAGCTGTTGCTCTCGGCCTCGAGCCCGACCACCACGGTGCCACCGGGGGTGGGTCCGCCGTCGCCGGCGTCGTCGGTGACGGTGTCGTCGGTGGTGCCCGGGTCGTCGCCCGTGTCGGTGTCGGCGGTGTCGTCGGTGCCGGTGTCGGCGGCGTCGTCAGCGTCGTCGTCGCCGCACGCGGCGGCCACGAGCGACAGCGCAGCGAGCAGTGCGAGCAGGCGCCACCACCAGCGGTGCGTGGATCGGTTCACGAAACGTCCCCCAAGGTCGATCGATGAGCCCGGTCCCCCCGGACCGGGACCGCCG
>DATHSN010000276.1:0-7092 GCA_035464115.1 Acidimicrobiales bacterium | reverse complement strand
CGCTGCGGGCCGGCTTCGGCCGTCGGATGGTCCCGGCCGCGGCGCTCGCCGTCACGTCGGTCGGCTTCCTCGCCTGGTTCGTGCTGTCCGAAGAGGTCCCCCGCCAGTTCGTGTCGTTCACCCCGCACGTCACCACGCTCTTGGTGCTCGGCTTCGCGTCGCAGAAGCTGCGGATGCCGGCCGCCGACGGCCAGCCCTACCGCAAGGGCGAGTCGCGCTGATGGACGTCGTCGACGTCATCCGCACCAAGCGCGACGGGCACCGCCTGTCCGACGAGCAGATCGACTGGTTCCTGCGGGCCTACACCGACGGCGACGTCGCCGACGAGCAGGCGTCGGCGTTGCTCATGGCCATCTTCTGGCGGGGCATGGAGCCCGACGAGCTCGCCCGGTGGACCGCGGCCAGGATCGCCACGGGCGAGCGCCTCGCCCTGTCGGCGGTGGGGCGCCCCACCGTCGACAAGCACTCCACCGGCGGCGTCGGCGACAAGGTCTCGCTCATCCTCGTGCCGCTCGTGGCGGCGTGCGGGGCGTCGGTGCCCCAGCTGTCGGGCCGGGGCCTCGGTCACACCGGTGGCACCCTCGACAAGCTCGAGTCGATCCCCGGGTGGCGGGCCGACCTGCCCACCGACGAGGTGCTGCGGCTGCTGCGCGACGAGGGCGGGGTGATCTGCGCCGCCGGCCCCGGGCTCGCCCCCGCCGACCGCAAGCTCTACGCGCTGCGCGACGTCACCGGCACCGTCGAGGCCATCCCGCTCATCGCCTCGTCGATCATGTCCAAGAAGATCGCCGAGGGCACCGACGCCCTGGTGCTCGACGTGAAGGTCGGGTCGGGCGCGTTCCTCCCCGAGATCGACCGGGCCCGGGTGCTGGCGCGCACCATGGTCGAGCTGGGCACGGCCCACGACGTGCGCACCACCGCCCTCATCACCGAGATGGGCACCCCGCTCGGGCGGACGGCGGGCAACGCCATCGAGGTCACCGAGTCGGTCGAGGTGCTCGCCGGTGGCGGGCCCGACGACCTGGTCGAGATCACCCTGGCGCTGGCCCGCGAGATGCTGGCGCTGGCCGGCATCGACGTCGACCCCGCCGACGCCCTGCGCGACGGTCGGGCCATGGACCGCTGGAACGCCCTCATCCGGGCCCAGGGCGGCGACCCCGACGCCGTGCTGCCCACCGCCCCGGTGATCGAGACGCTCACCGCGCCGTCCGACGGCATCGTGCAACACCTCGACGCCCGGGCCGTCGGCGTCGCGGCCTGGCGGCTCGGCGCGGGCCGGGCCCGCAAGGAGGACCCCGTCAGCGCGGTGGCGGGCGTGGTCATGCACGCCAAGCCCGGCGAGACGGTGGCCGCCGGCGCACCGGTGCTCGAGCTGCGCACCGACGACCCCGCCCGCATCCCCGCCGCGCTCGCCGCGCTCGAGGGGGCGTGGTCGATCGGGCCCGACGCCCCCGCACCGGTGCCGTTGATCCACGAGCGGATCACGGCCTGAGCGGGTAAGAGGCACACGTGACCGCTCCGATCCCACCCGTCGACGACGCCACGCTCGACGAGCTGCTGGCCGCCGCCCGCACCGCCGCCCACCGCGCCTACGTGCCCTACTCGAAGTTCCGGGTGGGCGCCGCCGTGCTCGCCGCCGACGGCACCGTGGTGCCCGGCTGCAACGTCGAGAACGCCAGCTACGGCCTGGCCTGCTGCGCCGAGCGCACCGCCCTGTTCTCGGCGGTGGCGTCGGGCTACCGCGAGGTCGTGGCCCTGGCGGTCACGTGCGCCGACGGCGACCCCACCCGGCCCGACACGCTCATGCCCTGCGGGGCCTGCCGCCAGGTGATGGCCGAGCTGCTGCCGCGCGACGCCCCGGTCATCGTCGACGGCGTCGGCCGGTACACGATCGACGAGCTGCTCCCGCGCGCCTTCCGCCTCTAGCGGCGCGTCAGCAGGTCGGGTCGTCGACCGCGCACACCTCGCCGTCGGCGGGCACGGGCGCCGGGGCGAAGCGCGCCCGGGCGCGCTCGAGGACGGTGCGCAGGGTGTCGACCTCTTGGGCGCCGGGGATGAGGAGGCGGTCCTCGATCACGAACGCAGGAACGCCGGTGAGCTCGCGCTCGACGGCCATGCGCAGATCGGCGGCGACCTCGTCGGCGAACGCCCCGGAGGCCAGCACCTCGCCGGCGGCGTCGGCGTCGAGCCCGGCCTCGGCGGCGAACCCGGCCAGGGCGGCGGGGTCGGCCACGTTGGCCCCCTCGGTGAAGTACGCCAGCAGCAGGCGCTCCTTGAGCGGGCCCTGCGCGGCGGCGCCGCCCGTGGCCCACGCCCAGGCGAGGAGGCGGTGGGCGTCGAGCGTGCCGACCCGCAGCGCCCGGTCGAAGCGGTAGTCGATGCCCTCGGGCTCGCCGAGGGCGGTGAGCCGACGGGTCATGCCGTCGAACGCGCCGGGGCCGTACTTGCGCTCGAGGGCCACCCGCAGGTCGCCCGGCTCGCGGCCGGCCCGGGGATCGAGCTGGAACGCCCGCCACCGCACCTCGACCTCGTCGGCCCAGTCGAGCCCGTCGAGGGCCCGCTCGAGGCGGCGCTTGCCCAAGTAGCACCAGGGGCAGATCACGTCGGACCACACGTCGATGCGCATGCCCGGTCCAACCCGATCGGGAGCCAGGGCCTTCCCACCGGCAGGGGCCTTCCCACCGGTCGGGCCGTCCCACCGGTAGCCTCGTGGTCTCGTGCCGGAGATCTCGCTCGACGGGGCCGCGTTCCTCACCACCCTCGTCACCGTCCTGGTGATCATGGACCCCGTCGGCAACGTCCCGATCTTCCTCGCCCTCACCCGGGACCAGTCGCCTCGCGAGCAGAAGCGGTCGGCGCTGCTCGCCGCCGTCGTCGCCGGCGCGGTGATCTTCTTGTTCGCGCTGGCCGGTGAGCAGCTCTTGTCGCTGCTCGGGATCTCGCTCGAGGCCCTCCAGATCGCCGGCGGGCTGCTCTTGTTGATCATCGGCTACGAGCTGCTCAACCCCGAGGGCGGCGGGTTCATGGCGGCGGCCGGGCCCGACGCCAACGTGGCGCTCGTCCCCCTCGGCACGCCCCTGCTCGCTGGCCCGGGCGCGATCGCCGCCACCATGCTGGCCATCGCCGAGGCCGACGGGGTGGGCGGCCGTCTCTCGGTCTCGGCCGCCCTCGCGGTCGCGCTGGTGGCGGTGTGGCTGGCGCTGCGGTTCGCCTCCCGGTTGGCGCGGATCCTGCGTCCGAGCTTCATCAACCTGTTGTCGCGGGTGCTGGGACTGCTGGTGGCGGCCATCGGCGTGCAGCTGCTCGCCGAGGCCATCGAGATCTGGGTCGAGGGCGGGGTGAGCTGACCGAGCGGCGGCACCGCACCCCTGGTGCTGGTGTTGCTCGTGAGGTTCT
Organism: Acidimicrobiales bacterium; assembly: GCA_035464115.1. Taxonomy (GTDB): domain Bacteria; phylum Actinomycetota; class Acidimicrobiia; order Acidimicrobiales; family SKKL01; genus DATHSN01. Next base: position 3,696 of record DATHSN010000276.1, on the reverse strand, counting down.
TGTTCAAGGTTCGGACCCCCGGGCCCGAAGAACATTCGGTGAGACCGGCCCGCACGCCCACTCACCGCCACGCCACGTACGCCCTCGTCGGCCTCGTGATCCTGGTCGGTGCCACGACCGCCACCGCACCCGCAGGGGCCCAGACCCCGGGGCCACGACCCGTGCTCGAGTGCGTCCACGACCGCACCGACGGCGTCCGGGTCGCCCTGTTCGGGTACCTGAACCAGGGACCGGCGACCACGATGCCGAGCGCGCTCCGGGGCGCGACGGGGACGCCGCCGTCGACGTTCGCGGCGGGCCGCCACCGCGGCGTGTTCGTCGCCACCGGGACGACCGACGGGGCCATCGTGTGGTCGCTCAACGGTCGCACCGCCACCGCCGGGGGCGGGAGCCCCGCGTGCACCTCCGAACCCCACCTCGCCGAGGTCCCGGTGGCCGCCCTCCTGCCGGTGACCGCCGGGCTGGTCGCGTTGGCCTGGTGGCGGCGGACGACCACGAGCGCGCTCGGGACCTGACGTGGCGATCGCCACCCTCCCGACCGGGCCCACGAGCCCCCTCGGCGAGCACGACCCCACCTCGGACGGCGCCATGCTCGGTGTGGCCGGTCGTCGCGCCGAGCGCCGTGGAGCCCACCGCGCCGTCTGGCTCCGTGTCGCGGTAGCCGTGGCGGCGGTCGTCATCGCCTACCACCGGTCGCTCTGGACGCTGGCCACCGACCTCGGAGGCGACGACCCGCTCGCCCACCTCGGGCTCGTCCCCGTCATCGCCGTGGTCCTCGCCGGGCGACGCCTGCGGGTCCACCCGATCGACGGCAACCTGCCCCACCGTCACGCCGACGCCATGGTCGGCGTCACCTTCCTCGTCCTCGCCGGCGTGCTGGCCTGGCCCGCCGCGGCATGGTTCGGCTGGTCGTACGGCGACTGGCGCCTCGACCTCCTCGGCCTCCCGCTGTTCGTCGCGGGCGTGGTCGCCCTGCTGTTCGGGTCCCGCGTCCTCGGCGTGGTGCGGGGGCCGGTGCTGCTCCTCGCCCTCGCCTCGCGGGCACCGTGGCTCCTCGTCGCCGGACCCGGGCTCGACCTCACCACCCGGCTGACCGCGGGCGCGGTCCGGACCGTGTCCACCGCCCTCCCCCACATCACCCACACCGGGGTGGCCGACACCGTGTCGGTCCACGGCCCCGGCACCGACGGGTTCCTCGTGGTGATCGGCTCGGCGTGCGCCGGCGCCAACGCCATGGTCGGCGCGGTCCTCGTCGGCGGTGCGCTCACCACCTGCCTCACCGGCCCGTGGCGGCGGCGCCTCGTGTGGCTCGCCGCGGCGACCGCGCTGGCCTGGACGATCAACCTGGTCCGCATCGTGGTCGTGCTGCTCATCGGCGCGTGGTGGGGCGAACCGGTCGCCCTCGGCCCGGCGCACGACCTCGCCGGCGTGGTGGGCATGGTGGTCGCCACGACCATCGCCCTGGTCGCCCTCCGGCCGTTCGGGCTGGCACCGGCGCCCCTTCCGCCACGCCCGTGGTCGACGGTGCGCCTCGGGTTCGGGCGCAGCGTGCGCCGCAGCGGCACCGTCGCGGTGGCCTCGGTGGCGGTGGCGGTCGCGGCGCTGGCCTCGTTCAACGCATCGATGTGGCACCTCGACCGGTGGTTCACCGCGGTGAACCACGATCCCGTCGTCGGGGTCGACGACGGGCTGGGGACGCTCGACGGCTGGACCGCCGTGCACCTCGAGGAGGTGGGCTGGGCCCCCCAGTGGTTCGGCGACGGTTCGTCGTGGACGCGCTACGCCCTCCTCGGCGACACCGCCACCTCGGCCCGGATCGGGCTCGACGTCGTCCGCACCGCCTCGCTCGACCCCCTGGGCGAGCACGGCATCGTGGAGTGCTACCGCTTCCACGGCTTCGACGTCCGCCACCCGCGACCCCTGGCCATCGCCCCGGGCGTCACCGCCGAGGTCGTGCGCTGGGACGACCCGGCGAGCGGCACCCGGTGGGTGACCGCCTCCTGGATCTGGCCGCTCGCCGACGGCGGCTACGAGCGCACCGTGCTGCTCGCCCAGCTCGACGACGCCACCGACGACGTGGTGGCCGCCGCCGAGCACGACCTGGTGCAGCTCGCCGGCGCGCTCGCCGGCGCCGGAGCCGGCTCCGCTCGTGACGATGCCTGAGCCGGCGCACACCGGGGCGCACCGCGTGGCCACGCGCATCGGCGCGGCCCGCCGGTGGCGCTTCCGCCTCGGGTCGCTCGCCCTGCTGATCGGGATCTTCACGACCGCGCGCGTCCTGCGCGCCGCCCTGATCCCCGAGGGTCGACCGGCCGAGCTGCCGTGGGAGCGGGTCGCGGTGCTCGGCTCGTTCGGATGGGCGATCGCCGTGCTCCCCGCGGCGTTCTCGATCATCGGGCTGCTCACCTTCCGGGGCCTGCCCGCCGAGCGCCACGGCCGGTTCGCCCGTCCCCGGGTCCCCGCCACCCCGCACGAGGTCTGCTTCCGGGTGGTGTCGCGGGGCCGCAACCGCGACGCGCTCGAGGCCACCGTCGACAACGTCCGCCGCACCATGACCGACCTGCCCCTGTTCCGGTGGCGCATCGAGGTGGTGGTCGACGAGCCCGTCGACCTGCCCCCGTGGGCCGAGCTGCAGGTGATCGTCGTGCCCGCGGGCTACGCCACGCCCCACCGGTCGAGGTTCAAGGCCCGGGCCCTGCACTACGCGCTGCTGCACTCGGACCTGCCGATGTCGTCGTGGGTGTTCCACCTCGACGAGGAGAGCCAGATCACGCCGAGCCTGGTCGCGGGGATCCGAGACGCGGTCGTGGAGGAGGAGCGCACCGGCCAGCACCGCATCGGGCAGGGCACGATCCTCTACCACCGCAACCTCGACCGGCACCCGTTCCTCACGTTGGCCGACAGCCTGCGCACCGCCGACGACGTGTCGCGCTTCTGGCTCCAGTACCGGCTCGGACGGCCCATGTTCGGGATGCACGGCTCGTTCATCCTGGTCCGCACCAGCGTGGCCCGCGAGGTCGGCTTCGACGTCGGCCCCGAGAACTCGGTGACCGAGGACGCCTGCTGGGCGTTGCAGCACGGCTCGCGCGGCCGCCGGGTCCGTTGGGTCGACGGATACCTGGTGGAGCAGTCGACCGAGGCGATCGGCGACTTCGTGCGCCAGCGCCGCCGGTGGTTCGCCGGGCTGTGGCTCGTCGTCCTCTACGCCGACGTGCGCTGGTGGCTGCGCCTCCCGCTCACCGCCTTCCTGGCCGGCTGGGCGATGGCATGGGTCGGGGCGGTCTACACGTTCGCCAACGGGTTCCTCGGCCTGGCGACCGCGCCGTGGATCTCCCTCGCCGGCGACGTGGCCCTCACCTACTACGTCACCGCCTACGTGATCGGGCTGACCGTCAACCTGCAGCACCGCGAGCGCGTGTCGCTGGCGCGTCGCGTCCGGCTCTACGTCGGCCAGGTGCTGCTCATCCCGGTCTTCGGGATCCTCGAGGCGGCCGGGGTGCTGCTCGCGATCATCAAGCCCGACCACGGCTTCCACGTGGTGCAGAAGTCGGCGACGACGGCTCCGGCGCGGCCGGTGGCGCCGGCCGCCGCGGCCCGCCTCGCCGACCGGCCGCTCGCCGACGCCCACCGCACCCGGCGCACGACCGCCGCCCCGTCCCCGAACCGGCGAACCGAGGGTGCGGGAACCGCACCGTA
>DATHSN010000275.1:0-2823 GCA_035464115.1 Acidimicrobiales bacterium | reverse complement strand
CGTTCGCCATCACCGCCGACGAGGTGTTCACGTCGTCGTTCGCCCCGTTCGTCCTGCTCGGCCCCGCCCTCGGCGCGCCGTGCGTGCTGCCCGACGTCGACGTGCGCCGGCCCGCCGACCTCGACGTCGACCGGTTGGCCGAGGCCTGCGCCCGGGGTCCGGTGGGCGTGGCGTGGCTGTCGCCCGCGTCGGCTCGGCGCATCGTGGCCACCGCCGCCGACCGCACGGTCCCGCTGCGGCTCGTGATGCTGGCCGGCGCCCCGATCGACCCCGAGCTCGCCCGCGCCGTGGCCCGGGTCACCGGGGGCGAGGTCCGATCGCCCTACGGGATGACCGAGGCCATGCCCCTCACCGACGGTGTCGAGCCCGACGCCGACGTCCCCGCCGGCGGCACCGCCACCGGCTGGCCCCTGCCCGGGGTCACGGTGGTGGTCACCCCGCTCGACGACCCCCACGGGCCCGCCCGCCCGGCCGGCGACTGGGGCGAGCTGGTGATCCACGCCCCCTGGATGCGCGACGGCTACGACCGCCGGTGGGCCACCGACGCCGCCGCCACCGTCGAGCGCGACGGCGCCACCTTCCACCGCACCGGCGACGTCGGGTACCTCGCCGACGACGGGCGACTCGTCCAGCTCGGACGGGCCCAGCACGTGCTGCGCACCGCCGACGGTCCCCTCGCCAGCGTCGCCGTCGAGCAGCCGGTCGCCGCCGCCCTCGACCGGTCGGTCGCCGCGGTGGGGGTGGGTCCCGCCGGCGCCCAGGTGGTGGTCGTCGTGGTCGCCGGGACCGGGCGGCTGCGGCTGGCCGAGCCCGGGCTCACGGCCGCGGTCCGCGACGCCAGCGCCGTGCCGGTGGCCGCCGTGCTCGAGGGCGAGCTGCCCGTCGACGTCCGCCACCAGTCCAAGGTCGACCGCTCGGCGCTGGCCGCGGCCGCCACCGACCTGCTGGCCGGCCGATGAGGGTCCTGGTCACCGGGGCGTCGAGCCTGCTCGGCGGGGCGGTCGCCACCGCGCTCGCCGCCCGGGGCGACGACGTCACCTGCTTCCAGCGGCGCCCCTCGGGCACCGGCCTGCGCGACGTGGCCGGCGACATCCGCGACCGCGACGCGGTGCTGGCGGCCGCCGACGGCCACGACGCCGTGGTCCACCTCGCCGCGCTGGTCGTGCCCCGCGCCCGCTGGCGCGACGCGTTCGACGTCAACGTCACCGGCACCGCCCACGCCCGCGACGCCGCAGCCCGCAGCGGCGCCTTCGTCCACGTGTCGAGCCCGTCGGTGGCGTTCCACGACGCCCCCAGCGCCGGCACCGGCGCCGAGCCGGCCGGCTACGCGGGCCGCGACGGCTACACCCGGTCGAAGGCGCTGGCCGAGCGGCTGGTCCTCACCGCCCCACCGGTGCCCACCGTCGTGGTCCGCCCCCACCTGGTGTGGGGCCCCGGCGACACCCAGCTGGTGGGTCGCCTGGTCGACCGGGCCCGTGCCGGTCGCCTGGCCCTGCCCGACGGCGGGCGCGCCCTCATCGACACCACCTACGTCGACGACGCCGCCGCCGCCATCGTGGCCGCCCTCGACCACGCCCGCCCCGACGACGAGGCCACCGGCCGGGCCTGGGTCGTCACCGGTGGCGAGCCCCGCCCGGTGCGCGACATCGTGGGCGCCATCCTGGCTGCGGCCGGGGTCGACACCAGCGCCCGTCCCGTGCCGGCGCCGGTGGCCTCGGTCGTCGGTGCCCTGGTCGAGCGGGTCTGGCCCGGCGCCGAGCCGCCGCTCACCCACTTCGCGGCCCGCCAGATGTCGGTGGCGCACTGGTTCGACCAGCGCGCCACCCGCCGGGTGCTCGGGTGGGCGCCCACCGTCGGCCTCGACGAGGGGTTCGCCCGCCTCCGCCGCTGGTACGCCGAGCGCGCCGCGACCTGAGCGCGCCAGAGAGGTCCCCCGCGGCGCGTTCCGCGATGATCTCGCCATGCCCGCACCGGGGGACGCGACGCACACCAACGAGATCGCCACCGAGCACGTCGACGTGCTCATCGTCGGCGCCGGGATCTCCGGCATCGGCGCGGCCTACCCCCTCACCGTGCAACGCCCCGGCACCAGCTTCCTCGTGCTCGAGTCCCAGGAGGGGTTCGGGGGCACGTGGCGCACGCACCGCTACCCCGGGGTCCGCTCCGACAGCGACCTGTTCACGTTCGGCTACCGGTTCAAGCCGTGGACCGGTGCGCCCATCGCGAGCGGCGACGAGATCATGCGCTACCTCGGCGAGGTCATCGACGACAACGACCTGGCGCCCCACATCCGCTACCAGCACCGCATCTCGTCGGCGCGGTGGTCGAGCGACGAGACGCGCTGGACGGTCGACGCCGTCCGCACCGACACCGGCGAGCCGCTGCGGGTGTCGGCCGGCTTCCTCTGGATGTGCCAGGGCTACTACCGCCACGACGAGGGCTACACCCCCACGTGGGAGGGCATGGACCGCTTCGCCGGTCGCATCGTGCACCCCCAGACCTGGCCCGACGACCTCGACTACGCCGGCAAGCGGGTGGTGGTGATCGGGTCGGGGGCCACCGCGGCCACGCTCATCCCGGCCATGGCGCCCGACTGCGCGCACATCACCATGCTCCAGCGCTCGCCGACGTTCTTCGTGTCGCGGCCCAACGGCAACGAGCTGGCCGACACCCTGCGCATGCTCGACGTCCCCGACGAGTGGACCCACGAGATCGTGCGCCGCAAGATCGTCCACGACCAGCAGATCATCACCGACATGTCCTTCGAGCAGCCCGAGGCGCTGCGCGAGCTGCTCATCGAGGGCATCCGGGCCGAGCTGCCCG
>DATHSN010000274.1:0-15957 GCA_035464115.1 Acidimicrobiales bacterium | reverse complement strand
CCCGCGAGATCGGCCGCAACCGTGAGTACGTCACGTTCGTCGGTCGCCACCGCGGCGTCGAGGTGGCGGTGGCCTCGCACGGGGTCGGCGCCGCCGGGGCCGCGATCTGCTTCGAGGAGCTGTGCCGGGCCGGGGCCCGCTCGCTCGTCCGGGCCGGCACGTGCGGCGGCCTGGACCCCGACGTGGTCGACGGTCACCTGGTCATCGCCACCGCCGCGGCCCGCGACGAGGGCCTGACCGTGCGGCTGGTGCCCACCGGCTTCCCGGCCGTGGCCGACGTCGACGTCGTGGTCGCGCTGCGCGCCGCCGCGGCGACCACGGGCGCACCGGTGCGCGAGGGCGTGGTCCTGACCAGCGATCTGTTCTACCCCCACGACGTGCTCGGAGCCGACCTCGAGCGGTGGGCCCGCGCCGGCGCGGTGGCGGTCGAGATGGAGTGCGCCGCGCTGTTCGTCGTGGCGGCCCTGCACGGCGCCCGCGCCGGCGCCGTGCTCGCCGTCGACGGCAACCCGCTGGCGCGGGGCGACGTCGAGATGGCGGGCTACGACCCGCACCGCCCGGTGGTCCGTGACGCCATCGACGCCGCCGCCACGACCGCCCTCGACGCGCTGGTCGCGTAAGGTCGGGCATGCCGGAGCCGGGGGGCCCGGCGCAGCGACCGTGGCCACGGCCACGCAGGGGGAACCGCATGAACGTCACCACCACCGACGACCGCCGCGCCGCGCGCATCGCCGAGGGCATGGGCCTGGCCCACTGGGCCGAGGTGCAGCCCGACGTGGTCGCGGTCGAGGCGCCGACGGGGCGCCGGACCTACGCCGAGCTGAACGCACGGGCCAACCAGCTCGCCCGCGCCCTGCGGGCGCGCGGGCTCGGGCCCGACGACGGGGTGGCGCTGATCTGCGGCAACCGCCCGGAGTTCGCCGAGGTCCTCGCCGCCTGCCTGCGGTCGGGCCTGCGGGTGACCCCCATCAACTGGCACCTCACCGGCGACGAAGCCGGCTACATCGCCGCCGACTGCGGCGCGTCCGCCCTCATCGCCGACGTCCGCCTCGCCGAGTCGGCGCAGGGCGCCGCCGCGGTGGCCGACGGCGTGACCGTGCGGCTCGCCATCGGCGGGGCCATCGACGGCTTCGACGACTACGACGCCGCGCTCGCCGCCGAGGCGCCCGACGATCTCGACGACCCCGTGCCGGGCGGCACGATGTTCTACACGTCGGGCACCACCGGGCGACCCAAGGGCGTGTACCGCTCGCTCGACGCCCTCGCCGCCACCGCCGCCACCCAGGCGGCCACACCGAACACCGCCGGCTACGTGGCGGGCGACGACGTGCACCTGTGCACCGGCCCGCTGTACCACGCCGCCCCACTGGTCTTCTCGCTCTCCACGCCGATGGCCTGGGGCGCCACCGTGGTGATGATGGAGAAGTGGGACGCCGAGGCCGCGCTCGGCCTCATCGAGGCGCACCGCGTCACCCACACCCACATGGTCCCGACCATGTTCCACCGGCTCCTCTCGCTGCCGCGCGAGGTGCGCGACCGCCACGACATCTCGTCGCTGCGGTGGGTGCTCCACGGCGCGGCGCCGTGCCCGGTCGAGGTGAAGCGGGCGCTCATCGAGTGGCTCGGCCCGATCGTCAACGAGTACTACGCGGCCTCCGAGGGCGCCGGGTCGGTGGTCGACTCGGCCAGCTGGCTGGCCAAGCCGGGCACGGTCGGCAAGCCGGTCGACGGGCAGGCCATCGTGGGGAACGAGGACGCCGAGCCGCTGCCCGCCGGCGAGATCGGGCTGGTGTGGCTGAAGGCCCCGGCCGCCAACCGGTTCCGCTACCACAACGACGACGACAAGACCGAGGGCGCCTACCGGGGCGACTACTTCACGCTGGGCGACGTCGGCTACCTCGACGACGACGGGTTCCTCTTCCTCACCGACCGCAGCGCCAACCTCATCATCTCGGGGGGCGTCAACATCTACCCGGCCGAGATCGACGCCGTGCTGCTCGAGCACCCGGCGGTGGGCGACGTGGCCACCATCGGCGTCGCGAACCCCGAGTGGGGCGAGGAGGTCAAGGCGGTGGTCGAGCTGCAGCCCGGGTGGCACGCGAGCGACGACCTGGCCGCGGAGCTGATCGAGCACTGCCGAGCCAAGCTCGCCCGGTTCAAGTGCCCGCGCAGCGTCGACTTCGTCGACGAGCTGCCCCGTCAGGACAACGGGAAGATCTACAAGCGGCTGCTCCGCGACCGCTACCGCCGCTCGGCCCCGTCGTAGCAGCGGCCGGGCGGTCGTCGACCGGCTACACGCTGCGCCGGGGCAGCGACCGGACCACGAGCCACGCCTCGTCGACCACGGCCCGGCCGATGGGCCGCAGGTCGGCCACGCCCATGTCGAGCCCTTCGGCGCGCACGTAGTCACGCAGACCGCCGAGCGCCCGGCGGAAGTCGGACTCGGTCACCCCGAGATCGTCGGGATGGGCCCGCACGCCCGAGCGGTCGACGACCGAGCGCACCCAGCCGTGATCGTTGCCCTGCACCAGGCTGAGGGCGGTGGTGGCGAGAGCGATGATCTCGCCGTGCACGTGGCGCGCGCCCGTCGCCGCCTCCAAGGCGTAGGCCCAGTGGTGCTCGCTTCCCTCCTCGAAGCGGCTGTGGCCCGCCGCCGCGCCGGCCGCGCCGATGCGTCGGTAGGCGCTCACGAGGAACCGCACCCCTTCGGCGTTCACCACCCGGACGTCGGCCACGGCTTCGTCGAGCTCGCGCAACAGGGTGCGCCCGAGCGCGGCGAGCGACTCGTCCCACGGGGGCGGGTGGCCGGCGTTGGCCGCCAGCCGCCAGTCGAACAGGCCGGTGTGGCACGACAGCACGTCGCCGATGCCCGCCCGGTTGAGGTGGGCGGGGGCCGCCCGGATGAGGTCGATGTCGACCGCGACCAGCTCGGGGCGGACCTCCCCCACGTAGCGGACGCGCCCGTCGTCGCGCACGCCGATCGCTTCGGTGAACCCGGCGTCGACCGACGTGATCGTGGGCAGCTGCACGAGCGGGCGACCGAGCGTCCAGGCCAGGTACTTGGCCGTGTCGAGCGCGGTGCCGCCACCGACCCCCACGACGACCTCGGCGTCGTCAGGCTGCGCGGCGAGGGCCTCCAGGTGCCGCAGCTCCATCGATCCGGCGACGACCACCCGTGCCGGCTCCGGGACCGACGGGGCGAGCGAGCTCCAGGGCGGGTCGTTCACGACCACCGTGAACCGGCCGAGACCGCCGAGCACGTCGGCCGCCACGAGCTCCTCGGTGGGGAACGGCGACCCGATCACGTCGGCAGGTGGGAGGCTGGTCGGACGGCCACGGCCGCACCGTAATCGGGTCGGACGGTTCGACGGCGGTGCATCGGGTACCCATGAGCCGTCGGGCAGCCACAGGAGGGCAGACCATGATCGGGTTCATCGTGTTCGGGTTGGTGGTGGGGGCCGTGGCCCGCCTGATCCTGCCGGGCAAGCAGCACCTCGGGATCCTCGCCACGCTGCTGTTCGGGCTGGCCGGCTCGGTGGTCGGAGGCGTCATCGCCAACGCCCTCGGCACCGGCGACATCTGGGAGCTGAACATCATCGGCTCGATCGTGGCGTTCGTCTCCGCCGCGATCCTGATCGCCGTCGCCGAGGGCTTCTCGAGCCGCGGGAGGACCTGACCACCGCCCCCGCGGGGCGCCGACGACGCCGCCGGATCAGGTCAGCTCGGCCAGGGCGCCGGCCAGGCGCTCCACGTCGGCGGCGCGGTGCGGCGGCGACAGGTTCACCACCGCGATGTCGACGCCCACCTCGGCGAACGCGGCGGCCTGATCGGCGATGGCCGCCGGGTCGGTGCCCTCGGCCAGACGCAGGTTCACCGACGACTCGATGGCGGAGGGATCACGACCCACCGTGGCGCAGTGGCCGTCGAGGATCTCGCGCAACCCGACCCACTCATCGGGCGAGCCGACGATGGCGTTCCAGTGCTGGGCCCACCGGGCGACGGTGCGCAGCGTGCGGGTCGGTCCCCGTCCGCCGATGACGATCGGCGGGTGCGGGCGCTGCACCGGCTTGGGCTCGCACCGCGCGTCGGTGAGCTGCACGTGGCGCCCGTCCATCGTGGTGGTCGGGTCCGAGAGCAGTCGTACGACGGCCTCGACGCCCTCGTCGAAGCGGTCGAACCGCTCCTTGAGCGGGGGCAGCTCGATGCCGTAGGCGTCGCACTCCTCCTGGTTCCACCCGGCGCCGAGCCCCACGTCGAGCCGACCGCCCGAGATCACGTCGACGGTGGCGGCCATGTTCGCCAGCACCGCCGGGTGGCGGTAGATCATCCCCGTGACCTGGCAGCCGATGCGGATCCGGCTGGTCTCCACCGCCATGGCCGCGAGCATGGTCCACGCCTCGAAGCACGGACCCGTGGAGTCCGAGAAGATCGGGTAGAAGTGGTCGAAGTTCCACGCCGACTCGAACACCTCGGTGCGGTCGGCCTCCCGCCAGACATCGACCATCTCGTCCCACGTGGTGTGCTGAGGTGCGGTCTTGATCCCGAAGCGCATGGCTGGACGGTAGTGGCGACGCCGGGTCCGGGCTCCCCCGCTCGCCCCCTGACCGCCCTACCGTGGCGCCCATGGGGGTGCGCCGCTTCAGCCCGGGAGACGAGTCCGAGGTGCTGGCGCTGATGCGCGCCCTGTGGGGGCACGCCACCATCGAGGACGACATCGAGCCCCTCGAGGTGTGGGTGTGGGCGGACGCCGACGGATCGGTCACCGGGTTCGCCTCGGCGTCGCTCCGCGACTGGGCCGCGGGATGCGAGAGCCGCCCGGCCCCGTTCCTCGAGGGCTGGTTCGTGGCCGAGCACCGCCGGCGCGGTGGCGTCGGCGCCGCGCTCGTCGGCGCCGTGGAGGACTGGGCCCGCTCGCTCGGCCACACCGATCTCGGATCGGACACCTGGCTCGACAACGACCTCGGGCGCCAGGCTCATGAAGCCCTGGGCTTCGAGGAGGTCGAACGGGTGATCAGCTACCGCAAGTCCCTCTCGTGACCGGGGCGCGCACCGACAAACCGCTCCCGCCAGCCGGCGTCCGCCCGTAACGTCGACCGGGCGCGGGCGAGCGACCCGCCCCGCCACGACCCCCACTCGGAGCATCCATGAACGCTGCTGTCCACGCCACGGGACTCACCAAGCGCTTCGGCGACGTGGTCGCGCTCGACGGCCTCGATCTCACCGTCCCCGAGGGCACCGTGCTCGGCGTGCTCGGCCCCAACGGGGCCGGCAAGACCACCGCCGTGTCGATCCTCACCACCCTGCTCGCACCCGACGAGGGCACCGCCACCGTCGCCGGGGCCGACGTGCGCACCCAACCCCAGCTCGTGCGCGAGCGCATCGGGCTGTCGGGCCAGTACGCCGCGGTCGACGAGATCCTCACCGGCCGCGAGAACCTGGTGATGATCGGCCGGCTCTACCGCCTCGGACGCCGCCGGGCCCGCGACCGCGCCGGCGAGCTGTTGGAGCGCTTCGACCTCGTCGACGCCGGCGACCGACCGGTCAAGACCTACTCGGGCGGCATGCGCCGCCGCCTCGACCTCGCCGGCGCCCTCGTCGCCGAGCCCCCGGTGCTGTTCCTCGACGAGCCCACCACCGGGCTCGACCCCCGCAGCCGCCTCGGGCTGTGGGACGTCATCCGCGAGCTCGTCGAGCGGGGCACCACGCTGTTGCTGACCACCCAGTACCTCGAGGAAGCCGATCAGCTCGCCGACGAGATCCTCGTCATCGACCACGGTCGCGAGCTGGCCCGGGGCACCTCGGCCCAGCTCAAGGCCCAGATCGGCGGCGAGCGCATCGAGATCGTGGTCGACCACGACCACCACATCGACACCGCCCGCACCGTGCTCGCCGAGCTGGCGGTCGGCGACGTCGAGGTCGACCCCGCCAACCGGCGGCTACGAGCACCCGTCGCCGGCGGAGCCACCACCCTCACCGTCGCGCTGCGCGAGCTCGACCAGCGGGGCGTCACCCTGGCCGACGTGGGGCTGCACCGCCCGACCCTCGACGACGTGTTCCTCACCCTCACCGGCCACGTGGCCGAGCCCTCGACCGACCCCGTCGACGACGGCGATGCCGCGCCCGAACCCACTGCCACGGAGGTCCGGTCGTGAACCAGCTCTCGCTCGTCGTCGCCGACGCCGCCGTCGTCGCCCACCGCAACGTCATCAAGATCGTGCGGGTGCCCGAGGTGATGGTGTTCGTGCTGCTGTCGCCGATCATGTTCGTGCTGCTGTTCGCCTACGTGTTCGGCAACTCGATCGACATCCCCGGCACCAGCTACCGCGAGTTCCTCATCGCCGGGATCTTCGCCCAGACGGTGATGTTCGGGGCCACCTTCACCGGCGCCGGCATCGCCGAGGACATGCAGAAGGGCATCATCAACCGGTTCCGGTCGCTGCCCATGTCGCGGTCAGCGGTGCTCGCCGGCCGCACCGCCTCCGACGTGATCTACAACGTGCTGTCGCTGATCATCATGGGCGCCACCGGCCTGCTCGTCGGCTGGCGCATCCGGGGATCGCTGGTGGAGGCCGTCGCTGCGTTCCTGCTGCTGTTGCTGTTCGCCTACGCCATCAGCTGGATCATGGCCTACATCGCCCTGCTCGTCCCGAGCGTCGAGGTCATCAACAACGCCTCGTTCATGGTGATCTTCCCGCTGTCGTTCGTGGCCAACACCTTCGTGCCGGCCGAGAGCCTGCCCGGGCCGCTCCAGGCCTTCGCCGAGTGGAACCCGGTCTCGAGCGTCACCCAGGCCACACGTGAGCTGCTCGGCAACATCCCGCCGGGCACGCCCGAACCCACCGCCTGGCCGCTGCAGCACCCCGTCATCTACACGCTCGGCTGGGTGGTCCTCATCGTCGCCGTCTTCGCGCCACTCGCGGTTCGCCGCTACCAGCGCTCCACCCAGCGCTGACGGCGGCCTTGTGCCCCGATGAGCCCCGCTCGACGTCGGCCTTGTGCCCCGGGCGGTCGTCGCCCATGATGTTGTGACACTCGCCGTGACGAAACGGCGCGACGAACGGGGGGCACCATGAGCGAGCGGGTCCGGATCGACCATCCCTACGGCGAGATCGACGTGGCCTACGCCACCTCGCTCGCCACCCGGGCACCCGACGACGACGGCCCCGCCTACATGGTCAACCTGATGCGCTACAAGCCGGTGGCCGAGTACGCCGACGGGCGCGAGTCGACCCTCACCGGCAAGGAGGCCGACGACGAGTACGCCCCCACCGAGGTGCTCGCCGACATCGGCGCCGTGGTGGTCCTGTTCGGCGATGTCATCGACCAGACGCGGGGTGAGACCGCCTGGGACCGGGTCGGCATCGTGCGCTACCCCACCCGCCGGTCGTTCGTCGAGATGCAGCAGCGTCGCGACTTCGCCGACAAGCACGCCCACAAGGCCGCGGGCATGGAGCGCACCATCGTGGCCGTGTGCCTGCCCCCGGCCGACGAGGCCGAGCGCCTCGACGCCCGGCTGCGCAGCGACGAGCCGCTGGTGCTGCACCTCGTCCGCCACGGCGACGCGCCCGCCCCGGTCGACCCCGGCCACCTGGCGCTCCGCGTCGAGGGCACCGTCATCGGCGACGGCACCCCGTGGGACGAGGTGCGCTTCGCCCGTGGGGCGCACGACGCCCCCGCCGCCGCCGACGCCCACTCCGTCGTCATCCGGCCGACCATCGACCGGTTGGCGGTGACCGCGCCGGCGGGGGCCGACGGGTAGCGTCCGCCGCCATGGAGTTCGGGATCGCCTTCGCCAACACCGGCCCGTTCGTCGAGCCGGGACCCGCCGCCGAGTTCGCCCGCGCCGCCGAGGACGCCGGGTTCGACTCGTTGTGGACCGTCGAGCACGTCGTGGTGCCCAAGGGCTACCAGTCGTCGTACCCCTACGACCCCTCCGGGAAGATGCCGGGCAACGACGACGCCCCCATCCCCGACCCGCTCATCTGGCTCACCCACGTGGGCGCGGTGACGTCCCGCATCCGCTTGGCCACCGGCATCCTCATCCTCCCGCAGCGCAACCCGGTGGTGCTCGCCAAGGAGGTCGCCACCCTCGACCACCTCTCCGGCGGCCGGGTCACCCTCGGCATCGGCGTCGGGTGGCTCGAGGAGGAGTTCGACGCCCTCGGCGTGCCGTTCGCCGACCGGGGCCGGCGCACCGACGACCACGTGGCCGCGCTGCGGGCGCTGTGGACCCAGGACGCGGCCACCCACCACGGCGAGTTCGTGAGCTTCGACGACTGCATCGTGCGGCCCCAGCCGGTGCAGGGCTCGGTGCCGATCCACGTCGGCGGCCACACCGAGGCCTCGGCCCGTCGCGCCGGCCGCCTCGGCGACGGCTTCTTCCCCGGCGTGGGCGACCACGAGCAGCTGCGCGGGCTGTTCGACGTGGTGCGGTCGAGCGCCGAGGCGCACGGCCGCGACCCCGACGCCATCGAGCTCACCACCGGCGGCCGGGGCGCCATCGGCGACCGGGCCCTCGCCGAGGTCGAGGCCCTCGCCGCGCTCGGAGTGCACCGGGTGATCCTGCCGTCGTTCCTGTTCTGGAAGGACCCCGCCGACACGCTCGGCCGCTACGGCGACGAGGTCATCGCCCGCTGCCGCTGACCGGGACCCCCCCGCCTCCGGCCTACGGGGTGGGCGACAGGACGCCGTGACGGCGACCCGTGCGCATGGCGTGGCCGAAGCGCCTGCGGTTGGGCACCGTCGTCGGAGTCACATCGAGTCGTTGACCGGCTGGATCGCCGCCAGCCAGTCGGCCACCTCCCGATCGCTGCGGAGCCGAACGACCTTGAGGTGTGGGTACACGTCGACGTCGAGGGCGGCTGCGATGCGCCGCGAGTACTCGGGCCACCGTCTGACCAGGCGGCCGACCGACGACGGGCTCAGCGCAGACAACGGCTGCCGGTTCGTGGCCCACAACTGCTCACGTCGTGCCACGCGCACGAAGGTGCGCCGGAGCGCCCTGCCGACCGCCAGTCGGCGAGGGAGGTCCAGCCACACGAGCGTGTCAGCGCGCCGCCAGACGATGTCGCAGCCGACTTCGGCCAGGTAGTTGCCCTCGATCACCCACGTCGACGATTCGGCGGTCTGGGCCACCTTGTCCCGGAAGTCCTTCACCTCCGCAGGTGTCCACTCCGGTCGCCACCACAACGCATCCAGCTCGACGACCGGGGCACCCAGTTGGGATGCCACCGCCCGAGCGAGGGTGGACTTGCCCGACCCGGGGCCACCGGCGATCGCCACTCACCTCACGAGCGACGCCGCGTCAGGCGCGGGCGAGGCGATCGCTTACGAGCCGGTTCAAGCTGACACCCTCTCGGGCTGCTGTCAGCACGAGCTCTCGGTGGAGCGACTCGGGTACGCGGACGTTGAACCTGCCCGAGTACCGACGCTCAGCGATCGGTTCAGGAACCGGCTCCCCCGATGACTCCAGGTCCTCGACCACGTCGGCGACAAGCTCGACGAGCCCGCGCAGGGCCTCGGCCTGGTCCTCGTGCAGCCATGACAGCGACGGGAACTCTGCGACGGTGGCGACGTACTCGCCGTCTTCTACAGACCACACGACCCGGTAGGCGTAGTGCTGCTCGTCGATCACTTCTCCGCCTCCTCCTTGGCCTTCTCGATGGCCTTGAGCACCTGTCGCACCTGGTATGGCTTCGCTCCGCCGCCCTTGGCCCTCTGGATGTTCACCCGCGGGTCTCCGGGCCACGGCGTCGTGAACACCGCATGCGATGTTCCGTTCTGCCGGGGTTCGCCGAAGAAGTGCTGGCACACCTTCCACAGATCGTCATAGGCGACGTTCTGCGGGGCGTTCTGCATGGCGGCCAACGTCTTGTCCAACTTGGCCACGCCCGGATGATACCGATAGTGGTACCATCCGACAACCAGGTTCTGTGCCGACGTCGAGCCCCACGTCGGGCCGGGGGCTACGGGGTGTCGTTCTGGATGGTGATCCAGTCGCGGGCCTCGAGGTACGGGCGGAACGCGTCGGCGATGGCGGCCAGGTCGGCGGGGCGCTTGGGGCGCTGCAGCTCGTAGACGTGGGGGAACTCGACCCAGCCCGTGACCAGCTCCCACAGGCGCACCGCCGCATCGCCGCGGGGCGGGTCGACGAGCACCGGGCCGAAGAACGCGTGGTCGCCCTCGAACACGAGCGTGGGCACGCCCCACCCGCCGAGGTCGACGACGCGTTGGTGGTCGGCCAGAACCTCGTCGTGGGTGGTGGGGTCGTCGATGGCCTCGCCCACCAGCGCCGGGTCGAGACCGAGCTCGGCGACCAGGTGCTCGGCGACCTCGCGGCGGTGCGGCTTGCGGCCCTCGACGTGCAGCGCGGTGGCCGACGCCCAGTACCAACGGTCGACCAGCTCGGGGTCGATGCGGCGCAACCGGGCACCCACGCGCATCATCGACCAGCCGTAGGACCACTCGCGCTCCCACGGGTGCTTCTTGCCCTCGAGGCGGTTGATCTCCTCGAGGCTGAAGAACCGCCAGTCGACCTCGACCCCGGCCCGGTCGCGCACCTCGCGCATCCAGATCGAGGTCTGGTAGGCGTACGGGCACATCACGTCGAAGTGGAAGTCGACGCGGTCGGTGCGGATCTCGCTCATGGGCGTCCCCCTCGGTCGCCGCGACGGTACCAGGAAGTGACACTCACCACGCCAAGACCGACCGTCGGGATCGCCCACCGGCTGCGACGCGATGCACCAGACTGCCGCCATGACCGACGATGCGCTCGCCCAGGAGGCGACCTCACACACCCGCGCCGCGAACGAGGCGGTGCGCGCCGCCCTGCCGCTCGACGACCCCCGTGACGACGAGCGCAACGAGCGGGGCCTGGTGGCGTCGGAGCCGACGCTGCAGATCCCGAGCGACCGCGACCCCGACCGGGTGGTGTGGGACGCCGACCAGTGGTCGTTCCTCAGCGAGGGCGACGCCCCACCCAGCGTCAACCCGAGCCTGTGGCGCCAGAGCCGGCTCAACAGCCGCCACGGCGTGTTCCGGTTGGCCGAGCGCATCTGGCAGGTGCGGGGCTACGACATCTCCAACATCAGCGCCATCGAGGGCGACACCGGCTGGATCGTCATCGACCCGCTCACCTCCACCGAGACGGCCCGGGCCGCCATGGCGCTGCTCACCGCCCACGCCGGCGAGCGCCCGGTGCGCGCCGTGATCTACACCCACAGCCACGCCGACCACTTCGCCGGCGCCGCGGGGGTGATGACCCCCGAGCAGGCCGCGTCGGGCGAGGTCCGGGTGATCGCACCCGACGGCTTCCTCGAGGCCGCGGTGTCCGAGAACGTCATCGCCGGCCCGGCCATGATGCGCCGGGCCCAGTACATGTACGGCAACCTCCTGCCCGCCGGCCCACACGGCAAGGTGGGCTCCGGGCTCGGCCAGACGCTGCCGCGCGGCGGCGGTGCGTCGTTGATCGCGCCCACCGAGCTGATCACCGAGACCGGGCAGGAGCTGGTGGTCGACGGCGTCCGCATCGTGTTCCAGTACACGCCCGACACCGAGGCGCCGGCGGAGATGAACTTCTGGTTCCCCGACCTCAAGGCGCTGTGCACGGCCGAGAACTGCACCACGGTGATGCACAACCTCTACACGCCCCGGGGCGCCAAGGTGCGCGACGCGCTGGGCTGGAGCAAGTACATCCACGAGATGCTCCGCCTGTGGGGCGGCGAGGCCGAGCTGTCGTTCGCCAGCCACAACTGGCCACGGTTCGGCAACGACGAGATCGTCCACTACCTCAAGGCCCAGCGCGACCTCTACCGGTACCTGCACGACCAGACCATGCGCCTCGCCAACCGGGGGCTGACCCCGGTCGAGATCGCCGAGGAGCTCGACCTGCCGCCCTCGCTGGCCCACGAGTTCTCCGGGCGCGGGTACTACGGCACCGTCAACCACAACGCCAAGGCCGTGTACCAGCGCTACCTCGGGTGGTTCGACGGCAATCCGGCCAACCTGCACCCCCATCCGCCGGTGGAGACCGCCCGGCGCACCGTCGACTACATGGGCGGCGCCGACGCCGTGCTCGCTCGCGCCCGGCGCGACTTCGAGGCCGGCGAGTACCGCTGGGTCGCCCAGGTGGTGAACCAGGTGGTGTTCGCCGACCCCGACAACGCCGAGGCCCGGGCGCTGCAGGCCGACGCCCTCGAGCAGCTCGGCTACCAGGCCGAGGCCGGGCCGTGGCGCAACTTCTACCTCACCGGCGCCCACGAGCTGCGCCACGGGGTGGGGTCGGCCAGCCCCACCGCCGCCGGCGGCTTCTTGTCGGGGATGACCGTGGAGTGGATCTTCGAGCTGCTCGGCGTGCGGCTCGACGGCCCGGCCGCCGACGGCCAGACCATCGGCGTGAACTGGGTGTTCACCGACACCGGCGAGCGCTGGGTGCTGCGCCTCGAGAACAGCGCGCTGCACCACCACGAGGGCACCGATGACGACGCCGACGCCACCCTCACCATGGCCCGCACCACGCTCGACGCCATCTTGATGCAGACGACGACCGTGCCCGACGAGGTGGTGGCCGGCCGGGTCGGCATCGACGGCGACGCCGACGCGCTGGTCCGGCTGTTCGCCCTGCTCGAGCAGCCGACCTCGGGGTTCGCCATCGTCACCCCGTAGTCGCCGCCAGGGCCGCCGCGACCCGCCCGGGTCGGGCTACGGCGCGGCCGCGGTCTCGTCGCCGTGATCGTGGGGGCCACAGGCGCCGCCGTGGCCCTCGAGGCCGGAGAAGGGTCCGCACGGGTGGGGCACCATCCACACGTGGAGCATCGGGGCCGTGCCCCGGAGCTCACCCGTGGCACAGCTGCCATCGGGTCGGACCCGGCCGGTGACCCGGGCACCTTCCCAGCACAGGTCCTGGTGGTCGTGCCAGACGGTGAGGTCGCCCGCGATGTCGGGGACATCGGCCATGGTCGACCCCGACTCGAGGATGTACATGGCCGACGCCAGCACCCGGCTGCCGTCGGGTCGGACCTCGAACACCACCGACTCGATGGCCGCCGGGTCGAGCTCGCGGCCGTCGAAGAGCATGCCGATGTTGACGAAGTGCTCCCACCCGGTGCCGCTGTCGCCGATCGACGTGTAGCCGGCCGCTTCCACCGCGGCCACGTCGTCGAGCCCGATCATGCCCATGGCGGTGTCGGCGATGAGGGTGAGCGCCGCCTGGCGCTGCTCGACGGTGAGCCGCGGATCGTCGACCGAGATGATCGGTTCGTCGGTCTCGTGGTCGTGGGTCTCGTCGCCGAGCCCACCGCCGCCGGGCGCCGGCGCGTCCCCGTGCGCGTGGGCATCGTCGTGATCGTGGGCGTCCCCGTGCGCGTGGGCATCGTCGTGCGCGTGGGCATCGTCGTGCGCGTGGGCGTCGTCGTGACCGTGGTGCTCGAGGCCGTCGGGGCCCGCAGCATCGGACCTCACCTCGGGGTCGGAGCCGGTGCTCGCCGGGTCGACCGCGATCGCGCCGTCGACCGCCTCGCCGTGGTCGTGCGCCGCCTGGCCGTGATCGTGGTGGTCGTGGGCGTGGTCGGTGACCATGGCCGGCACCGCCGCGGCGAGGACGACCACGGACACCGCGACCACCCCGAGTCGCCCCGGGCGCGGGGCCCGGCGGCGCGTCGACGCGAGCGCGGCGGCCACGGCCACCGCGGCGAGGGCGGCGGCCACCCCGTCGTGGAACCCGACCGCCTGGGGTCGCGCCACCGCCTCGATCACCGGCCATCCCCACAGGCGCGACCACGCCCACAGCCCGACGAGACCGCCGTTGACCGCCGCACCGACCCACGCCGCCGCCGGACGGGGGGCGACCGACGTGGCCGCCGCCCATCCCAGCTGGGCCAGCGCG
Source organism: Acidimicrobiales bacterium (assembly GCA_035464115.1). Classification (GTDB taxonomy): domain Bacteria; phylum Actinomycetota; class Acidimicrobiia; order Acidimicrobiales; family SKKL01; genus DATHSN01. The sequence goes on along the minus strand of DATHSN010000274.1, from coordinate 2,075 downwards.
GCCAGGGCGAAGGCCACCGCGAGCCACGTGTCGCCCTGGTGGGATCCGGCGGCGGCGGCGTGGACGAGGCCCGCCCCGGCTGACGCCACCACGGCCACCCGGAGCAGCGCGGAGGTCGCGGGCGCGTCGGTGGAGATCGATGTCGTGGTCATGGCCCCCCAGTCGGGTCCCAGGCTAGGCCCGTCGGCCGCCCGGGTGACCGGCGCGCCCGAGCTCAGGCGTGGAGCCGCACCCGGTGGGCCCCGCCGACCAGGCGGTAGCGCTCGGGTGAGCACGTGAGCACGACCACCTGGCACCGCTGGCCCGCCGCCCGCAGCACCGGGCCGAGGGCGTCGAGGCGGTCGGGGTCGGTGTTGCCGAGCGCGTCGTCGAGCCAGACGACCCCGCCCTCGGGTCCGACGAGCGTGGCGCACGCCAGCCGCGTGAGCAGCGCCAGCTGCTCGCGCGCCCCGACCGAGAGCTGGTCGACGTCGAGCCCGATGCCATCGAGGATGCGGCGCTCGATGGTGAGCGACTCGTCGAGCTCGACCGAGAAGCCGGGACCGTGGACGAGGCGCCCGTAGCTCTCGACGGTGGTGCGCAAGGGGGCGGCGTAGCGCCGGTGCAGCTCGGCGCGGTGGCGGTCGAGGGTGTCGACGAGGCGGCGGGCGGCCGCGGCCCGGGCGGTGAGCGCTGCGAGCTCGGCCTCGGCGTGGTGGAGCTCGGCGGCCAGGTGCTCGCGCCGCTCGTGCAGCCCGGACCCGCCGGCGAGCTCGAGGCGGGCCCGACGGGTGGTGAGCTCGGTGGCCTCGTCGGCGAGCCGCGCCCGCAGATCGGCGACGACGGCGGCGGCGTTGTCGGCGGTGGCGGCCACCGTGTCGGGATCGGCGGCCGCCAGCCGGGCCTCGGCCGCCGCCACCTCGGCCTCGGCCGCCGCGTGGGCGGCGACCGCCTCGGTGACGGCGGCGTCGAGCTCGGCGTCGGGCCGCTCGGCGCGCGCCTCGCCGAGCTGGGTGTCGACGGCCCGGTCGCGCTGCTCGACGCTGGCGAGCGTGGCCTCGAGCCCGGCCAGCTCGACCTGGAGGCGCTCGCGCTCGGCGCGCACGCGGGCGAGCTCGTGGTCGATGCGGGCCAGCTCGGCGTCGGCCGGGGCGATGGTGGCCTCGGCCTCACGGACCGCCGCCTCCGCCGCCTCGAGATCGATGGGCGCCGACGCGCCGACCTCGACATCGCCGGGGACCACGCCCGTGGTGCGGGCCTCGAGGACCGCGAGGCGGGCCCGCAGCCCGTCGGCGGACTCGCCGGCGAGCGCCGCGGCCACATCGGCCTCGGCCGTGGCGAGATCGCGCTCGGCCGCCGTGCGGCGCCGGTGCGCGGCCTCGGCGGCCCCCATGTCGGCCACCCGGGCGCCGGCGAGCAGCGTCGCCAGCTCGGTGGCGGCCTCGACCGCTCGGGACGCGAGCTCCTCGGTGCCGGCGCCGGGCACCACGTCGAGCCGACCCAGCCCGTCGATGTGGAGCGACCGTGGTGCGCTGACCTGCCACTCGGTGGTGTCGCCCTCGGCGAGCGCCACGGTGTGACCGTCGGTGTGGACCTCGACCGCCCGCGCCGCGGTGAGGCTGACCAGCGCGCTGGCGGCGCCCAGGGTGGTCTCGGCGACCCGACGCTCGACCTCGGCGGTGCGCAGGCGGTCGAGCACCGCGTCGTCGACCGCGATCGACTCGATGACCCCGATGGCGGCGAGCCGCCGGGCGTCGGCGTCGGCGAGACGCCGGAGCCGCTCGTGCAGCGCGTCGCGCTCGACCTGGTCGCGCCGCCGGGCCAGGTGGGTGCGCGCCGCGTCGAGGGTGCACCGACGGGTGTCGAGCAGCGCCCGGGCGTCGGTTCGCGCCTGCTCGAGCGCCTGGTGGGCCTCGGCCTGCTTGGCGTGGTCGACGCGATGCTCCTCGGCGCGGGCCGCCACGTCGGCCAGCTCGGCGAGCAGGCCGGCGCGCTCGGCCACCAGCTCCGCCCGCCGGGCGCGCTCGCCCGTGGCGGCCTCCAGGCCGAGCCGGGCGGTGGCCGCGAGCTCGATCCGGCGCGCCAGGTCGGCTGCG